>DWYT01000125.1 GCA_019118545.1 Candidatus Mediterraneibacter merdavium | reverse complement strand
ACAATTCCACCGGAAGTCCTAATGGACGAATCCAGAACCTTAAGTTTTATTAATCCCTTTCGCAGTCACCTGCCCGACATCATTCTCATCTCCGAAAGTATCTCGAAATAGAGCCTGTTTTCTCGGTTACCAAAGGCGAAAGTTAGTAAATAAACATCTGGAAAGCAACACGGCGCGGCGTAAGAACTATTCAACAGATGAAAGTCTTCAAGCCGCGCCTTGTTGCTCTCCGGCTGTTTAATTCAGGAACTTCATGTCTGGAAAGTTTTGGAAAACTATATGTTTGAAAAACCTTTCGGAGCGGGTGAAGGAGCTGTCCGGGTGACTTCGGAAGAAGAGTAGTAAAACTTAAGGCTCCGGGTATGTCCCTTAGGACTGCCGATGGAATTGTCTGAGCGAAGCAAGTTGTCCATCGGCAGTCCTTGCTTTTCGGACATAGCCGGAGCCTGTTAGTTTTTCTATCTTCTGCAGCGGAATCCCGGCAGCCCTTCACCCTCTCCGAATACGTGTTTAGCAATTCGGTTTTCGGATTCTGCAAGAAGAAGTTCCTAAATTAATAGCTGAATATGTGAAGAAAGTGTGTCGTACAGGACTGCTTCTCCCTGCCTACTGGTGAAATCTTCTTGAATGTGTTAGAATAGTAAAATCTTTAGGCGGTGCATGAAAAGGAGAGACATCAATGCTTCAGATCAGAAATATCTGTAAGGAATATCGTACAGGAAGCTTAGTGCAGAAAGCGCTTGACAATGTGAGCCTGAATCTGCGGGACAATGAGTTTGTCGCTATCTTAGGCCCCAGCGGCTCAGGAAAGACGACGCTTCTTAATATCATCGGAGGTCTGGACCGCTACGACAGCGGTGATCTGATCATCAACGGTATTTCCACGAAGAAATATAAGGACAGGGACTGGGATTCCTACAGGAACCACACGATCGGATTTGTTTTTCAGAGTTATAATCTGATTCCCCATCAGACGATTCTGGCGAACGTGGAGCTGGCCCTGACTATCTCCGGGATCGGCAAGGTTGAGCGCAGGAAACGGGCGAAACGGGCGCTTAAGCAGGTGGGACTGGGCGACCAGCTCCACAAAAGGCCGAACCAGCTCTCCGGCGGACAGATGCAGAGAGTGGCCATCGCCCGCGCTCTTGTAAATGACCCGGATATCCTGCTGGCGGACGAACCTACGGGCGCTCTGGACAGCGAGACGAGCGTACAGGTCATGGAGCTGTTAAAGGAGGTGGCAAGCGACCGGCTTGTGGTGATGGTCACCCACAATCCAGAACTTGCGCAGGAGTATGCCACCCGCATCGTGAACTTAAAGGACGGGAAGATCCGCTCGGACAGCGATGAGTTTGCGCCGGAGGAGACAGAAGAACCGGAGCACAGAAATATGGGAAAGGCGTCCATGTCCTTTATGACCGCATTGTCGCTTAGTTTTAACAACTTAAGGACAAAAAAGGCAAGAACACTGCTCACATCCTTCGCGGGTTCCATCGGGATCATCGGCATTGCGCTGATCCTGTCGCTCTCCACAGGGGTGAACGATTATATCAAGGACATCGAAAAAGAAACCCTCGCTGAGTACCCCCTGCAGATTCAGAGCACGGGATTTGATTTCAGCTCGATCCTGACGGGCGGCGAAGGCGGCGGAACAGAAGGGCAGGAGAAAAAAGAGGGGGATATTCATGTGATTAACATGGTCACGGATATGTTCTCCACTCTGGATTCCAATGATCTGGAATCGCTGAAATCCTATCTGGACAGCGGGGAGAGCGGGATCGAAGAATACACGAACGCCATTGAGTATTCCTATAATGTGGTGCCTCAGATTTACCGGGAGGATGAAGATGAGGTCCATCAGGTACACCCGGACGCGTCTTTTGAGGAGATGGGTTTAGGTTCGTCAACAGGCTCTAACAGTATGATGTCCACTATGATGAGCACGGACGTGTTCTATGAAATGCCGGAGAAAACGGAGCTATACGAAGGGCAGTACGACGTGAAAGCGGGAAGATGGCCCAACAATTATGACGAGTGTGTGCTTGTGCTTACCTCAGGCGGAAGCATGAGCGATCAGCTCCTATATACATTAGGATTAAGAGACCAGCTTGAATTAGAGGAAATGATCCGGGATTTTATCAATGAAGAAAATATAGAAACGCCGGAAAAAGCAGAGGATTATTCCTACGAGGATATCCTTGGGACTACCTTCCGTCTGGTGGACAGCGCGGATTACTATGAGTATGACAGCCAGTATCACGTGTGGAAGGATAAGACCGGCGACGCGGAGTATATGAAAAAGCTCGTGGCAGACGGAGAGGAGCTGACCATCGTGGGGATCGTGCAGGCATCCGAGGATGCGAACGGCTCCGCGCTTTCCCATGGGATCGGCTATCCGGCTTCACTGACAAAGCATGTGGCGCAGCGGGCGGAGAAAAAGGAGATCGTGCGGCAGCAGCTTGCCGATCCGTCTGTGAATGTATTCACGGGGGAAGCCTTCGGTGAGGACAGTGATCAGGATGGATTTGATATGGATTCCTTATTTACCATCGACGAGGAGAAGCTGCAGCAGGCCTTTGCCTTTGATGAGAGTGCTTTGTCCGGACTGTCAGGAGCAGCCGGGGCGATGGACTTTTCCGGCATGTTCAGCTCTGCGGGTAACTCCCTTGACCTGTCGGGAGCACTGGATCTTGGGAGCATTTCCATGAATCTTCCTGATATGCCGGAGATGAACCTGTCAGATATACTGGGGAATCTGGACGTGTCCGTGTCCCCTGACGGACTGGCAGGGTTGGCGTCAAGCCTGCTGGAAGGGTATCAGGAGTATGCTGCCGCACATCCCGAGGCCGATTACTCCGGACTTGGAGAAGCGTTCGCCGCTTATTTAAACACCGAAGAAGCGCGCAATGTCCTTATAAATAATATCCGCGAGATCATTGATTCAGGGGACGGGGTCTCTGTGACAGTGGAAGAGCTGACGGAGATGGCATCCGCCTTGATGGAAGGGTACGCGGGTTATGCCGCCCTCAATCCGGCTGATCCTTCTTTTGAGGCTTACCTGAATACACCGGAGGCGCAGCAGATATTGGCGGAATATGCGAACCGGATCTTCGGTGGGATCACAGAGAACGTCACAGTGAGTCAGGAGCAGGTGGAGAAGCTTGCCAAAGAACTGGCAGCAGGGTATCTGGCATATGCCGCTGCGGGTAACGGCCCCGATCCGAGTAAGATACCGGAGCATTTTCTTGCTTACCTAGGTACAGAGGACGGACAGAGGCGGCTCTCGGACGGACTGGCGGCTGTGGTGAACATGGACAGCATTGAGCAGCAGATATCCGGCGCGGTCGAAGGATACATGCAGAGCGCGGTATCAGCTTACGGCAGCGCATTTGGCCAGACGTTAGAGCAGGAGATATCTTCTGCTATGGGGCAGGTTATGGGACAGCTTGCGTCAGGCATGGAGAGGGCGATTGGAAATATGATGTCGCAGATCGGCAGCAGTCTTGAGAACGCCATGAGCATCGATGCGGACGCATTTGCAGAGGCATTTCAGATGAACATGACAGGAGAGGAGCTGGCGGAGCTTATGATGTCCATGAACGCCACGGGAAATGCCACCTATGAAAATAATTTAAAGGATCTGGGGTATGTGGATTTTGCCGTGCCTGCCGGAATAGACATCTACCCGAAGGACTTTGAGAGTAAAGAAGAGGTTGTAAATATACTGGACAGCTATAATGCCCGTATGGAGGAAGAGGGAAAGGAGGAACAGGTGATCACTTACACGGATGTGGTCGGTGCGCTCATGTCGTCCGTGACGGATATCATCGATATTATCAGCTATGTGCTGATCGCGTTTGTGGCGATCTCCCTTATCGTGTCTTCCATTATGATCGGCGTTATCACTTACATCAGTGTGCTTGAGCGGAAAAAGGAGATCGGTATACTGCGCGCCATCGGAGCGTCCAAGGGAAATATCTCGCAGGTGTTTAACGCGGAGACATTCATCATCGGACTGTGCGCGGGATTGATCGGCATCGGGTTATCCCTTCTCATCCTTATCCCGGGCAACGCGCTGATCCACTATCTGGCGGGAACCAATGACGTGAGCGCGTCTCTTCCGGTTCTCCCGGCAGTCATTTTGATCTTATTGAGCGTGGTGCTGACCCTGATCGGCGGTCTGATCCCGTCGAGGAAGGCGGCGAAGAGCGATCCCGTGACAGCGCTTAGAACAGAATAGAGGCAGATGAGGTAAAAAAGTCGTTAGCCCAAAAATGATCGGGCGTAACGGCTTTTTGTATCATAGCGGAACTCTTTGTTCCAGAGAAAAACAAAAAAGTGCAAAAATGTATAGTAAAAGGAAGAAAATTACACAAGAAATTGAAGTACGGTAAGATATAATTATAATCGGGAGGAAAGAGTATGAAGATCAGGGATAAGCTGCTGGCGTCTATGCTGCTCATTCTTTTGATAAGCGGATTTATCAGTACGCTCATCTGGTATGGAAATAGCAGAAAGCTGTCAGACCGCTATTTAAACGACGTCTCAAAGAGTACGATGGAATACGCATATAATGCGTTTGAATATCTTCTGACGGATACGGAATACATGGCGACATTAATCGCCACAAATGACAAAAACATTATCGGCCCGGTGGAGGAACTCAATGACAAGAGCGGAATCCTTATGCAAAACGGCCAGTGGACAAGGGACTATCTTGATAACAGCCGGCTGATTGAAGAATATATCAAAGGTATGTACGGGTATAAGTATTATATAGCGGGAATTGCTGTGCTGGCAGGTACGGAACATATCTTTTCATCAGGCCAGATTACTCTCGACAAAGAGCAGTTATACCAAGAAATATCGGCAATCGATAAAGAAGAGCTGCGGTATTCCATGGTCATGCTCGATCCCATTCATCTGGAGGGCCTGAAATCAACGGTCTCCAGTGATTATGTTGTGCCTGCGGTGAGGGGTATCGTGGACAGGGAAGGGGACATCAACGGATTTGTAGTACTGTATTTCGATTATGGGGTCATTGAACAGATATTTTCTGTCAATCTTCCGCAAGGAAGTTATTTTAAGGTCATAAACCGGCAGGGTGCAGAAATATTTTCAAACACAAATACAAAAGGGGAGTTTGGAAAGGCAGACGAGAGCTATGTGGAGAATACATTTTCCGCTCACGATGTGGGATGGGACTTTTACATGGGGATCCCTTCCGGCACTTATACTGGAGATATTAATAAAACGGTGGTACTGACCGGAGTAATCATAGGACTGATCATTATGGCATCTGTCATACTCTGCATTGTATCAGTGTCAAAAATGACGGGCGAGATTACTGTGCTCAAAGAAAAGATGACCGCAATGGCAGACGGCGATATGGATGTGAGATACGAGGTGAAGAGCAGCGACGAGATAGGAGAGATGGGACATACCTTTAATTATATGGCAGTGCGTATCAAAGAACTGATGGGCCGCGTGGCAGACGAGGAAAAGCAGAAACGGCTTAATGAGATCGCCTTTCTTCAGGCACAGATCAATCCTCACTTTATATCAAATGTCTTAAACAAAGTAGTGTGGATGGCCAGAATCCATCATGCCGATAATCTGATTCCTCTTGTGAACTCATTAAATCACCTGCTTTACAGCGCTATGCATCAGGAAAAGGATATGATCCCGCTTTCAGACGAGCTGCAATATGTGGACAATTATATAACCATAATGGAATATAGCGGGAACTATGATTTTTGCGTGGAAAAGTGTATAGCGGAAGAAACAATACATCTGCTGATCCCGCGTTTCATCCTCCAGCCTATAGTGGAAAACGCCATATGTCACGGGCTGGGTCAGGAACTGACAAAGCAGGGCTGCATAAAGATCACCGCAGAGATCAGGGACGGACTTTTATATATTGTTGTCGAAGATAATGGAAAAGGCATGGATGAAAAAAAGATCATGGAGCTGTTGGGACAGGCAAAAGATAAAGAACATGGTTTTAACGGAATCGGAGTCAGAAACGTAAATGAAAGAATAAAACTGTTTCTTGGAGAGGACTACGGGATCGCGTATGAAAGCGTACAGGGACAGTATACAAAATGCGTTTTCCGGCTGCCCGTTGTGGAGAAAAGCATATGAACCGAATCAGGATACTTATAGTGGACGATGAGCTGACAAGCAGAAATACAATAAAAAAGCTTTTGGAAGGCAGTGAGATATATGAAGTTGCCGGAGACTTTCCGAATGGAAAGATGGCATTGGACTGGCTGAGGCAAAATACGGCTGACATTATGCTGTGTGATATGCAGATGCCGGGGATAGACGGGGTGGAGCTGATGCGCAGCGTACATATTATCAATGAATATCTTCCTATTATCGCGATCAGCGGGTTTGATGATTTTGACTATGTGAGGGGCAGTCTGATAAACGGTGCCTGCAATTATCTGCTAAAGCATGAGCTTACGGAAAAACAGCTCCTTTATGTTCTGGATCAGGTCAGGGAGCGTTACCGGATCGTGCCTGCCGGAGGAGAAGTATATTACAGGCGGGGATACTGTATCTATGATGAGAAGGAGTTCTCAGCAGAAGGAATATCGAAGCTGATCGACCGGAACTACATTGAGTTTAAAACAGCCAATATCATCGCTGTGGCCATTAGCCCTGATTATCGTTTAAAAAAGGGGATTCATGAAAAGGAATACCGCAGGGATATTGTAAACGCTGTGATTGATATGTTAAATCAGATGTTGGGAGACCGCTATCCGTATCTGATCCATGTGACAGGAAAAGGGCATATCATACCTCTTGTCTCCTTCACGGAGGAAAAGAGCACACTGCTGATGATGAATGTTGCGGGAAATCTTGTACGCAGAATCCAGAATCAGATTGTCAGAATGTTGGATATAACGGCAACTATCGTGGTAGGGGACGTGCAGAGAACACTGGAACAGGCTCTGGAACAGGCGCGCCGCATGGACGGGCTTCTGGAGGATAAGATGTATCTTGGAGGAAACCGCATTGTGTCTGAGGCGATCGCCCAAAAGCTGGATTATAGTGAAAAAGAGATTCCGGACAACCTTTGGAATCAGCTTCAATATGAATTGAAAAACCAAATGGACGGATATCTACTTACAGTCAGGGATGTTCTGGATGTGATGGGGAAGGAAAGGCTTGCACGGCAGAAAGTGATAAAGAACTGTAGCCGTATACTGGAGCTTCTGGAGAAAAATACGGTTCTTGACGCAGCAGAGTGCGAGGAAATGTATGAGCGCATAAAACAGCATGAGGAATATACAGAGATCCGCAGCGAGATCCTTGAGACGCTGAACCGCAAAAACCGTATGAGGCAGTCGCAGGAGCATAAATATTCTTCACAGATCATGCAGGCGGCGCAATATATTGAACAAAATTACATGCAGGACATTTCACTGGAAAAATGCGCTGAGGTTACGGGGATAAGCTACACTTATCTAAGCAGATCGTTCAAGAAAGAGACGGGGATGCGTTTTGTAGAATTTCTGAACCGGTGCAGGGTGAACAAGGCGAAGAGCCTGCTTGTGCGCAAGGATATCCCTATGCGGGAGATTGCACAGCGCTCAGGCTTTCGGAATTACAATTATTTTTTCAAAGTATTCAAAGAAATGGAAGGAATGACACCTACGGAATTCCTGACAAAAAATTAGAGTATATCCTAAAAAATTATCATCTTTTTTAACACCGCTTCTTTTTATAATCAGTTCAGGAGGTGTGAGAGATGAATAAATTAGGCAAAAAAAATAACGTAATGGCATATTTGTATATATTGCCTCTGATGGTGCTGTCGTTCGTGCTTGTGTATTACTGCATTATAAATACGATAGCCGTCAGCTTCACGGACTGGGATGGAATGTCGGCAGAATTCGGGCTTGTAGGGCTGAAAAACTATGTGGAAATGCTGCAGGACCCGGTATTCTGGACATCTGTCAAAAACAATATCGTATTTTTCTTTGGAACAGTATTTGTACAGGCATTTCTTGGCTTTATTCTTGCGGTTCTGCTCAAACAGAAGCTTCCGGGCTCGAATGTGTTTAAAGCCGTCTACTTTATGCCGATCGCGATGGCAACCTCGATTATCACTGCGATCTTTAAGATCATCATGGATCCGACGAACGGAACGCTGAACCAGTTCCTGCGCACGATCAATTTGGACGGGCTGGCCATGAGCTGGCTCGGTGATCCAAAGATCGCGATGTTCTCTGTGATTCTGGTAAATATTTTCCAGTGGATGGGATTTTCTATGATCACGTACTACGCGGGATTGATGAGTCTTCCGGATGATGTTTATGAAGCCGCAAAGATCGACGGAGCCGGTTTCTGGAGAACAACTTTTTCAGTTACATTCCCCATGGTGAAAGGAACGACAAATGTCCTTCTGATCCTCGGCATCGTAGGTTCGCTTAAGACGTTCGATCTGGTGAAGCTTTTAACAGCCGGAGGTCCCGGACGGACGACGACGGTTATGAACACATATCTGTATGAAAAGGCGTTCAACAATTTTGATGCCGGAGGCGCGGCTTCGATCGGAGTGGCGATTCTGATTATCGCTATGATCATGTCGTTTCTTCAGATCAGACTGGGAAAGGAGGATTAAGAAATGAGAAGAAAATGGAGAGGGGTCGTCCCTACTTATGCCGTATTGCTTATCTTCGCGGCAATATGGATACTTCCGCTGCTCATTGCCCTTGTGAAATCATTTACCATCGAGGGCTTTGACAATTACAAATATGTGCTTACCTATGATAAGATCAATTACTTCCGCGTGATATTCAACAGTATGTTTATTGCGGTCGTAAGCGCGGCTACAGTAACGGTGATCACGGCGCTGGCAGCCTTTGCCTTTTCCAAGATGAAATTTCACGGTTCAAAATTTTTGTATGGGGCGATATTGGCATGTCTGGCAGTTCCGGTGGCGGCCGTCACAAGCCCGCTCTTTGCAACTATTAAAAATCTGGGGCTTCTTGATTCGCATTTTGGCGTGATTCTTCCGCTTGTGGCGTTTAATTCTCCCATGATGCTCCTGATGCTGAAAAACTACTTTGACACAATTCCTGATGAACTGCTGGAAAGCGCGAGAATAGACGGGGCGACAACCTTCAGGCTGTGGTATGAATTTATGGTTCCTTTAAGCGTACCGATGATCGCGAATGTGCTTGTCCTTACGTTTATCTATTCGTGGAACGATTATCTGGTACCGCTTCTGGTCATGAGAAGCGAGGAAAACTATCCGGTAACTTTGGCCGCGCAGTATTTTATGTCCAGTACATACCAAAGTCCTGTGGATGTGGCGAGAATATATGCGGTTATGATCCTTTTGGCGCTGCCCTCCATTCTGGTATACCTGTTCAGCCAGAAATTCCTTGTGGCGGGCATTACGGCGGGTTCCGTGAAAGGTTAGGTGGAATATGAGCAGAGAGTATTGTAACCCTGTGCCGTTTTCGGACGGGAAACGGCACACGAATCCGGATCCATACATTTTATCATGGTGTGGAAAGTATTATTGCTATGCAAGCGATGAATTTGGAGTGAAGGTCAGCGTGTCAGAGGATCTGGTCAGGTGGCATTTTGAAGGCTACGCTCTGAGGGAAGAGGAATACCGGGATTACTGGGCTCCCGCTGTGTTTTATGACAACGGAACCTTTTATATGTATTACTCCAACGTACCTTCCGGGTGCGGCGACTGCCATCAGGAGTGGCTGAAGCTGGCCGTGTCAGAGAATCCTGTCTGCGGATTCCGGTACAGGAAGACATTTTTTAATAAGTTTTCTATAGACGCACACCCAGTTTTATGGAATGGAAAGCTGGAGATGTTCTACTCCGTCAATGATTGGAACGGGACAGATGAGAGAAGATCAGGGACAAGTATCCTGATCGATGAGATGAAAGATCCGCAGGAATTCTCTGGGGACCCGCGGGAGGCGGTCATACCGGGAATCAGACAGGAGATTTATGCGCAGAACCGCTTTGGCGACGGCAGGGACTGGTATACGATCGAAGGAGCGTCCCATGTAGTCAGGGGCGGACGGTTCTGGCTGCTGTATTCTGCAAATGCCTATGTAAACACCGATTATTTTATTGGGACGGCAGTGGCAGAATGTAAAAATGACATGAAGGATATGAATTGGAAAAAATATCCGTCAGAATCCGTGTGGCATCCGCTTTTGAAAAAGAATGACAATGTGGAGGGAACAGGACACAATACGGTGGCAAAGGCGCCTAACATGGCCGACGACTGGATCGTATACCATGGACGCTTTGCGTCAGAGGAGCTTGTAGAGGGAACAGAGCAGAGGGAGATGCGTATTGATCCCCTTTATTTTAACGGGGAAGAACTGCTCTGCTTCGGCCCGAGCCAAGAGAGGAAGAAGGCGCCCGGACTTCCTGCGGTCAAATTTTCTGAGGAGAGGATATGTGAAAGAAAATTCCTCTGTGACAGCAGTCCGTATTATATGGCGGAAATGTGGATCAGGGCGGAACTGATGCACACGGGGGCATGTTGGGGATTTTTCCTCAATTATCAGGATGAAAACAACTATGTTGAGCTTCGCTTTCACAGTGGGAAAAAGACAGTGTCTTTGTATACCGTCAGATCGGGGCTTAGATACTGCCGGACATCGGTGAAGATCAAACGCGACTTTGATTATACGGTTCCCCACCGCCTGACCGTTATAAAGAGATTTAATAAATATGAGGCTGTCTTTGACGGCAGGGAAAGCGTCTGCTGTACGGATGACGGTATGGTAAGCGTTGGGAAAGCGGGGATTGTTCCATATTTTACAGACCTTACCTTGATTAGTTTCGCAATGACGCGTTCCATATTCCTCACAGGGAACGACCTTCGCCTTATGGGAGAACTGTATGGATTTTCCGCTGCCGGACTGGACGGCGCAATCGGCTCCGGGAGCGGACAGATGGAATTAAAAAGGCTCCAGAAACAGGCAGAGTTTAAAGAGGCAATGACCTTTGATATTCAAAATGATAAGAACTGTGTTGAGTTTATCAGAGGCGGCAGGCGGGTACTCCTCGCGGAAAATGTAAGACATACTTTTTCAGTGTATCATATTTTTGAGGCGGGGCGTGACGTATTTTTAGCCAACGGGAGATGGATACAGACAGAGGGAGAGATGGCTGCGGGGGAATACAGTTTTAAGACAGAGGGAGTCCAAATATCGGAATACGAAAATACAGAATTGTAACCGCAAAAAAATGAATGGAAAGACAAAAAAATAGAGTGAGCATAAGGGTCTGATCAAGGTATGCTTATCTCAGCAAACAAAAGGAGGAGAAGACAATGAAAAAAATGAGAAAGTTTGTTGCTCTGCTGACAGCGGCGGCAATGACAGCGTCACTGGCAGGCTGTGTTGCGTCGGGCGGAGGAAATGCCGGGGAGGATTCCGGGAAATCAGAGGACGGAAAAGTGACGCTTACATTCTGGTCGTGGCTTCCGACAACAGAACAGTCAGGGGATATGATCGCGGCATTTGAGGAGGAAAACCCGGATATCAAGATTGATTATATCAGGACAGAGCAGGATGACTTCTTTGAAAAGCTTCAGGTGGCCATGGCGTCAGGAACAGGCCCGGATCTTTATGGAATGACTACGGGACCGATGATGCAGCAGTACGCAAAATTTTCTGTGGATATGAAAGAGACTGCGGATGAATACTGGGACGGTTGGAGTGACACCATCAATGAGACAGCCATAGAGCAGTGCACCACGGACGACGGAACAATGGCGGGGATGCCGCTGCTGGTTGCAGGAATGACGACACTGATGTACAATCAGACACTTATGGAGGAATGTGGCATCGAGAAGGTTCCGACAACCTACGAAGAGCTTCTGGACGCGTCTGCGAAAGCAAAAGAGCACGGGTATGTGTGTATCGCGGCCGGAGCTGCCGATGACTGGGTGAATTCAGACTGGTTTGTACAGGCGGCAAATGAATTTGAAAACGGTGCGGTATATGAGGCTGACGCAGGAGAGAGGAAGTGGACGGATCAGTGCTTTGTGGATACTATGCAGGCATGGAAGAATATGTTCACGGAAGGAATTTTTGAAGAGGGCGCGCTCGGTGTGGCGACTTACCCGGATGCAAGAGACCAGTATTTCTTTGCGAGGAAATCCGTATTTTTCCTGACTGGTTCATGGCACCTCGGACCGACATCGCCTACGAACAGTGAGATTCAGGGGACAGAGATCGGCAATCAGGGAGATGTCATCGGCATGGCTCCGTTCCCGTCAGTATCAGACAGCGGCGAGATGCTTGCAACCTCCGGGGTTGACGTTATGATTTCTATGAATAAGGATTGTGAAGAAAAAGAGGCTGCAATGAAATTCATTCAGTTCCTTGCAGACGGTGAAGGGCAGCAGCAATGGGTAAATTACCTTCAGGGAGCGCCCGTATCAAACAATGTAGCCTATACAGGAACTGTTGACGGCGAGCTTATGCAGGAGTCTATTGACACCGTGAACGAATATGTACAGAACGCGGCAGGAGACAGAAAGCTTTCTAACAGTGAAGTAGAGAAAGCAATTCAGGTTGCCATGCAGAATGTGGCGGCAGGCGGAGATCCGCTGACAGAGCTGGAGGGCGTACAGAAAATAGCGGACGCGCAGTAGAAGCCATCCAAAAAGAGGGCATATATGAAATATTTATTACAAAACAAAAATTGGAAATTTTGCCTTGGAGATGAGGAAGACGCGTGGCGCATGGACTTTGACGATTCGGGTTGGCGGGACGTAGAGCTGCCCCACGACTGGTCGGTGGAGTACCCCTTCTCAAGGGATTATTCTAGCGGTACAGGATATGTCAGGGGCGGCGTCGGCTGGTACAGACACAGCTTTTTTCTGCCAGAAGACTACAGAGGGAAAAAGACAGGGATTCTCTTTGACGGTATATACAAAAACAGCACGATTTGGGTA
This sequence comes from Candidatus Mediterraneibacter merdavium, assembly GCA_019118545.1. Lineage (GTDB taxonomy): Bacteria > Bacillota > Clostridia > Lachnospirales > Lachnospiraceae > Mediterraneibacter > Mediterraneibacter merdavium. Next base: position 23,982 of record DWYT01000125.1, on the reverse strand, counting down.
AACGGCTGCTGCGTGGGCGGACACCCTTATGGATATACCACTTTTTTGGTGGATATCAGCGATATCGTCCGGCCGGGAGAGACAAACGGGATATCAGTGCGGGTGAACCAGAGCGAGACATCCGATTCCAGATGGTTTACCGGTGCAGGAATTACAAGAAAGGCAGGACTTGTCATACAGGAGCCTGTGCACACCATGATCGACGGAGTTTTTTTCTCGACTGTATGGGCGGGAGAGTCACAGGCAGAAGTTTCCGTCCAGTGGGAGGTGGAAAACAGCTCCATCCAAGATCAGAATATTGAGATCAGAAGCAGGCTTCGCAGCCAAAATAGCAAAACGGTGCTGGAACTCTCAGCACCTATGGAGATCAGGACAGGAGAAAAGCGGGCGCTTAAAAAAAGCGCCCTGATACAGAACCCGTTTCTTTGGTCGGACGACCGGCCGTACCTGTATACCTTGGAAACTGAGATAAGGACAGAACATGATGGCTGGTATACGGCGGATACGAGAAAGGTTGGAATACGGGAAGTAAAATTTGATCCGGAAAAAGGGATGTCAGTGAATGGGAGGCCGAAGAAGCTCAAAGGCGTGTGCATCCATCATGATGCAGGCTGTCTTGGGGCGGCAGTTACAAAAGCAGTCTGGAAAAGAAGGCTGGAGAAACTAAAGGATATGGGATGCAACGCCCTGCGCATGAGCCACAATCCACATATGCCGGAGCTGTATGAACTGTGCGATGAGATGGGATTCTATGTGATGGATGAAGCTTTTGATGAATGGGAAAACCCCAAAAATAAGTGGCGCAGGGGCCACAATGTCTATCCGCCGGGCCATGAGGGATATTATAAATATTTCCATCAATGGCACAAAGAGGATCTTCAGGCAATGATCCGCCGTGACAGGTCACATCCCTGTGTGATTATCTGGAGTGTGGGAAATGAACTGGATTATCCGAACGATCCATATTGCCATCCCCTGTTTAAAACAATGACCGGGAACAATGACGCTAATAAACCGGCTGAGGAAAGACAGTACAATCCGGGGAAACCAAATGCGGAAAGGCTGCCTCAGATACTGTCCATGCTCTTAGAGGAGGCAAAAGAGGCAGATGACACCCGGCCCGTGACAGTGGCGGCGGCCTTTCCGGAGCTGACCGCGCAGATTGGATTTCTTGATGGACTGGATGTCGTGGGGTATAACTATAAAGAAAATCTTTACGAAGAGCATCACCGTAAATTTCCGGGGAAGGTATTTCTGGGAAGTGAAACAGATCACGGAAAAGAAGCGTATGATGCTGCGCAGAGACCATATATATGCGGACAATTTCTGTGGACAGGAGTTGACTATATGGGAGAGGCATTAGGGTGGACAATGCGGGGAAGCAGCGCAGGACTTCTCACCATGGCAGGCTGGGAAAAGCCGGGCTATTACAGGCGCAAAGCGCTGTGGAGCGAAAGGCCCTTTGCCCGTATCCTGATTCGGAGATATGGAACGTATGATACGGAGATGGGAGGATTTGGTGAAAACTGGAATTATAGACCGGACGAGGAGACAGAGGTCCGGTGTTACACCAATATCAGGGAAATACATCTCTGCCTGAACGGAGAAAGCGTTGGGGAGCCGGAAAAAAGAGAAAAAGAATATTTGAGCTGGAGACTTCCTTTTGTTCCCGGAACTATCAGCGCAGTGGATGAAAAAGGACGCACATGGGCGGAAGCTGTCACAACGTCTGTTGCGGTGGGGCTCACTGTAAAACTGTGGGAAAGCGGCAGTGCAGAGGATGAACTTTTACAGTTTGAGGTAACCGCAGTGGATCAGAACGGATATTTTGTAGAAACGGCTTCGGACAAACTCTCAGTCTGCGTGGAAGGCGGCGATTTGCGGGGGATAGAGAATGGAGATCTATATGACGTTACAGACTACACGTCAGACAGCCGCAGGCTTTATAAGGGAAGGATGATCGTGTATGTCAAAAAGGATCAAGATGCACAGACAGTAAGTGTAAAAATTTCAGGAGAGTACGTGGGGGAACATGTGCTGACCGTTTCCGCACAGGCGTGAGAGAGCCTTATCTGGTAAACGTATGGTGATAGTGTGAAAAAGCATAAATAGAAAAAATCCTCCGGCCGGAGGATTTTTTCTATTTATGACATTGTCAATGTCTTATAATTTTCTTTCTTATCGTAGTCTTTATGTACTCCGTCGTCATCGTACAGTACATATTTGGCGCCCTTGTATCCGATCATGGTCAGGTGTTCTGTGTCGATCATATCCACATACTCTGCCTGCCCTGCCAACGGGATACAGCGGTCTTTGCGGATGAAGAGCGGCACTTCATTGAGCGCTGCGTCAATGTAGTGGACGCCTTGCGGCAGGACTTTCTCGCTGAGGGAGCCGTCCGGGAGAAACTTGACGAACTTCATTTCCTCCGGCAGATAGACATAGCGACCGCGCGCGTTCTGCTCATACACCGGGGCGATCATGATCTCGTCTCCGATTACGAGCTGATCCTCAATGCGGCGGGCCATCTTATCATCCGGCCAGACGAATGCCAGAGGCTTGAAATACAGATCGTCGCTTAACGCTGCCTTCATGTACTCGCTGTAAATGTAAGGGATGAGGCGGTATCTCACGCCGATTACATGGCGGAAATCTTCTGTATTCTCAAACTGATAACATTCCTGCTTCCTTGTTCCTAATGCGGAGTGGTTGCGCATCAGAGGTGTGAACACGCCGAGCGCGAGGAAACGAAGCAGCAGTTCCCTTGTCGTATCTCCGCCGAATCCCCCAAGATCAGCTCCAGTGTAGAGGAAGCCGCACATATTGAGTGACGGCATCATCTTTATATTCAGAAGAAGGTGGGACCACCATGACATATTGTCCCCTGTCCAGACTCCACCGTAGCGGTGCATCCCCACGTAGGAGGAACGGGAGAACATGAGAAATCTTTTGTCAGGATCGATCCGGTCGAACGCTTCTCCCGCGGCGCGTGTCATGTTGAACCCGAACAGATTGTGTACCTTGTCATGGCGTATCATCCTGCCGTTTACATTGTGGTAGAACCGCTTGTAATCTTCATGGCTGTTGGCAAGGCTTCTCAGCTTATCGCCCATCTGCCATACGCCGATGCCTTCCCCTCCGGTGCTTCCGTCCCAGTTTGCCGGATCTGCCCCGGCGAATTTAAGAGCCATTTCTTTCGCTTCTTCTAATCCCTCTTTGGAGTAGAAGATGGACGGCTCGTTCATATCGTTCCAGAAACCCTCGATTCCCTGATCCGTGAGGAAACGGTATTTGTCGCCGAACCATTTGCGCGCGTCGGGATTTAGGAAATCCGGGAAATGGGTATCGCCCGGCCACACAGCGGCGACGAAGTTGCTCCCGTCTGCCCTTTTGCAGAAATAGCTGTTCTTCACACCTTCTTCGTACACGTCATATCCGTCCTCGATCTTAACACCCGCGTCGATGATGGGGATGAGGCGGACATGCTGATCTTTCATCTCCTGTACAAAGTCCGCAAAATCATCAAACTGCCCGCCGAGAGTGAAGTCCTTATAAGAATCCATATAGTCGATGTCCATATAGATCATATCCAGCGGAATGCCCGCCTTGCGATAGCTCTTCGCCACCTTGCGGAAATCTTCTTTTGTCTTATACTCCCAACGGCTCTGTCCGTATCCGAAAGCGAATTTCGGCGGGATATAGCTGCGTCCGATGATTTTACGGAATTCCTTTACGATATCATAGGGACGATCCCCATCGATAACATACAGACTGAGATCCGCACACCCGCAGGATACGGTCAGTGTGTCAGCCTTTGTGTATCCAATGTCAAATGTGATCTGCGACGGATAGTCAAAAAACAGTCCGAAAGTCCGGGCGCCCGCGATGATAATCAGATTGTGCGCCGCATAAAGGGAACGCTTATCCTCTGTGTGAATGGGATCGTCAGAGCAGTCGCTGATATAGCAGTAGCCTCTCTTATTGATGCCTCTGTTGGATTCGCCGAGACCGTAGACGATATCGTCCTCATCCATTGTGTAAGTAAATGTAAATCCGTTTTCAGTTGAGATGTGCCCGTATGCAGGAGCTTTGTCCTCTGCCGGGAAAGTGCGGACGATCGCCTCCGTGGGGAAAGGATCGCCGTAAACGTATTTTCGTGTCATACTGCCGCCTCCTGTGTCGTTTGTTATTTTGGTGACAGTATAAGATGCCCCGTGGTCAATGTCTTGCACAATCCTGTCTCTTTTTTGCACAATACTCTTCCTTTTCAACACTTTCTTAGTTTTCTTCAAGAAGCGCGGCGTTTCTGCGGATCGTCTCCTGAATGATGCCCTTTACATGGCTTCCGATACGCTTTTTCGTATCCTTATCCAGTTCATCAGGATAGATAGGTTTCCCGTATTCGATGATCACGTGAGTCTTTTTAATCCTCGGAAAATGATTTTCGAACATTTCCGCCGTATTGTTCATGGAGATGGGAACAATCGGACATCCGGTCTTGGTGGCGATCTTAAGCGCGCCGTCCTTGAACGGCATCATGCTCAGTTCCTCGCCTTCATTTCTTGTTCCTTCCGGGAATACACAGATGGAGACGCCGTTTTTGATATGTTCAGCGGCTGTAAGGATCGTCTTTAAGCCTTCTTTAGGATCATCCCGGTCTAAGAAAAGACAGTAGATGCGGCGCATCCACAGGGTCAGCGTCAGATAGCGCTTCATTTCCTTCTTCGCGATATAACCCATGGGTCTTTTACAGCGGCTGTAGGTCAGGAGGATATCGAAGTAGCTCCTGTGGTTCCCGATAAAAAGCGCAGGCTCGTCAGGAACATTTTCTTCACCGATGACAGTCACCTGCACACCTGTGATCTTCAAGATGCTCCGAAATCCCCAGCGCACAATGTACATGGAACTCATATCCCGCGCTTTCGGATTGAATTTTCCTATGAGCCATTCCGCCGCCAGTACGGGAATGGTCACGATGAGAAATGTGATCAGAAAGACCACGATACAAATAAATCGAAACATAAGTCAGTCCTCAAACTTTTCTTTCATCTTTATAGTATGCCCATTTGAAAAAGGGCAAACTAAATTATACAGCGGAAATACTGAAAAAACAAGACTTGTCGTGCCGCGTTCTGTCACGTTTCATCAACCGTTTAATTCAGGAACTCTATCTTACAGAATTCAGAAACTGAAAGCGCGCAAAACGTATTCAGAGCGGATGGAGGGCCGCCGGGATTCCGCTACAGGGAATAAGAAAAGCTACAGGTTCCGGCTATGTCCGATAAACAAGGACTGCCAATGGACAACTCCCTTCGGTCAGACAATTCCATCGGCAGTCCTAAGGGACATACCCGCAACCTTGAGTTTTTCTAATTCCCTTCCGAAGTCACCCGGGCAACTCCTTCACCCGCTCTGAAAGTTTTTTCAAGTATTTCGTTTTCTTAAGCTCTTCAGATATGTAGTTTCCGAATAAACCTGCCCGTGCAGCTTTTCTGCCGTTTATTTACTGACTTCCGTATTGGACAGAACAGAAAACAGACCCAATGCGAAAACTTTTCGGGAATGGGCCGGGCGGGAGGATGACTTCGGAAGGGGAGTAGTAAAACTTAAGGTTCTGGATTCGTCCCTTAGGACTTTTCATGGAATTGTCTGACCGAAGGGAGTTGTCCATGGAAAGTCCTGTTTTTCGGACGGATTCAGAACCTCTAGTTTTCCTATCCCCTGTAGCGGAATCCAACCGCCCCGGCCCATTCTCGGAATATGTCTTAGTGATTGGGACTGTTTTCGAGTTGTGCAATAAGAGGTTCCTGAATGAAACGGCTGAATACACGCTTTTTGCATAATCCGGCCATGGGGGACATATGCTTATAGGGAAAAATGCTCGCTGGCAGGGGAAATGGGACGGTCATGGACAGGAAATAAATATGAACGGAGCGGGGGATGCCAAAGGCTCTTGTTTTTAGGCGCTGTTATTTTCGTGATCCTCTGTCTGATGACAGGGTGTGTCACCAAGACAGGCAACGGACAGAAGCTAAGGGATATTGAATTTACTGTATTGGACAAAGATACGATCCCGAAAGAGCTTGCCGCGCAGATTGACGGGCGGCAGACAGAGGCTTTTTTTCTGACTTACGCGGATCAGGGATGCCTTTATATAGCAAAGGGATATGGGGAGCGTCCCACATCGGGGTACAGTGTGGAGGTGAACGCCTTGTATGAGACAGAGGACGCCGTCCATGTGCATACGAATCTGTTAGGGCCTGAAAAAGGAGAGGAGACAAAAGACGCCGCCACATTTCCCTATGTGGTCATACAGCTTGAATATATTGAAAAAGAAGTCTTGTTAGATTGAGGAGGAGAGTTATGGAGCTGATAAGAAAACCAATCCATTACACGCAGGAGGGAAAAAGCATCTTCGACCAGTTCTATCTGGATGAAGATTATAATGTCCCGGACCAGAAGGACGACGTACAGCGGATCATACAGGGAAGCGCGGAGTGCAGGCCGGAGGACGTCCGTCCGGTGGAGAACTATGTGAAGGTTACGGGAAAAGTCTACTTCCGCATCCTTTATATGACAGCCTCCGGGGATCCAAAGCCTGCGGTTCTGGAGGGGAAGCTGCCCTTTGAAGAGATGGTGTACGCGGAAAATGACGGAAATGAGACGTTTTTTATCAGAAATATGCGCACAGAATTCACCGGATCCGTGGTACATTCAAGAAAACTAAGCCTGCGCATTATGACAGAGCTGGAGCTTGGAAGGGAGAGCCTGCGGGACGAGGAGCTGACAGTGGATGTGGAGAGCGATATTCCGGTCTACCGGAAGATGGAGAAGATGAACCTGTTAAAGCTGGCGGTTTCTAAAAAGGATACATACCGTATTAAAGAAGAGATTGTTCTGCCGGGAACAAAAGAGAGCATCGGCCAGATGCTGTCAGCGGACATCGTGAGCAGGAAAATGGATATCCGGCTGGGGCAGGATGAGATCCTCATCCGGGGAGAACTCCTTGTGTTCTGTATGTATCTCTCTGCGGAGGAGAAAACGGACTGGATCGAGCAGAGCGTTCCATATGAGGGAAGAATCCCGTGCGACGGCGTGACGGAAGGCATGTTCCACCATATCAGACATTCCCTTGAGGATACGCTGTCCGATGTCCGTCTTGACGAGGACGGGGAGATGAGGATCATAGGAATTGAGGCCACGCTTGTGCTGAGGATGAATATTTATGAGGAAGAGGACACAGAAATATTAAGGGATATGTACTCGCTGGAACAGGAGTGCTCTTTTGACACTCAGGATACGGTATTTGAAGAGCTTCTGATGCAGAACCAGTCCAGATGTAAATTATCCGAGCGTCTCGCCCTGCCAGAGCTTAAGGAGGATGTGCTCCAGATTATCCACAGTCAGGGCAATATCCAGATGGAGAGCGAACAGCACACGCAGGAGGGAATCAAAGTGGAGGGTATACTGCACCTGTCATTTTTGTATGTGAGAGGGGATGATACGGAGCCTTATGGAAGCTGGCAGGGAATTTTACCGTTTTCCTATCTGATCGAGTATCCCGATATGCCGGAAGGGACGCAGAGCAGCCTGTCAAGCCATGTGGAACAGCTTGCGGTGACGCTTGCGGGCAGTGAGGCAGTGGAAGTCAAGGCAGTGCTGGCCTTTGACGTCTTCTTAAGGAGAATGGTTCCGGTAAATGTGATCACCAAGGCGGAGACGAAACCTCTCGATATGGAGGCATTGTCAAAACGGCCGGGAATTGTGGGCCACATCGTGCGCGGCGGGGAGGATATGTGGAGTCTTGCCAAGCAGTATATGACGACCATAGACGGGATCAAAGAGATCAACGGACTGGACAGCGAAAATGTCAGACCGGGGGATAAACTGTTGATTTTGAAAGAAAATATGAGTATACTGTAAGCACAATGTATACAAGATACAGAAGCATAACGGAGGACACAGGATGAATCAGATTGAATTAAAAGCGCTGGCAAAGATCAATCTGGGGTTGGATGTACTCGGAAGAAGAGAAAACGGATACCATGACGTGCGTATGGTCATGCAGTCCATCTATCTGTACGACGAGGTAAAGATCGAGAGAACAGCCTCATCAGAGATCAAAGTAGCGTCGAATTTAAATTTTCTTCCCACCGGGGATGGGAATATCGCGTATAAGGCGGCAAAGCTTTTAAAAGAAGAGTTCCATATCGAAGAGGGAGTCCGCATTTCCCTGAACAAGCATATCCCGGTAGCGGCGGGACTTGCGGGCGGCAGCTCTAACGCGGCGGCAGTGCTGTTCGGCATGAACCGGATGTTCCGTCTGGGATTGTCACAGAAGGATCTCATGGAGAGAGGAGTACAGCTCGGGGCGGATGTTCCCTACTGTATCATGCGGGGAACCGTGCTTGCGGAAGGGATCGGCGAGGAGCTGAGCGTTCTTCCGGCGATGCCTAAATGTACGGTGCTCATCGCCAAGCCGCCCATCAGCGTGTCAACGAAGACTGTATATGAGGCGCTTGATTCTAAGGAGACTGGAACACACCCGGATATCGACGGGATTATAGACGGACTGAAAGCGGGCAGCCTGAAAAGGGTGGCCGCCTGCATGGGAAATGTATTGGAAGATGTCACCATACCTATACATCCCGTGATAGAAGACATCAAGCGGGAGATGATGGAGGCAGGAGCACTAAACGCGATGATGAGCGGAAGCGGCCCCACGGTATTCGGACTTTTTGAGAACCGGGGCGCTGCCCGCGAGGCGCAGAGAAGAATCAGAGAAAAGTCGCTGGCCAGACAGGTCTATGTGACGAGTATACACAGCGTAAGGAGGGATCAGGATGCCCATTGATTTTGAAGTTACAATGAATGAATATCTTCCATTAAGGGATGTGGTATTTAACACACTGCGCCGCGCGATTCTGCGCGGCGAGCTCAAACCCGGCGAGCGCCTTATGGAGATACAGCTTGCCAACAAGCTGGGCGTAAGCCGTACCCCGATACGAGAGGCCATACGTAAGCTGGAGCTTGAGGGACTGGTGCTCATGATTCCCAGAAAAGGCGCCGAGGTTGCTGAGATTACCGAAAAAAATCTGCGGGATGTCCTTGAGGTGCGCTGTGCATTGGAGGAGCTTGCGGTACAGCTTGCCTGCGAACGGATCGATAAACGTGAGATCAAAGAGCTCCACGCGGCGGCGGATCATTTCCGTGATGTGCTGGGAAGTGACGATATCACGCAGATCGCTCAGGCGGACGAGGCGTTTCACGATGTGATTTTCACTGCCACGGACAATGGACGGCTGATCCAGCTTTTAAACAACTTAAGGGAGCAGATGTACCGCTACCGCATCGAATATCTTAAGAAGAAAGAGTGTCATCCCCAGCTTTTGGCGGAGCATGAGGCGATCATCGCTGCCATCGAAAGCCGTGATAAAGAAAAAGCGACGAAGATAACGGGACAGCACATCAACAATCAGGTAGATACCGTGTTGGGGACTTTAAAACGCAAAGAAGAATAACGGCGGTGAATAAGTCGGAGCGGATCTGTCCATACTCCATATATCAAACAGATTATGGAGGTCATACATATGGACAGAAGCTATAGTACGAGGCGTAATATTATCAGCATGGCGGACAGAAGGGCATCTTTTATGATCCTGATTATGGCGCTCTGTACTGCGGCATTGTTTACAGGGATGGCATATGAGAGAGCGGGAGCGGCTGCACAGGCAAAGCTGCAGGAGCATCTGGCGGAGGAAGTCTTAAGATTCCACGTGCTGGCAAATAGCGACAGCGAGGAAGACCAGTCCTTAAAACTGGAGGTGCGTGACAGTGTACTTTCGTTCCTCGAAGAAAACATGCCTCGGACTGACAGTGCGGCGGAGACAACGGCATGGGCGAGGGAGCATATCGACGACATTGAAGAAGCAGGGCGTGATGCCGTAGCCGCGTCAGGGGCGGATCAGACGGTCAGCGCGGCAGTAACCACCTGCTGGTTCCCGGATAAAAGCTACGGGGACGTTACGTTTCCGGCGGGAAATTATGAGGCGCTGCGCATCGAGATCGGTGCCGCAAAAGGCCATAACTGGTGGTGCGTACTCTATCCAAGCCTTTGTTTTCTTGACACGACGAACGCTGTCGTGCCAGAGGAAGGAAAGCAGAAGCTGAAAAACGTGCTGACGGAGGAGGAGTACGCGGAAGTGACCGCCACATCAGACTTTGAGATAAGCTGGTTTTTCTTCGGAGAAAAATAGAGGAGAAATATGACGGAATTTTTAGTAAGACATTTTGTAAAAGATTATACGGACGTTGAGAAGATATCCGTGCGGACGGCATATGGTGTGCTCTCCAGCATTGTGGGTATCTTCTGTAATGTGTTCCTTTTTATTGTAAAATTCGTGGTGGGACTTGTGCTTCACAGTGTGTCCGTTACTGCGGATGCTTTCAACAATCTTTCGGACGCGGGTTCGTCCATCATCAGCTTTGTAGGGGTGAAGATGGCGGAGAAGCCGGCGGACAAGGATCATCCTTTCGGACACGGGCGCATCGAATATATAGCGGCGCTGATCGTGTCCTTCCTTGTGCTGGAAGTCGGATTCACTTTTTTAAAGGACTCTATCGCCAAGATCCGCACACCTGAGGAACTGAATTTTCAGGCGGTGTCCGTGCTCATCCTTGTGTTGTCCGTGGCGGTAAAGCTGTGGCTCGGCCTGTTCAACCGGAAACTGGGGGCAAGGATCAACTCTAAAGTGATGATGGCTGTGTTTACGGACTCCATGGGGGATGCGGTTACCACGGGCGCTACGATCCTTTCCATCCTTTTTTTCGGGGTGACAGGCGTCAATATCGACGGATTCGTCGGCGTGGGTGTTGCGCTGGTCGTTATGTGGGCAGGCGTGGGGATCGCGAAGGACACGCTGGAACCGCTCATCGGTGAGGCCATTGACCCGGAAGTATATGAGCAGATTAAGAGGTTTGTAGAAGACTATGAGGGAATTCAGGGCACCCATGACCTGATCGTACATAACTATGGGCCGGGGCGGAGCATGGCGTCCATCCACGCGGAGGTTCCTAACGATGTGGATATCGAGCAGTCCCATGAGATTATAGACCGCATCGAGCGGGACGCGGCGAAGAAACTGGGAGTATTCCTTGTCATCCATATGGACCCGGTGGAAATGAAAGACGAGCGTGTGCTCGGTATCAGGGAACGTGCTGTACACATCCTGAAGGAATTAGACCCAACGTGCAGCATCCACGACTTCCGCGTGGTACACGGGGAGAAGCAGATCAATCTTATCTTTGATATGGTCATCCCCATCGAGTATGATGAAGAGAAGAGAAGCGCCCTTCCGCAGCATCTGACAGAACGGCTGCAAAAGGAAGATTCCAGATACAGGTGCGTGATAACCGTGGACTATGAGTATGTGGCAAAGACTGAGGAGTGATACAGATGACAGAGAATAAAGCAGAGATACAGAGCAGGCAGGTAATAAGCGGACAGTTCCAATATGAGCGGCCGCAAGATGATGCGGCGGGAAACCGATATGAATTTGACAGCAGGGTAAGGTACAGCGAGATCGATCACAGGGGAACCATGACGCTTCCGGCGCTGATCAATTATTTTCAGGACGGGAGCACCTTCCAGTCAGAAGAACTGGGACTGGGTATGGAAAAGCTTAAAAAGGATAAAAAGGCGTGGGTGCTTTCCTACTGGCAGATCATCATAGAACGCTATCCGAAGATGGGAGAGCATATTACGGTAGGGACTTTTGCCACAGAATTCAGGGGACTGTTCGGGAACCGAAATTTCTATATGAAGGATAAGGACGGAGGCATGATCGCATGTGCCAATTCGATATGGGCATTCATGGATCTTGAGAAAGGAAGACCGTGCAGACCTTCGCCGGAGTATATCGAACCCTACGGAGTAAGCAAGCCGCTGGACATGCCCTATGAGGACAGGAAGATCATCGTGCCGGAATCGTTCGAAGAGCGGGAGCCTTTCCCGGTGAGAAAATACCATATTGACACGAATGAGCATGTGAATAACTGTCAGTATGTCCAGATGGCGATGGAAATGCTTCCGGGGGACGTATCTGTCAGGCAGGTAAGAGTGGACTATAAGAAGTCGGCAGTGCTCGGAGATGTGATCTGGCCGAGAATCGCCACGGAGCAGGAACGCATCGTGATCGAACTGTGCGATGCAGATAAAAACCCGTATGCGGTCATTGAGATGAGATAAGAGAGGGAGTCCTCAACGGATTTAATCTAACCCGCCTAGGACTTCCTCTAATACGTCTTCTACCGAATCTGTCACATAAGCGGCATGCTGGGCGATACCGGGAGCGGAGCCTGACATGGCATAGCTTTTCCCGGCCAGTTCCAGCATTTCCACATCATTGTACTCATCGCCGAAAGCCATACATTCCTCCGGCTTGATGCCAAAGCGCTCCATCAGCGTCTTGAGCGCCTTGCCTTTACTGCATCCGGGAGTAATGAAGTCAATCCATATCGTTCCCGAAGTCACGGCTTTGATCTCCTGCCCGAACATATCTTTCAGATGATTTAGATACTCCATATTGTCGTCTGTTCCCAGATTGGCAACGGCAATCTTCATGAACGGCAGTTCCACGTCTCTTATATCTTTTACGGTTCTGATATTAAAATGCATCACATTTTTCATATGATTCTCAAAGTCCGGATTCCCCGCTTCAATGTAGCTTGCCTCCGGCCGTGATATGAGAAGCTCATACTCAGAATTCTTCCTCACCTCGTCAATGACCCTCAGCGCAAGTCCGTCGGAAATATTGCCGCAGGAGATGGCCTCTCCCTGATGGATGCACAGTGAGCCATTGTCAGAGATATAAGAGATATCGTCCTTGATCTTTCTGAATATATACCGTTCGCTGTCATATTGGCGGCCGCTTGCCGCCACAAAATGAATTCCCTTCTGCGTCAGCTTGTGGATGAGGCGCACGGCCCGGGGCGTGAGTTCCTGCGCCCCGTCTCTTAGCAGTGTGCCGTCCAGATCGCTTGCGATCAGTTTTATCATGATGCGTTTCCTCCGTTATCAGACAGCCATTTTTCTATGGTCGATACATCTTTTTCAACAACTTGGGCGATCATTTCTGCGGGCATCCCCATCCTGCTTAAATTCCGCGCGGCTTTTCTGCTGCTTTCCAAGGCACCGGCGCGTCTGCCCTCCCGTTTGCCTTTCCGTCTGCCTTCTCGGAGGCCCTTTTGCAACCCTTTTTGCAGTCCTTTTCGCATACCTTCCTGCTTTCCGTCTTCTCTGATCTGATCCATAATCTCACACATGATATCCATTCCCCTTTCCTCGGTCTTTAAAAAGCGCACCATCTTCGATAACTCCCCCTCACTGTCATCGAAAGGGTCTGCTGTTTTGAAATAGTCCATCAGTTTCGCGATCCTGCTCCCATCGTTTATGGCAGTATTTACATAAGCTATGCGGACGCCGTCATCGTGCGGCTGACCTGTCTGGCGCAGACGCTTTTCCTCTTCATATACAGTGTACCCGCCCTTCCAGATATCAGGCCCGCTTATGTAAAAGATATAGCGGCGGGGCAGTTCACTGTATGAGCTTCCTTTACGAAGCGTCTCGCTGTCTGTCATGGCACTGTAAAATCTTGTTCTTCGGGCATGATCCACCGTATCGGAGCCTTCAATCTCCATGTGATACAGTCGGCCGTCCATATCCTCAGCAAGCACGTCCAGCCGGGCTCCGTGGGAAACAGCCTTGGAAATGGCATACTGCGTCCGTACCGTTTTCAGCCGGATACGGCTGTCACCTGAAAGTATCCTTATAGCATGCTGGCATGCTTCAAGATCGGAGAATACGACAGACATAAATACGTCGCTTAAGAGAGTGAATTTCGTCAGTCTCTTAAGAAGATATTCCCTCTCCGCCAGACGGTCGGCGGGAATATCTCCCAAAGTCTTACGGGGAGTTTTCTTTTGTGTTTTTGCTGCATTGTGTTTTTTCATAAATGTAATTATAGCTGCGATGTAATGCACTATCATAATATCATAAAATGAACGCCCCGTAAATGCGGGAGTTTTTCTCGAAAAAATGAGCAAGCTCATTTTTCGCATCGCAATATATCTATGGCTGAACTTTTGTAACAAAAAAGAAATACTTGTAACTGTTCTGTAATAGTAATATAATGTGGATGTGTCAGGAAATGGATATGAATGTTCTGTGCCCGGCATAAATATTATGGAAGAGTAAGAGGAAGATAACTATGGGTAAATATTTTGGAACGGACGGTTTCCGCGGAGAGGCGAATGTAGTTCTTACTGTAGAGCATGCGTTTAAGGTGGGGCGTTACTTAGGATGGTATTTCGGTCAGGATCACAAGGCGAGAGTCGTGATCGGAAAAGACACAAGACGAAGCAGTTATATGTTTGAGTATGCGTTGGCGGCGGGACTGACAGCGTCAGGTGCAGACGCGTATCTGCTCCATGTCACGACGACACCGAGTGTCTCCTATGTTGTCAGGACGGAGGATTTTGACTGCGGTATCATGATTTCAGCAAGTCATAATCCTTTCTATGATAACGGTATCAAGGTTATCAACAGCGCCGGACATAAGATGGAGGCAGAGGTTGAGGATAAGATCGAGGCATACATCGACGGCGAGATCGGAGAGCTTCCGCTTGCCACAAAGGAGAATATCGGACGCACGGTGGACTACGCGGCAGGAAGAAACCGTTACATGGGACATCTGATCTCCCTCGCGACACGCTCTTTCGAGGACAAGAGAGTCGGACTTGACTGCTCCAACGGAAGCGCATTTGCCATCGCGAAGAGTGTGTTTGACGCTCTTGGTGCAAAGACATATGTGATCAACAATGAGCCGGACGGAACAAACATCAATACAAACTGCGGCTCCACCCATATCGAGATACTCCAGCAGTTTGTAAAAGAGAAGAAGCTTGACGTGGGATTTGCTTACGATGGAGATGCCGACAGATGTATCGCGGTGGATGAGAATGGAAATGTCGTAGACGGCGACCGTATCATGTACGTCTGCGGGAAATATCTTATGGAACAGGGACGCCTTGAGGATAATACGATCGTCACAACGGTGATGTCCAATCTGGGACTTTACAAAGCGTGTGATAAGATCGGCATGAAGTACGAGCAGACAGCAGTCGGCGATAAATACGTATACGAAAATATGCTGAAGAACGGATATGTATTGGGCGGGGAGCAGTCAGGACATATCATTTTCAGTAAGCACGCGAAAACAGGTGACGGTATCCTTACTTCCCTTATGATTATGGAAGTAATCCTTGAGAAGAAGCAGTCACTTGGAAAGCTGGCTGACGAAGTAAAGATATTCCCGCAGCTTCTCAAAAATGTGCGTGTCACAGACAAGAAGACGGCAAGGGAGAATCCGGCTGTTCAGGCGGCGGTACAGAAAGTGGCGGATGAACTTGGGAGTGATGGCCGTATCCTCGTGCGCGAGAGCGGCACAGAGCCTTTGATCCGCGTCATGGTCGAGGCGGCTACGGACGAGATCTGCGAGAAACACGTGGACAGCGTTGTGGAAGTCATCAAGGCAGAGGGACTGGCAGAGTAAAACTTCGGATTATCCGTCCGTGATGTTTTATCTAAGACATATTCTGCGGAAATATGTTGGCAGTTTCGGCTCCGCTCCATAGAATTAAGAAAAATAACAAAATCTGGAAACATGCTAAAAACGGAAATTGGAAGAGAGCAACTCGGCTTTGCCTCAGACAATCTCTCTGCCAATTTCGACGCATGTTCCCGGATTTTTATTTTTCTAAGTTCTATTCCGAAGTCGCCGCATCTGCCAACACATCCCCGCAGAAAGGCTTTCGAAAAAACTCCGGCGGCCTTTTTGCTACCACGGCAATTCGTAAGCGTCGGAAGTATATCAGTATAGCAAAATACAACAAGGGTTTTGTTACTCAGATGTACGCTCCGAGTTTGACACAACCCGCCCATTGTAAATTGTCAGGGAACAGGAAAACAACAGGGGGTATATATGCCCCTGCGACTGGGAATTGCCCTGACCAATCCGTATTCTAAAGGCACATATGTTTTGTGTATTCTGCCGGATTGTTTTCCGGCACTTTTTATGCTATTATTTCTTCACTGATACGGACGGCGCTCTTGCCATCCTGTATTCATGCCGTTAGGCTTCTCATTTTCGGAAGTTCCCTTTCGGAACGCTTACCCGATGATGAACGTAACTTACTAACCTTAGATTCATCTATTGTTCAGTTGTTTTTCTGAACGCCGCACAAAGGAGGGAACTGTGTATGGTGTTTCGCCCAGAGATCAGATACGGGAATCGAGATTGATCTTTTGCAGGAATATGTTTTCATTTCCCTTGACAACTTCCATGGCATTTTGCACAATAAAGGTATCAGGAACAAGCTAGAAGCATGGCTTACATTTCTCAGCGTGGATGAGCCGGAGACGATCGCGAAACTGATCCGGGAGTATCCGCAGTTTGAGAAGTATTACGAAGAAATCTATAAGCTGTGCAGGAACACAGAGAGGGTGATGGGAATGTTCTCAGAGGAATTACGGGAGCTGGACAGGAATACCGTGCAGTATATGATCGATGATATGAAGGACGAGATCGACGCGCAGAAAGAGACGATTGCAGAGCAGGGAAAATTGCTGAGTCAAAAAGATGATAAAATCGAAGCGCAGCAAGGTACGATCGATGCGCAGAGAAAGGAACTTGAGGAATTGAAAAAACGACTTGCACAGTTAGAGCCGGAAATGAAATAAAAAGGTTTTAGTCCATTTTTAATTTTATATGTAGCGAAATGCACAAAAGCATCTCTCAGCGCTCCGGCGCACGAAACATTCCAATGAGTCTCATTTCTACCGTGTGCAAAGTCGTGCTGACCAGTTCTTTCTGTGCATTTCGCCAAAGTAGAGATTTACAAGGACTTTTGTTCTTCTTAAATCCGTAGTTACTGAGCCAGTTCTGTCAGGGGTTTTATCTGATATCCCATTTCTTCCCATTTCCCCAACAGTTCATCGAGTATCTCCGCGTTGGTGGCCGACGTATTGTGGAGCAGTACGACCGCCCCGGGGTGGATGCGCCCGAGCAGTTTGTCAAAGGCTTCTTCTTTTGTGGGTTGGTCGTCCTCATACCAGTCTACATAGGCGAGGCTCCAGAAGAACGTTTTATAACCTAATTCTTGGGCGTTTTTCAGGTTTGTTTCGCTGTATTTGCCCTGCGGGGGACGATAGAACTTTGTCATTTCTTCGCCCGTGGCTTCTTTGTAGGCCGCCTCTACATCCGTCAGCTCCGGCGCAAATGTTTCCATTGTTGAGATCTGGGACATATCGGGGTGATGCCATGTGTGATTCCCGACCGTATGACCTTCAGCGGCCATCCGTTTGACAAGATCAGGCTCTGATTCTATGTAAGTCCCTACGACGAAAAATGTGGCGGAGACATTGTGCTTTTTCAGGGCGTCCAGTATCTGCGGGGTATTTCCGTTCTCATATCCGCAGTCAAAGGTCAGATACAGGACTTTTTCGTCCGTATCCTGCGCGTAGTAAGCGTCATACCGTGCCAGCTCTTCAAAGGTGGCGTTTGCCACCGGGGACTGCCCCTCTTCCTGAAAGCTCAGTCCCCAGTTCCCTTCTGCGGAAGTCTCGACGGCATCCATATTTCGGTGGGAAGGAAGGCGGTCGAGGAAGAATCCGACCCCTGTCCCGAGAGTATACGCCGCGAGAAACAGAAGCAGGACTGCGCCTGCCTTTTTTGTCAGGAGTGTTTTTCTGATAAATGGAGAAAGTCTGTGTGAGATGAGTTTTCTCATGATCATATCCTGCCTTGGCGCCGATAGATGACGGCGCGGTCGTGATTTATAGATAATATATGAATGTCAGATAAAAATAATGAAAACATGTGATATCCTGCGGGGTATTTGACCCTCGCGGCAGTTGCCAAATGGACATGTGAGCATGCCCGCTTGGCTTGTTGCTGGCGGAAATAAAAACAGATACGATTCGGACGGTAGACATTTGCGGGAGAGGGTAGTAAAATATTACAGGAAAATTAAGTTAAAGAATGGAGAACATGATGGAAAGATCAGTGTTGTTTTTTGATATTGACGGAACCCTGCTCAGCGAGGTCACGAAGGAGATACCAAAGAGTGCCATAGAGGCGCTTAAAAAAGCGAAAGACAACGGACATCTGCTGTTTATCAATACAGGAAGGACGAGATGCAGCCTGCCGGCGGAGATCAAAAGATTTCCTTTTGACGGGTATCTGTGCGGATGCGGGACATGCCTTATATATCATGAAGAGGTGCTGTTCGCCCGCTCAGTGCCGCAGGAACGGGGAAGAAAGATACTGGATAAGGTGACGGAACACGGTCTGGGATGCGTTGCTGAGGGACCGGAGGACGTCTATTTTTCCAAGCGGATGAGCAGATTTGACGGCTTGGAGAGCACGAGGAGATATTTTCAGGAAAAAGGACTGGGAATCGAATGTTACATCGAGGATGGCGGATTTGTGTATGACAAGCTCCTTGTCTATGCGGATCCAAAGAGTGATCTGGAAGGATTTTTAAAGTTTATTGCAGAAGACATGGTGGCAATCGACAGGGGAAAGAGCACGTATGAGATTATCCAGAAGGGATACACAAAGGCTACGGCATGTGAGACTATCCTTGAAAAGCTCGGCTTTACAAAGGAACAGGCGTATGTGTTCGGAGACAGCAGCAATGACCTTGACATGTTCCGCTTCGCAAAGCATACGGTGGCGCTTGGAAAACACGACGACGTACTAAAACCCTACACAGAGTATGTGACAAAGACCGTTGAGGAGGACGGCCTTGCTCACGCCATGGAGCATTACGGACTGACATAGAAGAAGGGAAGGTGCAAGATGGAGAGGATGAAGATTTTTGTCTATAATTACCGGGAGTTTGACGAGGCGGACTATTTTCAGAAGTTTTCAGAGGAGTATGGCGTGGAGCTGGGAATATGCACGGACGCTCCCACTCTGGAAAACGCGCATCTGGCGGAAGGATATGAGTATGTGAGCATCATCACGTCGAAGATTGACGGCGAGCTGATGGAGAGATTCCACAGGCTGGGCGTGAAAATGGTCTCTACCCGTACAATCGGATATGACCATGTGGACATTGAGACGGCGAAACGGCTCGGCATCCATGTGAGCAATGTGACATACTCGCCGGAATGTGTGGCAGACTACACGGTCATGCTGATTCTCATGTCCATCCGCAAGATGAAACGGATCATGCAGAGGGCGGAAGTGAATGACTTCTCCCTGCCGGGGATACAGGGACGGGAGCTTCCGAATTTTACGGTGGGCGTTCTCGGAACCGGGCGTATCGGAAGGGCGGTTATCCGCGATCTGTCCGGTTTCGGGTGCAGGATACTTGCCTATGACAAATATGAGAATGAAGCGGTAAAAGAATATGCGCAATATGCTGATCTGGATACGATTTACAGGGAGTGCGGCCTTATCACCCTGCACATGCCGCTCCTTGACGACAACTTCCACCTTATCGATAAAGAAGCGATCGGGAAGATGAAGGACGGCGTGGTCATTGTCAATACCGCCAGAGGAGGACTTATCGATACAAAGGCTCTCATCGAAGGCATAGAGAGGGGCAAGGTAGGCGCGGCAGGACTTGACGTGATTGAGGACGAGTTCGGGATGTACTATTATGACAGGAAATCGGACGTGCTCAGTAAGCGTGATCTGTATATCCTCAGAGGCTTCCCCAATGTGGTCGTGACTCCCCATATGGCATTCTATACCGATCAGGCGGTGAGCGATATGGTAAGGCACTCCATCGAGAGCTGTATTCTCCATGCACAGGGGAAAGAAGATCCGTGGACGGTCGTGTGACTGTCTGCGGATCTTTAATTATTGCATAAATATTACAAATATGTTAAAATAAATTAACATTTCAACTCGTAAACTCAGGAGGATACCTATGATACAGATCAAAGGACTAAAGAAAACTTTTGACGATGTCTGCGCGGTCAGTGATGTTACTCTGGATATCCCGGAGGGAACTCTTTTCGGCTTATTGGGGACGAATGGCGCGGGGAAGACGACCATGTTACGCATACTGTCAGGGATTTTAGAGGCGGATGGCGGGGAGATCGGGATCGACGGGGAACCCCTTCATAAGGCAAAGGAAAAGCTCTTTTTCCTGCCGGACAGTCCGTACTATTTCCCGAATGCAAGTATGGAGCAGATGGCAAAGTTCTACGCAGACCAGTATGCGGACATGGATCAGGAATCCGTCTCCTATATGGCGGAGGCGCTGGAGCTGGACGTAAGGCGTCCCCTGCGCACCTTTTCCAAAGGGATGAAGAGGCAGGCATTTCTCATACTGGCGCTGTGCGCGAGGACAAAGTACCTGCTCTGCGACGAAGTGTTTGACGGACTGGACCCCATTGTGACAGAGGTGATGAAGAATCTTTTCCGTCAGGAGATGAAGGAGAGGAAATTCACGGCGGTTGTGGCGTCGCACCGGCTGGGTGAACTGGAGGATATCTGCGGGAACATTGCCATTCTTCACAAAGGCGGTCTTGTGACTGCGGGAGATATGAAGGGAAGGACAGAGGATGTAAAAAAGTTTCAGTGTGTCTTCGCGGAAGGTGAGGATGTGGATAAGATCGCGGAGGAGGCTGCAAAAGAACTGGATGTTGTGCGAAGCCATGTGGATGGAAGCTTTGTCACTCTTGTCATACGCGACAAAGAGGGGGATGCGAAGGCAAAGCTGGCGGCGCGCTCAGCGGTGGTCGTCAGAGAGGCGCCTATGAGCTTAGAAGAGATCTTCATCTCAGAAATGGAGGGTAAGGATTATGACATTCGGAAAGTGCTTCATTAGCTGGATGAAAGAGGCGGGCAGAGGACATCTCTGCGCCTTTGCAGGATGGGGAACGCTGCTTCTGTACGGTGTGCTTACGATTACCCGCCTGAGTTTTGATACGGATTATACTTACTTCGGTATCGGGAGCGCGGAGCTTAAATGGGTCTGCGCGGGACTGGGCCTGTTTCTTGCGTTTCTGGAATTTTTCTATCTGCTTTGGCAGAAGAAGCAGGACTTTTATTACAGCCTGCCGGTAAGAAAGAGCATGATCTTCTGGAGCAGGTATGCGCATGGACTTGTCCATTTTCTTGTACCCTTTATCCTTGTCATGGCAGTGTGCGGTATTTACCAGACTTCGGTGGACATGGAATTCGCGCCGTTTGTGGGCAGCTATACAGCGAAAAGCATGCTTGTCTTTGCGGGGGTGTTCCTGATCTTTTATCACATTGGGATACTCTGCGTTACAGTGTGCGGAAATGTGATCTCCGCAGTGCCGGTATGCGCGGCATGGATCCTGTATTTCCCGGTTCTGATCAAAACGGCGGTGACCATGTTTTGTGAAAATTATTTCGCAACTTATTATAAAATAACATTGCTTGAGAAATTAAATAATATCTTTTCTCCCTTTCATCTGTCCGCCTATATGAGCGGGGGCGATGTGTTTGAAAAACCGCTGGTCCTGCGTTTCAGTCCGTCGGCTCTGTCTGTGGCGGCGGCGCTTGTCTGGATAGTGCTTCTGTTCGCTCTTGCGGCGATGGCAGCGGGCAAGAGAAAGGCTGAGCGGACAGGACGTATATTTGCCCTTGGTACGGCAGAGCGCGTTTGTGAGATCGGCTTTTCGCTTCTTGCAGGAATATGGGCGGCCGGGTTTGTCATTGACGCGTCCGGCATGGCAAAGAATAGTCCGCTTATGGCCGGACTTTTGGGTGCGGCAGTGAGTATTGCCGCCGTATGCGCAGTACATTTTCTTTTGGAAGGACTTACGAAGAATCCTGCCGCAAAACTTCTGCGGCGGAAATGGCAGCTTGCTGCTGTCTGCGCGGCGGCCGCTGCGGCGGGGGCAGCATTTCCGGCAGGGGCGTCCGCCTATGACGGATATCTTCCAGATCCAGAGAAGGTTGCGGCAGTGAGTATCAGTTTGGACGGCATTGATATGGATTACGATGCCTATGTGGAAGTGAGCCGCAAGGGCGAGTGCTACGAGGCGGAGAAGCAGATGCAAAGATACACGCTCACGGCAGAGGGCAGGAGTGCCGCCATGAGTTGGCTTGGAATGGTCGTGGAACAGCAGGCGTTGTCCCGGCAGGGATTATCAGAAAAAGAGGCGCCGGAGGTATATACCTATGCGGACGTATGCTATCAGACCGGGGACGGCGGGAACCATTACCGGACATATGCTCTTAGCAGGGAGGCGGCAGAAGCGTTTGCCGCTGTGTATGAGACGGACGAGTACAGACAGCTTGCTTACCCGGCTGTGGGACTGGAAAATGTTTCGGAAGACCGTTTCACATGGGATGATTCCGCCAGTTCTTCTGACCTTAAAATGACTGCGGATGAGAAGGAGGCGCTCATCGCGGCGTACAGAGAGGATGTGGCGGAGCTTGAGATGTCAGAGCTTGGGACGGCGCTCCCTCTGGGAAGGATGAAGATCAAGTCCTCAGAGACAGGCAATACGACGGAGATGACCGTGTACCCCTTCTTTGAACAAACCTGCTCCCTTCTTGAAAAATGTGGCGTGGAGACAGGGAAGACGCTGGCAGATTATCCGGTGAAGTCCGTGGAGGTTACGGAGACATTATTCCCCACACCTGCCGGAAGCTCCGGCGGGGTGAAAAGGGAGTATTATGACAGACCGGAGGATGTAGAAGAGTGGAAGCAGAAGCTGGCGCCCTATGACTTTGACGTCCAGCCGCTTCTCTATCCGCTTGATCATACGAAGGATATAAGGATAGAGGTGGAGGATACGGAGACAAATTCGACATCATATCTTTCCTGTGTCGTTGTGCCTGACGCATAAAAATATTTTCCGGTAGAGCCGACAGGATTCTTCTTTTTTCTTTTCCTTACAGTGATATACTGTGGCAGATCATAGTAGTCTATGTGGTATTTTCTAAAATGTGGGATACAGATGGGAGATACCGCAAAAAGAAGGAGGAAGAATATGACAAAGAAGAGGATCATTCTCATAGCGGCAGTGCTTGCTGTACTCATTACAGCGGCTGTGATCGGGACGAATATGTACAGAAACCGGTTTGATGCAGGGGAGTATGTGCGCGCGGTGCTGGACGTATCCTACAAGAATAAGACAGAGCAGTATGTGGAGATCACCGGAACACCGGAGGATGAAGCAGAGCAGATATTTGAGAACAATCTGGACGCGACCATGGCAGGATTCGAGACGTCGGACATGCCGGAGGAGCTTCTCCCTCAATACCGCGAGCTTTTCGCGGAGCTTGCGAAAAAGGTGAGCTACACGGTAGGTGAACCTGTGAAGGAAGAGGACGGTGTCTACGAGGTGCTGGTAAAGGTCAAGCCGATCACTCTGCTCCCGGATACATACAGCACATTTCAGAAGAAGGCGCAGGAGTATGCGGATCAGGTGACAGACAGTGTGATGAACGGCGGGGAGATGCCCTCGGACGAGGAGATGCAGAAAGAGATTTACCAGATCTATTATGACGTGCTAAAGGAAAAGATGGATTCAGGGATGCTCTACGGCGAGGCAAAGAATATCACCCTTGAGGTGAAAAAAGACGGGAGCAGTGAGTTTACCATATCACAGGAAGATATGGACAGGCTGGATGCTCTGCTGATTGCGGATACACAGGCGGAGTAAGTTTAAAAGTGTACACTGTTGACATAATGAACATTTCTGTATACAATGGGGGTATCAAAGGAGATGATAGAGATGTTAATGGAAAATGCAACAGATGTAAGGAAAGACTGGTCCTCCGTTGTAGATTCGGTTATTCATGATAAACCCAAATTCATAAAAAGGACAAGGGACAGGATGTGGCTGTCCAATTTAGAAACGATGCGGGCGATTTTGGACGTTTACACATTTACTGCGGAAAAATTTACAGAACCGGATGG
>DWYT01000124.1 GCA_019118545.1 Candidatus Mediterraneibacter merdavium | reverse complement strand
CAAATATTACATATGTCACATATAATGGAGAGGTAATTTATGAGGACAACCACACATATGAGGATAATCAGGCGGACAAATCTTCGTTGAATATAAGGGATATCGTGGCTTTTGCAAATGAAGTACGCATTGAGGATGTCAGAGATATCTTAAACCGGCAGATAAAGTGTAATTACGCGATTTCCGAGGAGGGGCTGAAAAAGCCATGGGGCGCGGGAATCGGACATTTTGCAAAGGAACAGGGAGAGGACGTACGGTGGAAGGCGATCGCGCGGGCAGCAGCAGGTTCTGACGCGAGGATGAGCGGGTGTCCCCTTCCGGTTATCATCAACTCTGGTTCAGGTAATCAGGGAATGACCTGTTCCCTTCCGGTTATCGAGTATGCCCGGGTGACAGGGAAACCAGAGGAACAGCTGTATCGGGCTCTGTGCGTTTCCAATCTGATCGCCCAGGATCAGAAGCGGTATATTGGAGCCCTGTCTGCGTACTGTGGGGTCGTGTGTGCCGCCGCAGCATCAGGAGCTGCCATTACATATCTGGCAGGTGGGACGACAGAACAGATTGAGAATACAGTTGTCAATACGATCGCCAATGTGGGCGGGATGATATGTGACGGAGCAAAACCAAGCTGCGCATCCAAGATATATTCTGCTTTGCAGGCAGCCTTTCTGGGTCATGACATGGCAATGAAGGGAATCCGTTTCGAGGCAGGTGACGGCCTGGTCATGGAATCTGCGGAGGATACAGTGAAAGCAGTCGGCCATGTGGGAAGGGAGGGGATGAGACAGACAGATATTGAAATACTGAACCTTATGATCGGTAAAACAGAAGTGTAAGGTGCATTCATAAAGAAGGAGGGAAAAATGAAGAAACCAAAGATCGGCATAGCCGCAAATATTTTGATCATGGACTCAGGCATGATGCCGGGTATATACCGGGCATATGTGAATAATGATTATGTGGAAAGCCTTGAGAAAGCGGGATGTATCCCGGTGATGCTGCCGGTCCTGTCTGACCTTGCGGATGTCAAGGAGCAGGTAATGGGACTTGATGGCATCGTACTTTCAGGCGGATGGGACATTGATCCTTTGTTGTACGGAGAACAGCCTCTTATGCAGCAGGGTTTTACAATGAGCGAGGTGGACCGTTTCTTTCTCGCTGTGATACAGGCCGGAGATGAGCTTTCTATTCCGATATTCGGCATCTGCAAAGGGATGCAGGCAATCAACGTAGCATTTGGAGGGACGCTCTGTCAGGATATCGGTTCTCAGATGAAACATTGTCTCCAGCATATGCAGAAAGCGCCAAGGTATGATCCGACCCATAAGATCAGTGTGGAGAAAGCGTCTTTCCTGGAGAGTGTATTAGGAAACGAGGCGATGGTAAATTCTTTTCATCATCAGAGTATAAAGGCGGTCGCGCCGGGATTTTACACCACTGCCAGTGCGGACGACGGGGTCATTGAGGGTATTGAACGCACAGAAGGCAGTTTTATCTGCGGTGTCCAGTGGCATCCGGAGATGATGGCAAAACATGAAAACAAAGTTATGATTCAGTTGTTTCAGGCATTTGCTGATAAATGCAGATAACAGGAGGAAAACAAATGAAAAACAAAAAGAAATTTGGTCTTATCAGTATTATTCTGCTTGGCATGAACGCCATTATTGGTTCGGGGATATTCCTTTTGCCCGGACAGGCGTATGACCTTGTAGGGACAAGCAGCCTGTTTGTGTTTTTATTTATTACGCTTCTGGCAGGTTCGCTGGCGCTCTGTTTCGCAGAGGCTGCCGGGCTGTTTAAATCAAACGGCGCGGCTTACATTTATGCAAAGGAGGCTTTCGGAAATTTTGCTGGATTTGAAGTCGGGTTCATGAAATATGTGGTTCAGCTCATTTCGTGGGCAACCATGGCGGTAGGGTTTGTGACCGCTCTGGCAGCCATTTTCCCAGAAGCTTCTCAAGGAACTGTGCGCAATGTTATCGTCGTAGGGCTGATCGTTGCTTTGAGCATAGTAAATTATATCGGCATTGATGTGGCGAAATATGTAAACAATGTGGCAACTGTCGGTAAGCTGGCGCCCATCATCATCTTTATAGCAGCTGGCATCTTCTTCATCAAAGGAAGTAATTTCCAGCCCGTTGTTCCTGAGGATCTGTCTGTTGCCACCTTTGCCGAGGCGGCGATACTTATCTTTTACGCCTTCACAGGGTTTGAGGCGATCGCCGGAGCTTCGGAGGAGATGGACAACCCGAAGAAAAACCTTCCCATTGCGATCGCAGTGGCGATTGGCTGCGTTTCTCTGATCTATATCCTTCTTCAGTTTGTGAGTATCGGGATACTCGGAAGCGATCTTTCCGGGACGGAGACTCCTGTAGTGGATGCAATGTCTACGTTTATGGGAAGCGCGGGAGGCACGCTCGTAACAGTCGGAACGCTGATATCCATCGGCGGCATCAACGCGGCCAATTCGATCTTCGTGCCCCGCGGCTGCCTGGCTCTGGGGGAGAGAGGGATGCTCCCGCCCATTGTGAAAAAGATGAGTAAGAGAGGCACCCCTGTTGTGGCAATTGTGATCTCGGCGGTGCTGGTGATCCCGCTGGCTCTTTCGGGAACCTTCACCCAGCTTGCCGCAATCAGCGTGATTTCCAGATTTACGCAGTATATTCCCACATGTCTGTCCATTATTGTATTCAGGCGCAGAGGGATGGAATCCACATTTAAAGTGCCCTTTGGATACACGATCCCTATCGTAGCTATACTGGTAAGTATCTGGCTTCTTTATAACTCGGATCCGGTCAGGCTTGTGATCGGGCTGGGAGCGTTAGTGATCATTGTGCCGATCTACTTTGTTATTAAAAAATATAATGAAAAGCACGGCTATGAATTTACCGATGCAGAGTAATGCCTAATGCCTTTTCAAGGATTTTTATGGCAGAATGGACGTGATTCCTAATCGGGGAACAAGGAGTATAAGGAAAAATTCAGGGAGGCAGATATGCCTCCCACAATCGTGCCTGCAGCCATATGTGTGCTCACAGGTATAGCATGATCAAAGAAAAGGGTGAAAAACAGGGTGAAATCTGCTATAATTAAACCCGTGGGTAAGGATCACACATACAATGCATACCTGTATAAAAATCATATAGAAAAGAGGATCATACAATGGATTATAAGATTACGGGATATAAACCGGAAAAATTGTTTCACTTTTTTGAGGAGATCAGCGCCATACCAAGAGGATCAGGCAATGAGAAGGAAATCAGCGATTACCTTGTGAAATTTGCCAAAGACAGAAATCTCTGGGTATATCAGGATGAGGCGCACAATGTCATTATCAAAAAGGACGGAAGCGAGGGGGCGAAAGATAAAGATCCGGTCATGCTTCAGGGGCACATTGACATGGTGTGCGACAAGCTGGCAGGCGTGGAGCACGATTTTGAGAAAGACGGTATTGATCTTGTTGTAAAAGACGGTGTGCTCTCCGCGAACGGGACGACTCTCGGAGCGGACAACGGTGTGGCCGTCGCCCTGATGATGATGGTATTGGATGACGATGAAATCAAGCATCCGCCCGTAGAGTGTGTGTTCACCACAGAGGAGGAAGTAGGACTTAACGGGGCACAGGTTCTGGATAAATCCCTTATTACGGCGCGCACGATGATCAATATGGATTCAGAGGAAGAGGGAGTGGCTACAATAAGCTGCGCGGGCGGACTGCGCATCCAGTTTACAAGACCGGTCAAGAGAGAGGCGGCAGAGGGAAGCCTTGTATCCATCAAGATTAAGGGTCTGCTGGGAGGACATTCTGGAATGGATATCAGCAAAGAGCGTCAGAATGCCAACCTTCTTATGGCGCGCGTGGTGGATCATCTTATGAAAAATACAGACGGAAAGCTTGTAAACTTTGCCGGCGGTACAAAGGATAACGCCATCACAAGAGAATGTGAGGCATCCCTTATCTATGCAGATAAGGCGGAGGCAGATAAGGCGGAGAAGCTGGCGTGTGCCCTTGCCGAAGTGCTTGGAGATGAGATCACGCCGGATGAGCCGGACTTTGCGTGTGAGATCTCTGCAGAGGAGGGAAGAACTGCATCTGCGCTCCCGGCAGATGATGCCAAAGCATTCATCAGCGCGATCCGTCTTGCGCCAAACGGAGTGTTCAGCCGCAATATGAAAATGGATGGATTCGTAGTCACTTCATCTAATATGGGTGTTGTAAAGGCAGATGAGGACTGTCTGCTGATCGTTGTATCTCCGAGGTCATCTGTGGCCTCTCTTCAGGAGAATACAAAAGGCCGTTTCCAGACCTTAGCGGATGCATTTGGATTCGAGGCAGAATACAGCGGAGAGTATCCGGGCTGGAGCTTTGCGGAGAAATCAAGGGTTCGAGAAGTTTTTGTAGAGAGCTACCGTGAATTGTTCGGAAAGGAACTGAAGCTTGAGGCGATCCATGCGGGACTGGAGTGCGGACTTTTCTCAGAGGCGCTGCCGGGATTGGACGCTATTGCGGTAGGGCCGACACTGTATGACGTGCACACGCCGGATGAGCATGTGCCGCTTGACTCTTTTGAGAGATTTTATGAGCTGCTGAAGGATGTGCTGGCAAGGCTGGCAAGATAGACATAAGGAGCTGATAATAATGTGGGAAGAGTATTCAAAGTATTATAGCAAGAGCCCGGAGGAGATTGTTCGCGCGTATATGAAGAACCTGGATAAAAGAAAGGCGCTTCTTATACTTGCGAATGTGGCAGTGATTGTTGTGATGATCAGTGCGCTTTTAAATAGCGATGAGGCGGTTCTTTCGTTTTATATTATGTTCATCTTCTGTATTCTGGCTGTTTTGGGATTCAGCACTGTTTTCAGAACAAAGAGCGACAATGAGTTTGCCAGGCTGCAGGATATCCTGAATAAGGACTGTGATCCCGTAAAGTACCAGGCGGTGATAGAACTGCTTATGAAAAAGGATCGGTATCAAAGAGGAAAGATGAAACTCACGCTGGAATATGCGATGGCTGATTACTACCGGAACAAACCCGCAGAAGCTTTGAAACGTATAGCAGGGGTTGCATTCAAATCTCCGAAAAATGTATCATGGGTCCGAAAATATAACATTGAAGTGCTGTGCCGGCATGCGGTCGGGGATTTTAAGGGAAGAGACGAGTGTGTGGAAAAACTGGAGCACTTCCGCCTATCCTATAAAGCTGGAACGATGAACCGCCAGATCATGGATAATTTTATGATGGAACTGCATGTGGCTTTCAAGCCTCTTGACCAGTGGGGTACGACGGAGAAGGCGTTTGTGGAACAGAGAATCGTACTGGCAGATAACAGACTTACCCGAATGCGCTGGCAGCTTCGCCAGGCGGAATATGAACTGCTTTACGGAGACAGAGAAAAAGCAGAGCATATGCTGCATGATTTAGAAGGAGCTCCGGCTGTGCCAAGTATACAGGCATGGATGGGACGGTTGCAGAAGATCAAGGAAAGAGAGCGGGCAGATGACAGAAGGGTTTTATAATAAATTAACAGACGCACTGGAAAAGTATGAGGGTGATATCTGGACAGAAACAGTGCTGGACGGGGAAAATGCCGGGGAAAAACGTCTGCTCACAGGTACAGCCGGATATTTCCGGGCGGGAGATAAAGTAGCGTCCGCTGACTGTACGCACCGTGTCTTCTGTGAGCGTGTGGGGCGGATTCCGAAGCTTGTTATCTGCGGCGCAGGCCATGTATCCATGCCTGTCGTCCGAATGGGGAAAATGCTGGGGTTCACGGTAACTGTGCTGGAGGACCGCCCGAAGTTCGCGGATAACGCAAGGACAGCAGGAGCAGACAGTGTCTTGTGCGAGCCGTTTCACACGGGTCTTACAGAGATCAAGGGAGATTCAGATACATGGTTTGTGATCGTGACCAGAGGACACCGCTATGATACGGAGTGTCTGGAGGAGATCCTGAAAAAGCAGCACGCCTATGTGGGAATGATGGGCAGCCGACGCAGGGTGGCGATTGTGAAGGAGCAGCTTGCAAAGAAGGGAACGGACAGAGTGAAACTGGAGAGTGTCCATACGCCGATCGGCCTTGAGATCGGGGCGCAGACTCCGGAGGAGATCGCGGTATCCATCATGGCGGAAATCATCCAGGTCAAGAACAACCGGGAGAAGTCGGGCGGATACTCGAAAGAGATTCTTGCCGCGCTTCTGGATGGAGAGTCCAGAACGGGAAAAGCCGGGGGCTGCGGCAAAGAGTGCAGTGTATCCGGAGCAGAACAGAAAGAGAAAAAAGTTCTCGCGACGATTATCTCCAGGAAAGGCTCGGCGCCGCGTGATGTGGGAACGAAAATGCTGATTCTGGAAGACGGCTCGACGGTGGATACGATCGGGGGCGGCTGTGTGGAGAGTGAGATCATACAGAAAGCTCTGCTCATGATGCGCGCCGGAAAACCGGATTTTCAGATCTGCAGTGTGGACATGACGTCGGAAGCCGCGGAGGATGAGGGTATGGTCTGCGGAGGCGTCGTGGAAGTGATGCTGGAATACATTTCACGGTGTTAAAACTGCATTTTACGAACAGATGGTATTTTTTGTTGACACAATTTTTTGCAGATGTTACTCTAATTATATAGAGCATACTTATATAGGTTCATAATCGGTTGAACGTCTCTACCAGCCGCCGCAAACGGCTGACTATGAGTATGCGGGATGGGGAACGCGCCATTCCGCGTATGGGAGAGGAGACAGACTGATGAATGAACCTGTTTTTATTTTAAAAGGAAATATTATATACAGTAAGGACCTGACGGAATTAGCTGTCTGTGAACACGGGTATCTGGTGTGCCGGAACGGTCTTGCGGAGGGCGTGTACCCTACTTTGCCATTTAAACTGGGAGGCAATCCTATCCATGACTATGGAGATTGTCTCATCATTCCGGGACTTGTGGACCTGCATCTGCACGCGCCCCAGTATTCTTTCCGGGGGCTGGGGATGGACATGGAGCTGCTGGAATGGCTGGAGACGAACACATTTCCGGAGGAGTCAAAGTATAAGGATATAGAGTACGCAAAGAAGGCGTACACGATCTTCGCGGATAATATGAGAAGAAGCGCCACAACCCGGGCGTGTATCTTCGCTACTATCCACAGACCGGCAACTCTGCTTTTAATGGATCTGATGGAGAAGGCAGGGCTTTCCACCTATGTGGGGAAGGTCAACATGGACCGCAACGCGCCGGATCATCTGCGGGAAGAGACGCAGGAGTCGGCAGCGGAGACTCTGGAGTGGATCAAGGATGTGCTCCACAGAAAATATGAGAATACACGTCCCATCCTGACGCCCCGTTTTACGCCCAGCTGTACGGATGAACTGATGGAAGAGTTAAAGAAACTGCAGATGCGGTACGGGCTTCCCCTTCATTCCCACTTATCCGAGAACAGGAGTGAAGTAGAATGGGTCAAAGATTTGTGTCCATGGGCTGAGTTTTACGGCGACGCCTATGACCGGTTCGGGCTTTTCGGGGCAGACTGCCCTACGGTTATGGCGCACTGTGTATACAGCGATGACAGAGAGATCGCACGGATGAAAGAGAACGGGGTCTTCGTGGCCCATTGTCCCGAGTCTAATATGAATGTGTCATCGGGCATTGCCCCTGTGAGAAAATTTCTGGAGGATGGGTTGAATGTCGGGCTGGGAAGCGACGTGGCGGCGGGGTCTACAGAAAATCTCTTCCGGGCCATGGCTCACGCTGTGCAGGCGTCAAAGCTAAGATGGAGGCTTATGGATGAAAACCTTGCTCCGCTGACCGTGGAAGAGGTATTTTACATGGCGACGAAGGGCGGAGGAGGATTCTTCGGGCAGGTCGGAAGCTTTGAGCCGGGATATGAGTTTGACGCGCTGGTGCTGGATGACTCTGGATTATCTCATCCTCAGCCTCTGGATATCAGGAGCAGGCTGGAGCGGATGATCTATCTGGCGGACGAACGTGTGATAAAAGCAAAATATGTAAAAGGCAGAGAGGTTGATCTTTCATGAGCGGAGGTGAGTGTATGAAAGAAAAGGACCATATTATTGGAAAGAGTGTGAAAAGAGTAGATGCTTTCGAGAAGGTTACCGGACGCGCGAAGTATGTGGACGATCTGTGTGACCACAATGTTTATGTGGCGAAGGTGCTCCATTCTGATATCGCCCACGGATATGTGAAATCCGTGGATACATTAGAGGCAGAGAAGATCCCCGGAGTAGTGAAGGTCGTCACCTGCTTTGATGTGCCGAAGAACTATTTCCCCACGGCAGGACATCCGTGGTCCACGGAAGCGGCTCATCAGGATGTGTGCGACCGTCTTCTGCTGACAGACCATGTCAGATTCTATGGGGACGACGTGGCGGCGGTAGTGGCGGAGAATGAGGTGGCGGCCGCACAGGCTGTGCGCGCGATCAAGGTAGAATACGAAGAGCTCCCGTTTGTACTGGACGTACACAGGGCGATGGAGGATGGCGCTCCCCGGCTTCACAAAGATTATCCCCACAATATACTGGCGCACACTTCCATTCGAAACGGCGATTATGAAGAGGCTATGAAAGAACCGGGGCTTACAAAAGTGGAAGGCTGGTATCAGACTCCAACCGTGCAGCACTGCCATATCGAGAATTTCATCTGCTGCGCGTACATGGAGCAGGGCAGGATGGTAGTCATATCTTCCACCCAGATCCCCCATATCTGCCGACGGGTAGTCGGGCAGGCGCTGGGAATTCCATGGGGGCAGGTGCGGATCATCAAGCCGTATATCGGCGGCGGGTTCGGCAACAAGCAGGACGTACTGTATGAGCCGCTGTGCGCGTATCTGAGCACAGTGGTTGGCGGAAGGGCGGTAAAGCTGGATGTATCCAGAGAGGAGACATTTGCATCTACGAGAGTACGGCACGCCATCCATTTTCATATCGTGTCCTATGTGCGCCCGGACGGAACATTCGCGGCGCGCAAGTTCGAGAGCTTTTCCGATCAGGGGGCATACGCGTCCCACGGACACAGCATCGCGGCAAAGGGAATGGGCTGTTTCCCGCAGCTCTATCCATGTCCGAATATCGAGGCAGATACATATACGGTCTTTACAAATAAATCTGTGGCCGGAGCTATGAGAGGTTACGGCATTCCTCAGGCGATGTTCGCCATGGAGAGCCACACCGAAGACGTGGCGCGGGCCATGGGTATCCCTCCCTATGAGTTCCGCATGAAGAACGTGATGCCTAAGGGATTTAAGGATAATTTCTCGAAAAATGTCAACTACTACGACAGTTTTCGGGAGTGTATGGAAAAGGGCAGAAAGCAATTCCATTACGACGCCCGTCTGGAGAAATACGCCCATCAGGAGGGTGAGATACGGCGGGGCGTCGGGATGTCTGTGTTCTGGTATAATACCGGGGTATGGCCCATCTCTCTTGAAACATCCGGATGCCGCATGGTGCTCAATCAGGACGGCAGCATCCAAGTGCAGGTAGGAGAGACGGAGATCGGGCAGGGTGCGGACACGGCGTTCGCCCAGATGGCTGCGGAGACGGTAGGCATCCCCTTTGAGATGGTGCATGTGGTATCCACCCAAGATACGGATGTCACGCCTTTCGGGACAGGAGCATACGCTTCAAGACAGACCTATATGGCAGGATTCTCCATCCGCCAGACCGGAGAACTCTTGAAAGAGAAAATCTTGGAGACGGCGCGCGACCTGACAAGGCAGATGAAGGAAAATATAGACATCGTAAACGGAGACATCGTCAGGATCTCTGACGGGGAAGTGCTGATGAGCTTGGGCGAGCTGGCGACAGAAAAGCTTTACAGTCTGACGGACAACGGACACCTGACAGCGGAGAGCAGCTATCAGATCAAAAACAACGCGTACTCCTTTGGCTGTACATTTGTGGAGGTGGAAGTAGATATCCCCGGATGCCGGGCACAGGTCACGGATATGCTGAACGTCCATGACTGCGGGAAACTCATCAATCCCGCGCTCGCCGAGGCACAGGTACACGGCGGCATGAGCATGGGCATCGGCTATGCGCTCTCAGAGAAATTACTTTATGACGAGAGAACGGGAAAACCGCTCAACAACAACCTTCTGGACTACAAGCTGTCCACGTTTATGGATCATCCTGACCTGAAAGCGGCTTTTATTGAAAATTATGAGCCGACCAGCGCCTATGGAACAAAAGCATTGGGAGAGCCGCCAACCTGTTCGCCTGCTCCGGCAATACGCAGCGCCATTTTACAGGCCACGGGCGTTGCGTTAAATGAGATTCCGATGCGGCCGCACCTGTTGTTTGACGAGTTTAAGAAGGCGGGACTGATCTGATGGCACTGCCGTGAAATCTAGGAAAAGAGGTGGAAAGATATGTATGATATGAAGGCACTGTATGAGGCGCAGAGTGTGCCCCATGCGATCGAACTGTTACAGGAGCATCCGCAGGCCCAGATCATCGCAGGGGGAAGCGATGTCCTCGTGCAGATGAGAGAGGGAAAACGCGCGGGTGTGGAACTGGTGAGCATCTTTTGCTTGGATGAACTGCGGGGCGTGAAGATGGAGGAGGACGGAAGCTTAAGGATTGGTTCTCTGACCAGTTTCTCCCATATCACGAAAGACCCGCTCATCCAGACGTATATCAATGTCTTGGGCGAGGCGGTGGATATGGTAGGCGGCCCCCAGATACGAAACATCGGAACCATCGGAGGAAACACGTGCAATGGCGTCACCTCTGCGGATTCAGCCTCCACGCTGTTTGCGTGGGACGCAGTGATCGAGCTGACCGGACCGGACGGGGTCAGACAGATCCCTATCAAGGATTTCTATATCAAGGCAGGAAAAGTGGATCTGCGTCCGGCGGAGATCCAGACAGGTATCCTCATACGAAAAGAATCCTACGAGGGATACGCTGGACATTATATCAAGTATGCTATGAGAAACGCCATGGATATCGCCACCCTCGGCTGCTCTGTCAATGTGAAGCTTTCCGAAGATAAGCAGACATTTACTGACATTCGTATCGCCTATGGGGTGGCGGGGCCTGTCCCCATGCGCGCCGTCCATGCGGAGGAAGCCGGAAGAGGACTTCCTGTATCTGAGGAGAGCATCGAGGTGATAGGAGATGCCGTCCTTGAAGACGTGACGCCGCGCGACAGTTGGAGGGCGAGCAAGGCGTTCCGTGAGCATATCTCGAAGGTGCTGTGCAAGCGGGCATTGAGAGAGGCAGTTGTAAGAGCCGACGGCTCTGTCAGTGACGCCGCTGTCGAAAGAGGACATGGCCCGGTGAGCGCGATTGCCGAGGCGGGATATGAGGCGGCGCAGACTGCTTCGAAGGCGGCACAGCAGGGAAAGGAGGCGTCATCATGAGTGAGGAGAAAGGCTATAAAAAGCAGTATAAATTAGTCCGCTGCCGGATCAACGGCGTGGAGCGGGAGGTCATGGTGGACGTGCGGGCGTCCCTGACCGATATGCTGCGCAATGATTATTCGCTTACAAGCGTGAAGAAAGGCTGTGAGGTCGGAGAGTGCGGCGCGTGTAATGTGATCATTGACGGCGAGTGCTTCAACTCCTGTATCTATCTGGCTGTGTGGGCGGACGGCAAAGATATCCGCACACTGGAAGGACTCATGGGGCCAAACGGGGAACTCTCCGATATCCAGCAGGCGTTTATCGACGAGGCGGCCGTCCAGTGTGGTTTCTGTACGCCGGGCGTCATCATGAGCGCGGTGGAGATACTGGA
Source organism: Candidatus Mediterraneibacter merdavium (assembly GCA_019118545.1). Taxonomy (GTDB): domain Bacteria; phylum Bacillota; class Clostridia; order Lachnospirales; family Lachnospiraceae; genus Mediterraneibacter; species Mediterraneibacter merdavium. The sequence continues at coordinate 1,831 of DWYT01000124.1, read as the reverse complement.
AAACGTGGAGAAGACAGGGGGAGAGTACACGAGAGATGAACTGAGGAAACTGCTGTCCGGGCATCTGTGCAGGTGTACGGGGTATGAGAATATACTCAATGCCGTGGAAAAGACCATGAAAAAGAGACTGGCAGAATAACCGGCCTTGTGCTAAACTGTAACAAAGCATTATAGGAGTTTCTTACAAAGCACAGAGCAGAGGTGAGAACGATGAGCATATTCGAATATGATCAGGAGAAGCATATGAGACAGGAGCGCGAGCAGGCGTGGGAAGAAGGCAGGGAAGCCGGAATGGAGGATAAACTGCTTGAGCAGATACGCAAGAAGCTGAAAAAAGGAAAAACCATTCCCGAGATTGCGGAAGATCTCGAGGAAGAGGAAACGGCGATCAGGGAAATTGTGGAAAAGCTATAGATGCGGTCTATAAGGGCACGGCAGAAGGACAGCAGGGGGAAAATAATGGAAAAATCAGTAAAATTTGGTTCTTATATTGTCATTCCGTTAAAGTATGAAAAGGAAGATTTTCGGGAAGAAATTCTGAAAGAAAGATTCGGGGCATATCCGGTCTCGACAATGGATATAAATGAGAATGTCAAAGAGATGTTCAACGGCAGCCTTAATGCCAGCGGCTCTTGCTATAAGGTGAAAAGAGAAGACTTGTGTGGGGCATTTGGCGGTGCGAACACTTTCGGAGTGGAGAAAGCCGGACATACATATTCTTTTCAGGTACAGGATTCTTATCTTTATATCTATTTTACACAGGTGGCTTTTTTGTGCCTTCAGGTCAGATATGACGATATGAGGGCCATCCATGCCATATGCAACCCGGGTTCCGCGGTGAATAAGGCAAGATTTTTCGTGTTGGATCAGGCGGAGAGGGCGAAAGAATTTTCCGTGGAAAAATGGCTTGAAGATTTTCTCACGCCGCTTGGTTTGAAGAAGTTCTTTGATGGGAATTCGTCCTACCTGCTGGACGCATATACCTATCTTCTGGCATTGTTCCCGGAGCGTTTCCAGACACTGGGGGAGATGAAAAGGCTGACCTTTAACCTGCATCAGATGATGCCGTTGGACACATTGGTAGAGGATGATTCAGAGGCGGATATCCGCTATGTGTACGCGGTGAAAGTACAGAGCCTGAATTCCTACCGTTGGGGATGCTGCGTAGCTTCGCAGACAATCTCTTATGTGGTGGCGGACGCGGAGGTGGATATTGACGCGGAAATGGACGTTCAGGCATGTGACGGTCTTCCTGTTGTAACCCTTGCCCTTTATCAGAAATATACCTGTCTGCGGTTTACACAGTTGATCTCTGCTCTGGAAGGACGGAAGATGAGCCGGATAAAAGAGCTGAAAAAGATGATGCTCCGTTTTCAGGCTTTCGGAACTGTCCTGCCCGCAGGGTTATCGCGTTGGCATAATGTGAAGCAGATATATGGATACATTTTAGAGGTGAATGACATCTCGACGGCGGTATCTGACGTGAGTGCCAAAGTCAGTATTCTTGCGGAAAGACAGGAAGAACTGGAACGCTCCAGAAATGAAATGTTTATCAATCTGATCACTCTATTCGGAGTGATCTCCATTCTCGCTTCTGTTCTTGATATCATCCAGATCTTGTCGGGCGGCGGAACCGCTGTGTGGGCAACTATGATCTTTACCAATATCGCGCTGGTACTTTGTATTGCCGCAGTATTGTGGGTGAACAGAAAGTAGCATACTTAAAAATATTACCCTAATTACAAATTAATACCTAAAATTTTGTAACCCTCTGTAAGATACTCACCTAATGGCATTTTACCTACCATTTGTCTAACTTCTAACTCTTTTG
>DWYT01000123.1 GCA_019118545.1 Candidatus Mediterraneibacter merdavium | reverse complement strand
ATTCCCTCCGCCCTCAGCGATGAAGGTGTCAAACTTCTCGGGCAGGCTGTCTATGAAGTCATAGATATAAGCCTTTTTTGCCGCCTCTTTAACTTCCTCTAAGGCAACCTCCTCATCTGTCCCATAACAGATGTTGTCATACACCGTGCCCGCGATGAGAAACGGATTCTGGGGAACGAGTGCGATCATGCCCGCGATATCTTCTCTTGATAAAGTGTCCAGATCTTTCCCGCCGATGCGGATTTCCCCTTGGGCGCGCTCCAGACGGCAGACCGCTTTGATCAGAGACGACTTACCGCAGCCGCTTGGTCCCGCAATGCCGAGGAACATTCCTTTTTTGACGCTCAGGCTCACATTGTCCAGTACCGTCTTATCGTCCTCATAGCTGAATTTCAGATTTTTGATCTCGATCAAAGCATCAGCCAGTGGTTCATGGGAAGCCATATCAGCACCTTTTTCCTCCATCGGAAGATAGGAAAAGTCAGCAGGCAGCTCCGTCATGCGGAAGAAATCCTCCGCCAGCACCATACACTCTGACAGCTCGTCCAAAATCCTGTGCAGCTCTTCCAGCGGTTTGATAAGCTGGGCAAAGCAGAGATAAGCAGTCAGGACACTTCCCACGGTGATCACGCCTTTTGTTGCAAGATACGTAGATATTCCGATCATAAGGACAGTAAAGACCGCTTCATTGATGAATTTTAAGCTGTCATACTTCGCCATCTGGAGATGATGCTTCATCTCCTTTCGCCTTAAAAACTCGGATCTTCTGTCAAACCGCTGAGATTCCCTTCCCACGCTGTCCGTGATGCGGATCACCTCGATCCCGTTCAACAGCTCCACCGTCGTCCCGTCCATGGCGGACTTTGTCTCTAAAAGCTCTACCCTTATCCCCCTCTGGGTCGTGATCTGGCGCAGCACGATAGCGATCCCGATGGGAATCACAAGGAGCATAGGAAGGGCGAGAATGACCGGAAGTGTGGTAAATATGACCACGATCGCCGCGATGCTGTTAAAGATCGCGGGGGCAAAGTCCATAAAAAGCAGCTTTTCCAGCTTTACCGTCCCTTCCAGACAGCGGTTCAGCCTGCCGTGGATATTTCCCGTCATATTTTTCTTGAAATAATCAAGAGGCGCCTTTAAAAGAGAGACAATGACAATCCCCCGCGCCTTCTTTTCCGTCCTTGTCGCCGTATCCTCCACCATCACCCTGCGCAGGATCTTAATCAGCTCGTTTACAATATTTACCACAAGGATGAATCCGAGGAACGGGATCACTTTCGTAAAATGAACCTGCTCCCGCACCAGTATATCGTCCGTCAGACTTCCAACCGCCTTGGGCGTGAGCTGGGTCAGTCCGGCGGACGCAATCATAATCAGGAGAATAAACACAAAATTCCGCTTCTGGCGGAAGTCCAGCAGCGCATATATTTTTTTCAGTATCTGTCCAAGGCTTCTGGATTCAGAGCCATTTACTTCGGTATCACCAGTCGCTTTCATTCCATGCCTCTCTTTATTTTTGCTTCCCACAATACAACTTCCCCGGCCTCAAGACTCTTCTTCACGTCGATGACCCGCTGGTTGGACGAACCGCGGAACACAAGGCGGATATCCTTTAAGGCTTCCACAAACCTGCCGTCCACAAGGACGTCGATCATGGAAAGCATCTCCTCCGTGTACTCACATCTGGCCCGGCTTTCCCCCAGCAGCTCCTTATCAAAGAGGTAGCCGCTGTAGCACCAGACATTTTTCTGTGGATACCGCTCTTTTACCTTTTTCAGAAGTCCCGCTAGAACTTTCTGGTTCTGCGGTTCAAATGGTTCGCCGCCCAGCAGCGACAACCCGTTAATGTAATCCGGAGCCAGCGCGCTCATAATCTCCGCTTCTGTCTCCTGCGTGTATTCTTTTCCATAACGAAAGTCCCATGTGTCCTCATTAAAACACCCCGGGCAGTGATGGGTACAGCCGGAGACAAAAAGAGAGACCCTGACCCCCTCCCCATTGGCGATATCACATTTTTTTATTTCTCCGTAATACATATTTCCTCCATATAAGGACAGGAAGTGTACGCTGCACACTTCCTGTCCGGTCTGCATCTGATCCGCAAATTTACTGATCTACAGATGCAATACTCTTTCTTTGATCTCCTGTGTCCTGCCCTGATTCCAGAACTGTGTCCCAATATAACCGCATGTACGTCTCGCCACGTTCAGCGTATCCTGATTGCGGTTTCCGCAGTGCGGGCACTCCCACTCAAGCTTGCCGTCCTCTGTGGTGACAATCTTGATCTCCCCGTCGTAACCACATTCCTGACAGAAATCGCTCTTTGTATTTAACTCCGCGTACATAATGTTGTCGTAGATGAAGCGGATCACCTGAAGCACCGCCGGGATATTATCCTGCATATTCGGCACTTCCACATAGCTGATTGCCCCGCCCGAGGAGAGAGCTTGGAACTGTGACTCAAACTTAAGCTTATCAAAAGCATTAATCTCCTCACCTACATGGACGTGGTAGCTGTTTGTGATATAGCTCTTGTCCGTCACGCCCGGCACAATGCCGAAACGCTTCTGAAGGCATTTTGCGAATTTATATGTGGTGCTCTCGATGGGTGAGCCGTAGATGCTGAAACCAATGTTCGTCTCTGCTTTCCACTTGTCACACGCCTCGTTCATGTGCTTCATCACATCCAGCGCAAACGGCGTAGCCTCCTGATCTGTGTGGGACTTGCCCGTCATGTATTTCACACACTCATACAGACCCGCGTATCCCAGAGAAATGGTGGAGTACCCGCCGTAGAGCAGTTTGTCGATAGGCTCGCCCTTTTTCAGTCTTGCCAGAGCGCCGTACTGCCAGAGGATCGGCGCCGCGTCGGACAGTGTGCCCTTCAGGCGGTCATGCCTGCACATAAGCGCACGGTAGCAGAGGTCAAGTCTCTCGTCGAACACCTTCCAGAATTTCTCCATATCCCCGCCTGATGACAGAGCCACATCCACAAGGTTGATAGTCACAACACCCTGATTGAAGCGTCCGTAGAACTGGTAGTTTCCGTCCTCATCCTGCCACGGACTTAAAGCGCTTCTGCATCCCATAACCGGGAAGCAGTTGCCCTCTTTAAGCTCCTTCATCTTTTTCTCGGAAATATAATCCGGCACAAGACGTTTCGACGTGCATTTCGCCGCCAGCTCTGTCAGGTAATAGTACGGTGTGCCCTCGTCAATATTGTCCTCCTCAAGCACATAGATAAGCTTGGGGAACGCCGGCGTCACCCAGACTCCCGCCTCGTTCTTCACGCCCTGATAGCGCTGCTTCAATGTTTCCTCTATAATCATCGCGAGATCTTTCTTCTCCGCCTCGCTCTTCGCCTCGTTCAGATACATGAACACTGTCAAAAACGGGGCCTGTCCGTTGGTCGTCATCAATGTGATAACCTGATACTCAATCGTCTGGACACCTTTGGTAATCTCTTTTTTCAGACGTCCTTCTACGATCTCATTAAGTACGTTCTCCGGATACTCCATGCCCACCAGCTTCATCTCTTCCATGACTTCCGCCCGGATCTTGTCTCTTGACACCTGCACGAACGGCGCGAGGTGCGCAAGGGAGATGCTCTGTCCGCCGTACTGGTTGCTGGCTACCTGAGCGATAATCTGTGTGGCGATGTTGCATGCCGTTGAAAAGCTGTGCGGCTTCTCGATCATTGTACCGCTGATGACCGTGCCGTTCTGGAGCATGTCTTCCAGATTGACAAGATCGCAGTTGTGCATGTGCTGCGCGTAGTAATCGGAATCATGGAAATGGATAATGCCCGCCTTGTCCGCTTCAACGATGTCCTCCGGAAGCAGCATCCTCTGCGTCAGGTCGCGGCTCACCTCTCCTGCCATATAGTCTCTCTGCACACTGTTTACCGCAGGGTTCTTGTTGGAATTTTCCTGCTTGACATCCTCATTATTACACTCGATGAGAGAAAGGATCCTGTTGTCCGTTGTGTTCGCCTTACGCACAAGAGAGCGTTTGAAGCGGTATCTCACATATTTCCTTGCCAGATCAAAAGCTCCTGTAGCCATGATCTGGTTCTCTACCATATCCTGAATCTCTTCCACGGACACTGCGCGGTTTAATTTGTTGCATTTAAACTCAACAACCTCGGCAATATCCTCGATCTGTGCGTCAGTCAGACTCCTGCTCTCCGTCGATGTATCCGCCTTTGTCACTGCAAGTACAATCTTTTTGATGTCAAATATTTCTTCTGCCCCATTTCTCTTAATGATCTTCATTCCGATTCTCTCCTTTTATTTTCTTTATTTTTCTAACTTTTAATCTCTATCTGGAAGGACGCCTTCAATAGTATCCTTATCCGTCTGAAATCCATTCTAATACAAAATATAGTATAATGCAATCCCCAAAACACATTATCATGTATTTTCAGAAGATCCTATTCTTTCAAAAAGATTATCGGTTTAAGAAATATATTTATATTTTTTTGCAAACAAATGGAATATATCCGCAGAAATATTCTGTCATTTCTTTATTTATAAAAAAACAGTCTGTACTCACTCTTAATGAATACAGACCATCCTTACTGTTCTCTTTATATAATTACTGTTTTCCCATTTTGATCCTGTGGAAATAATCTTTTGACTCCTTCACCACAACTCCGTTCAGCGCAAGCAGCGCGATTAAGTTGGGGAACGCCATCAACGCGTTGAAGATATCCGCGATATTCCACACTGCGGCCACCGTCATATATGGCCCGATAAACACTGCCAGAATATACAGCCAGCGGTATCCCTGAACAACAGATCTGTTTCTGTTAAACAAATATTCTACGCACCTCTCGCCGTAATAATCCCATCCTAAGATCGTCGTAAACGCGAAGAATACCAGACACAGCATCAATGAGAACGACGCAACCACCGCCGGGAACGGCAAGCCTTTCTGGAACGCGTCCATAGTAATTTCCACACCTTCCAGTCCCGGGTTCATCCACGACCCTGCGATGACAATGGAAAGTCCTGTCATCGTACAGATGATGATCGTGTCGATAAATGTACCTGTCATGGATACAAGGCCCTGACGCGCCGGCTCCTTCGTCATAGCCGCTGCCGCCGCGATCGGCGCGCTTCCAAGTCCCGACTCATTGGAGAAGATACCTCGGGCAATACCCTTCTGCATTGCCACGATCATGCTTCCCACCGCGCCGCCAGCCAATGCACTTCCGGTAAACGCAGTCTTAACGATCGATACAAACGCCGCCGGAACAGCCGTAATATTTGTAAAAATAATGATCAGCGCCAGCACCACATACAGAACCGCCATAAACGGCACTACTACCTCGGACACTTTTGCGATACGTTTGATCCCGCCGATCACGACAAGTCCCACGCACAGCGTCAGCACAAGTCCTGTGATGACCGTTGCCAGAGAATAGCCGTTTCCGAATAAGGTAAACACTACATGGGCCGAATCCGGATCAAAGAAGCTCTTGACCGCGGACGCAATACTGTTGACCTGCGTAAATGTCCCGATGCCAAACAGGCCTACACACGCTCCGAAAAACGCGAATATCTTCGCCAGCCACCGCCAGTTCTTTCCCATACCATTCTCTATGTAGTAGAACGGCCCGCCAAGGACATGACCATCCTCATCAATGGTACGGTACTTGATGGCAAGAAGTCCTTCCGCGTATTTTGTCGCCATTCCGAAAAATGCCGCCACTACCATCCAGAACAACGCTCCCGGTCCGCCAAGCGCGATCGCTGTCGCAACGCCCGTAATATTTCCCGTGCCGATGGTCGCGGACAAAGCTGTACACAAAGCTCCAAAGCTTGTGACCTCTCCGTGCCCGTCCTCTTCATTTTTCACCATGAATTTCAGTGCTTTTCCGAGATGCCTTACTTGTAAAAGACCTAATCGAACTGTGAGCAGAAATCCTGTAAACAGGATCAGAATAATGAGCGGCAGTCCCCATACCGCCTCGTCGATCACCTCAATGACCGAATTGATTTGTTCTAACATTCCTTTATACCTCCATCCTTTTGCCTGAGAGACTCACGGTATCCGATGCGGGACAGCATGATACCGCTTACACCTTCGGCGCTCTTCCACCTTGTTAAAAATGGGGAAGAGACTCTCCTGAGTTTATTCTTTCGTGCTTTAGCACGACATAGTAAAGAATAGCACGGCAGATAAGAAAATGCAAGTATGAAATTCAGATCCGTTGGGAAGCGCTGGGAAGATCAGCCGAAAAGCCGAAATTGACCGGATTATAACCAGAAATTTCAAGGGCAGGTGTAAACCATTCGAGTTACACCTGCCCCTGTTTTGAACTGTCTGTTTCCCTACCGTCCTTTACGGTATTAATCTTTCTTGAAGTCTTTTATATCAGGGATGTCAGCGCAGGGCAGTTAAGCCGATTACGGGCGGGAGCTTATATAAGCACCCATACCGTAGACATACTGTGCGAAATTCTGGATTGTAATGTTCAGGATATTATGTGTTATGAAAAATCAGATGCCAATAAATAGCGAAATTGAAGAAAATGTTTTGAACTGTAACCAGAAAATCATGGAAAATGTAACCAACTGTAACCACAAAAGTTGGCGTAGCAAAAAAGCAGGAAGCCTGTAAACATAGGCTTCCCACTATCTTTTGCGACTGCGGAAGATGGGACTTGAACCCACACGAGCGCATTGCTCACAAGATCCTTAGTCTTGCTCGTCTGCCAGTTCCGACACTTCCGCATTCCATATTGGATTGTCGTGATCCACACCTTATGGCGCTGACCACAAGTGATATAATACTATCTCAAACACAAAAAGTCAACCTTAAAACCCGATTTTTTTAAAGTCCGAAAATTGCATCTGTTTTCCAAAAAATTTAGAATATTCCGTCGTTTCCATCAAACTTAGGGATTCCATCGAAGCCTGTTTTGAGTTCTTCATCTGTCGGGATGTAGTCGCTCATCTTCCCGTCATTGAACGCCTCGTATGCGTACATATCAAAGTAACCTGTTCCGGTGAGTCCAAAGAGGATCGTCTTCTCTTCGCCTGTCTCCTTGCATTTTAACGCCTCGTCGATGGCCACCTTGATGGCGTGGCTGCTCTCCGGCGCCGGAAGGATTCCTTCCACGCGGGCAAACTGCTCTGCCGCCTCAAACACTGCTGTCTGCTCGACTGCGCGCGCCTCCATGTAGCCGTCATGATAGAGCTGGGAAAGGGTGGAGCTCATGCCGTGGTAACGAAGTCCTCCCGCATGATTCGCTGACGGGATGAAACCGCTTCCGAGTGTATACATCTTTGCCAGCGGGCACACCATTCCGGTATCACAGAAATCGTAAGCGTACACGCCTCTTGTCAGGCTCGGGCAGGATGCCGGCTCTACGGCGATGAACTGATAATCCGCCTCGCCTCTTAACTTCTCACCCATAAATGGTGAGATCAGACCGCCTAAGTTTGACCCGCCGCCCGCGCATCCAATGATGATATCCGGCTTGATGCCGTATTTATCCATAGCGGTTTTTGTCTCCACGCCGATGACAGACTGGTGCAAGAGCACCTGATTGAGTACGCTTCCGAGCACATATCTGTATCCTTCCGTGTGGGTCGCCACCTCGACCGCCTCAGAGATCGCGCAGCCAAGGCTTCCTGTTGTCCCCGGATGCTCCGCAAGGATCTTTCTTCCTACTTCCGTTGTCTCGGACGGAGACGGTGTAACGCTGGCGCCGTATGTGCGCATCACCTCACGGCGGAAAGGCTTCTGCTCATAGGAGCATTTCACCATGTATACTTTGCAGTCCAGATCAAGATAAGAACACGCCATGGACAGAGCAGTTCCCCACTGCCCAGCTCCCGTTTCCGTTGTCACGCCCTTTAAACCCTGATCCTTTGCATAGAACGCCTGTGCGATGGCGGAATTGAGCTTATGACTTCCGCTCGTGTTATTTCCCTCGAATTTGTAATAGATCTTCGCCGGTGTCTGCAGCTTCTCCTCAAGACAGTAAGCACGGACAAGAGGAGCGGGACGGTACATTTTATAGAAATCGCGGATTTTCTCCGGGATCTCGATATAACGGTTGTCATTATCCAGTTCCTGTTTCACCAGTTCCTCGCAGAACACAGCGCCTAACTCCTCCGCTGTCATCGGCTGCAGGGTTCCCGGATTTAAAAGTGGTGCGGGTTTATTTTTCATATCCGCGCGGACATTATACCATTCCTTCGGCATCTCGCTCTCTTCAAGGTAAATTTTGTAAGGGATCTTCTTTTCACTCATCTTTCTTCTCCTTTCCGGGATGTATGGCTCTTTGTTTTTAGATAACAAAAAAGCTCTCATCCCATACAAATAATAAATATTGCAGGGACAAGAGCCATTATTCACAACTCCTGCGGTGCCACCCGGCTTGATGTAATCCTACATCCTCTCACGCATACTGACATATGCTCCTTTTCCTAACGAAGTACGGTCTCCGTCTCACCTACTAACCGTCACGCCATATCATTTCACACTGTTGCGCCTCCGGTATTCAGCTCGCCCTCAGAAGTCCATTCACCTCACCACTTGCCTGCCGCGATCCCACCACCCGCGGCTCTCTGTAAAGCAGTACCTTGAAGTTACTTGCTCTTCCTCACTGGTTTAAAAGAACTTTACCACGGCACAGTACGAATGTCAACCCCCATCTTACTCTCGTGGTGATATTTTTTATTCTCCAATTATATTCCCCGGAATTCCCAGAGTACGGATCTGACTCATGGCTTTATCAATGTATGTATATCCTTTTTCCATAAGAAATGCTCCATGAGACGGGAGAAGGATATCTGGGTGTATTTTCTCCAGTTTTCTGCAGGTTTCGATATACTTTTGCAAGTCACAGTCCCATATTGCCTGAAGCGCGATCTTACCATAATTGAACACTGAATCTCCTGAAAATAATATCTTCTTTCCATCGCAGACAGTCTCATAGCAGGCGTGACCGGCACAATGCCCTTCCATGCGCAAGGCTGTCAGGCAAAGCGAGCCAACCCGTATTGTTTCACCGTCTGATAACGCTTTCACTTCACAAGGCTGATAGCTGTAATCTTTTCCATATACGCCTGCCCCGATCGCTTCTTTCAGAGAAAGCGCATCAAGATCGCCTGTTGACACATATTGCGCTGTTTCGGAAAGCGCATACACTTCCGCGTCACAGGCACGGCTGAGAGCATAGGCGCCGCCCGAATGATCACCGTGTCCGTGTGTCAGCAGTATTTTACTTATCCTCTCCGGTCTGATTCCATCTTTCCTGATATTTTCCAGTATTCTTTCCGGCTCTATTCCTGCTCCCGCGTCGATCAGGACGCATTCTTCTCCCCCGTCAAGCAAGTATACCGTGCAATCTGTCTCTTCAGATATCCCAAATCCGGCCGTTCCTGAGCCGACGATGTAGATTCTTTCATGTATGCGCATATTCCCTCCTATACACTTTTCCCTTTTGCGTCAATATCGATCATACACTCAAACTCTCCATCGCGAAAGCCATATACACGATCTGCCAGATTGGTCACTACACAGGCATGATTCGGGATGATCTCTATCCTGTCTCCTATCCGGAGCGGATTCTCATCCTCTGTCCTCAGAAACGCATGTTCCTCATTCAAAGCATATATCTCTATTTCCGGCTGTCCGACGATGTAACCGTATCCCGGTCTGTGATGACAGGTGTCGCTTGTCAGACTTTTCGTCCCCACATCCGCTATCACAACATGCTTATCGGGTTTCGCCACGACTGTAGCAATCACTTTGAGAGCACAGTCCTCGGGGGTAGCAAGTCCCACATCCAGCTGCCCGCAATCATTGAAGATGTAATGACCGCTCCGTATCTCCGTGATCCCTTCCAGTTTTTCAGGGACCTTTCCTGTGAAACTCGATCCGGCGCTCAGCACCCGCATTTCAAACCCGTCGCTTTTGAGCATCTTTGCAGTCTGTATCAGGATGTCCCTCTCTTCTTCTGCATACGCTTCTATCTCATGGATATTGCGACTATCGTAAACCAGACCGCCATAGTACATCAGACCGACGATATTTATGCCTTTCAGTTCTCGGATGGACCGGGCGAACTGCAGCGCCGCTTCTCCCGGTTTTACGCCGCCTCTGTTCAGACCGCCGTCGATCTCTATTAAAACATCGACCTTAGATCCGCTTTTTTCAAAGGCATCACTTAAGCCGCGTGCGCCTTCAACACTGTTGACGATCGTGGACACAGCTACTGTCTCGGACAATTTCAACAGTCTTTTCAGCTTATCTTCTCCGATGATGGGATAAGCGACGAATATATCATCGATCCCGGCTTCTGCCATCACTTCTGCCCCTCCCAATTTCGCGACACAGATACCGCTGCATCCCGCTCTGACCTGAGCCTTTGCAAGGAAGCTCGATCTGTGTGTTTTCACGTGAGGTCTGTGCTTTAGTCCGTGTTTCTTCGCCTCTTCCAGCATCTTAGTGATATTTTGCCACGCGATATCCAGCTCAACCACAACGGCAGGTGTCGGAAGTTTTTTGAATCCTTCGGTCATTTCCTTATCTCTCCTCCTAATAAATCCATGATCATCGCCATATAATACTGTTCTGCCAATCTAATCTGATCTTTCTCTACATACTCGTCAATAGTGTGCGCCTGATCCAGACTCCCCGGTCCGCATATGATCGTCGGTATTCCCTTCTCAACGAGAAAACATTGTTCACAGGAAGCGCCGAAAGCAATCGGCTTTTGTTCCCTTTTTAAAACCTTCTCTCCGACCTTACAACACCTCTGCACATACTTGCAGGAAGGATCTGTTTCTCCACCCTTCATATAAAAATGTTCTGTGATCTCATATTCCCCACAGCCTTCTAATGCTTTTTCTTCAAGTTTACGGCTTTCTTCCAAACCCATCCCGGGCAGGATACGGAAATCTGTCATAATACGCACACGCTCTGGGATCACATTGTCTTTTTCATATCCATTTATCATCGTCACGGCAATACTTGGAGATGGGAGCAAGGGGTGTTTATACGACTTTAATGTATCATTTAACCTGAAAATTGAATCCACTGCCTTTGCACTGTTTCGGACTGCATTGCTCGCTTCGGACGGAAGGGCCGCGTGCTGGGGATAGCCTATGATATCTATATAATCCCTAAGAGCGCCTCTGTGTGCAACGGCAACCTGAAGTTCCGTCGGTTCCCCGATCACAGCGAATACCGCCTTTTGTTCTGATCCCAGAAAGTGACGCATTCCCAGATTCCCGCATTCTTCATCAGCCACAAAGACGAGCGTGACTTTTCCCCGCAGAGGTATCTTCATTCTCGCGACATTTAATAACGCCGCGCACATTGCGGCTACTCCGCCCTTCATATCCGCGGTGCCGCGCCCGTACAGCTTACCGTTCTTTTCTGTCAGCTCAAATGCCGGCATGCTCCATCCTCCCGCCGCCGGAACCACATCCAGATGGCCGCACAAAAGGATCTCCGGCCCGCCATCACCGTATGAAGCGATGACATTCGCCCGTCCATTACCGACATCCTGTATCCACGCGCTTAGATGGTTTTCGAGAAACAGACGGCAAAGATATTCTGCCGCGGTTTTTTCATTCCCGGGTGGATTCGACGTATCAGTACGCACCAGTTTTTCCAGTATCTCAAACACAAGATTATCTGCCATATTTGTCCTCTGAATCCAAAATATTCGTTATCTTATAGTAGTTTAAATATCTGTCATATAAATGATCGTACAGCTTTTTATTCTCGTCTGACGGGTCCTTTCTTTCCTGAATCTTAAGACAGTTTTCTGCTGTTGCTTTCGCGTCTTTAAAAATCCCTGCTGACACTCCTGCTATGATGGCTGCACCGACGGTCGATACATCGGACTGCTGGGAAATATCCGCAGGTATTCCGAATATATCCGCTATGATCTGCGGCCATATGCCGATGCGGACCCCGCCTCCGCCCAGAAGGATCTTTGAAACGCCGCTCATCTCCCTGAAAGCCTCAAATGTCTGCCGCAGATTGTATGTGATACCCTCCAGCTCGCTTCGGAACACTTCTGCCCGTGTGGTATTCATCCTCATTCCGATCACATGCTGACGGTCAGACGCGCAGAAATACGGCGATCCACTCCCTGCAAGGAACGGAATTGTTATCATCCCTCCGCTGCCTGCCGGAACAGATTCTGCCTCTTTTGACAGCTTTGCAAGCATCTCATAATCGATCTGACCCTTTTCTGAAAGAATCCCTGATATCCAGTTTACTGCTGCCCCGCCGTTAAAGTGCGAGCCGAGCGCGAACATCTTCCCTTTCTCTACACAAGGATGAAATGTAATCTGCCCGTAATATTTCTCATTGATCCCCGGCACGACAGACAAATACGTCGCGCATGTTCCCAAGGTCAGCGCGGAATCTCCGTTTTCCCACAGACCGGCCCCCAAAGCGGCACATGCCATGTCCGCGGCCCCTGCCACTACCGGAATTCCTGCTTTTAGTCCGAAAGCTGCTGCCGCCTCCTTTGTCACGCTCCCGCATCTGTCATAAGGACTTCGAACAGTAGGAAACATCTCCTTATCAAGACCGCTCTTGGCTATGATCTCCTCGTCCCATTCCGCTTTTCCCGGCTGCGTACACAGCGAATTGTACGCATCCGTGTACTCTGTCTCACAAACTCCTGTAAGACAGTAGCGCAGATAGTCTTTGGCAGAAACCCATACTTTTGTCTTTGCGTATATATCCGGTTTTTCTTCATACAACCACAAGAGTTTTGGAAGCGAGAAAGCGTTATTGACAGTATTTCCCGTTCTCTCTTTTATGAGTGGTCCGACCCGTCTCTCGAGCTCGTCACATTGTCTTTGGCTTCTGGAGTCTGAAAGCATGATGCACGGATATAGTACCTCTCCCTTGTCATCCATTAGTACAACACTGCTCATATGCCCAGAGAAAGATATTACTTCTACAGATTTTATATCCACTGCTTCAGAAAGTTCGGATACGCCCTTTTTCAGGGCATAAAGCCAATCTGCCGGCTTTTGTTCCATCCACCCCTTCTCATTTACATATGTCGGATATTTTTCAGCGACCACACAGACCGTTTTTGCTGACTCGTCCATGAGCATCAGTTTCATCTGCGTAGATCCCAGATCGACAGCCAGTATATATGACATCCTATTTCTCTCCCTTTAATATCTCACAGATATTTTCCACCACTGCATCAATGATCTTTTTCCCTTTTTCCGCGCTGGCTTTTGTCGCGTCTCCAAGCACTGCCGTATCCATAAATTCATCCCACCTGACAGGCGTATATTCATAGTCTTTAGGGAAAGATACTTTTCGACAGACCGCTTTCTCCATGTCTACCTTGTCCGGGGCAAGATACAGCATATAAGACGTCTCGATCTCATCCGCATGGAAGAATACGCCGTGACATCTGTCTGTCTCACACACCTGCTCTATCACCTCTGACGCTCCCGGATAAGTAAAATAATAAATCTTCATGTCCAGACTGCCGTATGCTTTGCGTGCCACATTTTTAATCGCATTTCCATTTCCCACATGAGCATTGATGACAGCCAGCCGTTTGACTCCGGCTCGGCAGAGTCCCTTAGCGATCTCAAACAGATATTCCGTAAGGATATCATCAGGAATATTGATCGTTCCCGGGACATTTCCAAGTGACCACACCTGACCGTAGGGCACGCACGGGAGGATCACACACCGTTCATCTCCCAGCTTATGACTCACTTTCTCCGCGACTCCCTGTGCAAGCCGGCAGTCCGTATCAAGCGGAAGATGGTTCCCATGCACTTCGACAGCTCCGATCGGGAGCAGCGCCGTGATCCCCTCCCTTTTCAGGACACTTTCCGCCTCTTTTTGATTCAGATCACAATAATACATTATCTCACCTTCTTAAATGAAAAACATTCCCGTGGATTATTAATGAAAATGTTCTCCGCAAGTTTTTTGCCGTCGAGCCCCTGCATATCCGCCTCCTCTATCAGGCGCGGAAGCCATGTCTCTTTGATATACGGAAGGCCGACCGCATATGTATAACTATTATAAT
The DNA here is from genome assembly GCA_019118545.1 of Candidatus Mediterraneibacter merdavium. Classification (GTDB taxonomy): domain Bacteria; phylum Bacillota; class Clostridia; order Lachnospirales; family Lachnospiraceae; genus Mediterraneibacter; species Mediterraneibacter merdavium. The sequence goes on along the minus strand of DWYT01000123.1, from coordinate 10,143 downwards.
AGCTTCTCCTCGCCGTGTCACCACTGACAAGTATCTGTTTATCATACCCTCTCTTCGCGAGTTCCAATATACATTTTATCCTTGTGGATTCCGGATTGTACTTTACTTTAGCGATTCCGTCAAAACAAAGAAATGCTCCCGTATCCGCAAGTTTCAGGTGCATATAGGTATCCGGATTGCGGTCCATGTGTCCGAAGCTTACATTGTGCGGATCTACTCCCTCTTCCTTCAGATATTGCATCTGCTCCAATGCCATCGTTCCCGCTTCCGTATGGGAATGTACCGGAGCTCCCGTCTCAAGATGAGCTCTGCATACCGCACGGATCGTTTTGATCTCAAGGGGGCTGATGCTGTTATATCCTGTGCCAAACTTTACCTGTCCGCCTTTTACGGAGGTTCCCTGCATCCCTACATTTACCTCTTTCACGACAAAATCTGTAAGCTCCTGTATACTTGCGGTGTCAATCCACTCTTCATATGTGCGGTCTTCCCCCGGTATTTTAGCGTCCCATAAAAAGCCCTTGTTAAAACCTGCCGTACCGATGATCTGCATCCCTGTATGTACAGAAATGTCATATACTGCCTGCGGATCGCGCCCGTAATCAATCGCAGTCGCATCCACGATCGTATCCACGCCGCACTTTTTTGCTGCCGCGACCTCCTGTTCGCTCTTCACCACATCGTCAAGCAAAAAATCCTCCTGTCCTCTTTCCGCCCAATACGCCGGCCGGCACACAATATGTTCATGAGAATAAGTGAATCCTAATTTTTCCGGCGCTACATCACCTGTCATCAGTCTTACGAACGACATATCTTTTTCCTCCTGTCTATCTGTTTTTCTTTAACTGCATCTGATTGATAGCTACCATCACAGCAATCACAACACCCTGACTCAAATACTGCCCAGCGTTGGAAATACCAAGGATCGTCATCAAGCTCTGCAATATCACAATAATCATCACTCCCGGGAACGTTCCCTCAAGAGTGCCAATCCCGCCCACGAAAGCAGTTCCTCCGATAACCGCGGAGGCGATCGAATTCAAAGTATATTCCGTGCCGACTCCCATAGACGCCACACCGACATATGCGCTCAGCATCAAACCGGCAACGCCTGCCAGAACAGAAGTAAGCACATAAGCGGATATTACGATCCTGTCGGCATGATATCCCGACATCTTTGCCACAAGATTACTCGCTCCTGTAAAATAGAGCTTCTGCCCATAAACGGTTCTCCTCAATACAACTGACAGGACAAACCATAGGACGATCCAGATCAAAAACGCGACCGGGAATACTCCGATCCAGCCCTCCGCGATATAGCGGAAGGAATCTGGGATATTTCCGCTTGGTATTCCCTGCGTATACACATAATATCCGCCTTCTATGATGATAGACATCGCCATTGTCACGAGAAAGGGCTGCATTTTAAACTTTGTTATGATGATGCCGTTGACTAATCCGATCGCAACGCACAATGCCAGTGAAACAACAACTCCCTGAAAAATGTTTTCGCTGCTGCCTCTCATGATAGACGCGCATACGAGATTTACCATGGACATCGTCGCTCCTACAGACAGATCAAGTCCTCCCACCAGCAGGGCGAGAGTCTGTCCCATCGCCACGATCCCCAGAGGCGCCGCAGAACGCGCGATATTAAGCAGATGAGACGGAGAAACTGTACCGTTAGTAGATAGAAGAAATACAAGCACGATCACAACAAACAGAAGATATACCCCGTACGGGAAATTTGAATATCTTGTTTTTTCTCTAAATTTCTTCATCTATTTCATCTCCTTTCTTTTTATCTGAAAAATCATAAGAGATGCCACCAGTACGATCCCTTTCGCAATATACTGATAGTAAGGTGAAATTCCCAGATTATTCATTATGTTATTGATCAAAGTCAATATGATCGCTCCGAAAAACGCTCCGATGACGCTGCCGATACCACCGTTCATGGAAACGCCTCCCACTACCGCAGCGGCGACTGAATCCATCGCGTAGCTGTCGCCTACAAGCGGATTGCCCGTTGATATCCTGACAGATAGGAATACTCCGGCTACAGCGGCGATCATTCCGGATAGAACATAGACGATGACGATATTCTTTTTCACTTTGATTCCCGACTGCCGGGCATAATTTTCCCCGTTGCCGATGGCATACATATTCCGCCCAAACTGTGTATAGTGCATGACAATAAACAGAACCGCATACAACACGATCGCGAGGATGATTGATACATTGAGCACCCCGATCCTCGTTTTCATAAACGAAGCAAAATCCGTATTGACTTTTCCGCCTCCACTGGGCATCAGTATGAGACAGACTCCTTTTAAAAATGCCTGCGTTGATATCGTGATGATCATTGCGGGAATCTGGAATCTGACTACTCCGATCCCGTTGATCAGGCCGGTAAATGCCCCGACGCCAACGGCAAACAGGATACTCACTAAAATATCCGTCACACTGTCCCCGCTGAACATCGCCACCATGATCGTGCTAAATGAGATGATACTGCTCACAGACATATCAATCCCGCCGATAAATAACACTTTGCACTGCGCGATCGCCACTACGGACAGCACTGCTGCCTGCGCCGCGATATTCCTGATATTGTACGCATTCCTGAACGTCGGGGAAATCACTGCTGCGGCAACGATCATTACAAGCAGGACGACCATCGACGGAACAGCCTGCTTCACTTGTTTTTTTACGGATCCCGTCATCTGTTCTCACTCCCCTCTTTTTCATCAGAATTTTTCGCGCTGAACTGCATGATCCTCTCCTCTGTAGCTTCCTTCCCTGTGATATAGCCTGAAATCCTGCCCTCATACATGATGTAGATCTCATCCGAGAGCCCGATCAGCTCCAACATATCACTGGTAAATATGACCACACTGACCCCTCTTTGGGTCAGACTGCGTATCAGCTCATATATTTCGAGCTTACTTTGCACATCCACTCCGCGCGTCGGTTCATTCAGATAAAGAATCTCGGGATCTGTTTTGATCCATTTTGAAAATACGATCTTCTGCTGATTTCCACCGGAAAGATTCGACACCTTCATCTTCGGATGCCCAACTTTGATATTCAGTCTGCTGATCCCCTCTTCTGTCTCCTTATCTCCTGCATTTTTATTTATAAATCCAAATCTGGAGTTTCTTTTCCATATCATTGAGAGAATATTTTCCTGTACCGACAGAGAAAGACATAATCCTTCTGTCTTTCTGTCCTCCGGAACATAAGCAATTTTATTTTTTATGGCGTCTGCCGGAGAATGTATCTTCACTTTTTTCCCGTCGATCAGGTAATCGCCGCCCGTAAAATGGGCAAGTCCGAAAAGAGCCCTGCTCAGCTCTCTCTGTCCCTGTCCTTCCAGCCCGCCTATGCCCACGACAGTCCCCTCGGGCACATCAATACTGACGCCTCTGACACGATCGCCTACCGATCCATTTTTAATAGAAACTTTTATTTTTTCCGCCCGCTCCTCACGCCTTTTTGGATATACATTTTTAAAATCCCTTCCCACCATCTTGCTGATGAGCATCTCTTCCGTGGTCTCCTCGATCGGCGCATGGAACACAAACCTTCCGTCTTTAAGAACGATCACTTCATTACACGACTGGTAAATGTCATCCATGCGGTGGCTTATCATGATCACCGCCACTCCTTTTTCGACGATCCTGTGGATAAAATCAAACAAAACCTGTGATTCTTTCTGGTTCAGACTGGATGTCGGTTCGTCAAGGATCAAGATTCTCGGCCCTGAAGACCATGCCTTAGCGATTTCCGTAATCTGACATTCTGCCGGAGAAAGGTCACAGACCATTGTATTCACATTGATATCATATCCGATCTCATCAAGAACTTCCTTCGCCTGAGCATGGAGTTTTTTCTGATCGATAAAGATCCCCTTTTTCGGCTCCCTGCCAAGCATGATATTCTCCCCTACCGTCAGTTCTTCCATAAGGCTAAGCTCTTGATGTGCGAACGCGATCCCTTTCTCTCTTGCTGCTATCGGATCACGAAAGACGATCTTTTGTCCGTCAAGTTCTATCGTTCCGGCAGAGGGGGACAATGCTCCGCTGATAATATTCATCAGCGTTGATTTCCCGGCGCCGTTCTCTCCCACAAGGGCTATCGCGCTTCCCTGCGCACATTCGATCGATACATCCTCAAGGACGACATTACCGTTAAATTCTTTGGACAGATTCTTCCCTGTCAGTATCACTTTTCCTTTCCTCACATGCTTTCCCTCCAAATTATCGTCAAACAGTATAGGTCCGAACACCCCGCGCAGGCTGCGGAGTATCCGGACCTCATATCAACCGCCAAATGGTCACGCTGACCAAAGCCTGTTATCTCTTATTGGAACACTTCCTGCAATACGTCTTCCGGAAGCTCTGTGCCGCACCATACATCATCTGAAAGATCCGGGAAATATGCTTCTTTCATCTCGTCAAGACCTGCCATTGTCTCTACCGGATAAATATTATCCTTCTCCACTTCTTTTCCGTCCATCAGATCAAGCGCGGTATCTAAAGCAACTCTCGTCAGCCATGTCGGTTTCGCTACAGCGATGCCTTCCATATCATTCTCGACACAGACTTTCAGATAACCGTTGTTATCTTCGCCCGTCATAGGAACAAGGTCTCTGCCCGCTGCCTGAAATGCCTCGACTGCACCCAGCGTCATAGCGCCTCCCTGTGACCATACGCCGTCAATCTCCGGATAAGTAGCCAGAAGGTCAGCCATCACTGTCTTTGCTGTCGCGTAATCCCATCCGGCCGCCTCGTCAGCGATGATCTCGATATCAGGATACTCTTCAAAAACGCTCATAGCGCCTTCCTGACGAAGTGTATTTGTGGAAACACCTTCGATTCCTTCCAGCATGACGATCTTGCCTTCACCGCCAAGCTGCTCTGCCAGCCACTTCGCGCCCGTAGCTCCGAAATCTGTCTCATCTACCGTTATCAGAGAATCATACTCGTCCCCGTCGATCGTAGCTGCAAGCAGGATCACTTTGATTCCTTCGTCCATTGCTTCCTGAAGAGTACTGTTCAGCGCTGTCGTATCGCACGGGGTTGTGATGATCACATCAACTCCCTGAGCGATCAGGTCCTCGATATTCGCGATCTGCTTTGTGATGTCATTATCTGACTCTACATAAGTCACATCAACCTTGTCCGCATAATTGTTCTCTACATTCCATTTAAATTCCTGATAGAGCTGTACGGACCATGAGTTTCCGAGGTAGTAAATATCATACCCCACTTTGATCTTCTCGCCGCCTCCGGCATCCCCCGTCTGAGCGTCATCTCCGCCGCTCTTTGCAGAACATCCCACAATAGAGAGCAGCATCAGACAGACCAGCAACACTGCAGCAATTCTTTTCCTTTTCATAGTTCTCCTCCTTTGTTTTTGGTTTTTTTGTTATTTGAATAATAACATTGTATAGTTGACTAGTCAAGTACAAAATGTTATAATTAAACAAAATTAAATACACTAATCATCTAATACTATATTATTTACGGAATATTGTTTGTATTTTCCAAATATTATCCCCTATTTATTCATTTATTGACCAATCAGTTAGTCAATGTTATGATAAAGACAAATTATGGGAATGAGAGGAATGGATATGCAGGAACTTGCTAATCATTTACCGTATTATGTGAAGATCAAACAATACCTACGGCAGCTTATCTCCGCTTCTGAGCCGCACACGCAGATGCCCAGTGAGTTAGAACTTGCCCGGCAATTTGACGTCAGCCGCGGCACTGCAAAGCAGGCGATCATGGATCTTGTATATGAAGGTCTTTTATACAGGAAGCAGGGAAAAGGAACGTTCGTTGCGGAACGTATCTCCAGAGTCTATGATGATCTTCCCTCGTTCACAGAGGATATCAAACGGGCCGGTCATATATCGACCAGCAAGGTGTTGAGCTTTTCCCAGACCGCCCCCGCTCCCAGAGCCAAGTTATTCTTTGGTCTGGAGGACGATGAGCATATCATACGCTACAAGCGCCTTGTGTATGACAACTATCGTCCCGTGGCGTTGGTGATCAGTTTCCTGAATCCTCATCTCTATGAAGGTTTTCAGGTGTCTGATATCGAGACCTCTCTTTATGGCTCTCTACGAAAAAAATACGGATTCGCACCAACGAAAGCGAAGGATAGCTACAGTTTTGTAAACATATCTCCTAATACAGCCAAGCTGTTAAACTGCAATGAAAATGATTATGTATGCTATTCTGAACGACTGGGATATCTTGATGACAGGACTCCTGCCGAGTTTGTAGAAAGTTATATCCGCGCCGATTATTTCCGTCTGGAGCTTTCTTTCGGACTGAACAATGACGCTGTCTCTAATCCTCAGATTTCTTACAGGCCGCCGACTTCCGTTTCTGATTAGATACTTAGGGCTTCCCCTTAGTAAATAAAAAGAAAAGAGGGTATACTTATGGCAAATGTATACGAAAGAATGAAGGAACTTGGAATCTCTCTTCCGAAACCCGGGCCTGCAGGCGGCATATACACCCCTGTTGTAGAATTCGGTGCGAACCTGTTGTACTGTAGCGGCTGCGGTCCCGATCTGCACGATGGCACTCCTGTCAGGCTAGGAACTCTCGGCAGCGCCGTAACACTTGAAGAAGGGCAGGCCGCCGCCCGGAACTGCATGCTGAATCTTCTTGCTAATCTCGAAGCACAGATAAAAGATCTGAACAAGATCAAACGATTTGTCAAAGTTCTGGCCTTTGTTGCCAGCGATGATACTTTCTCCATGCAGCCACAGGTAGTCAATGGCGGCAGTCAGCTTCTCGCAGATCTCTTCGGCGATACAGCCGGGAAACCCGCCCGAAGCGCTATCGGCGTCAATGTCCTTCCCGGAAATATACCCGTTGAGATAGAAATGCTCGTTGAATTGAAGGATGATTGAAAGTACATGATAAAAGATATTTAAGGCCCCTCCGATTCCCCTTCATGAGAATCCGGAGGGGTAAATTATTCAAAATCTACTCTTTCCCGCTCCATATGAGTTCCGCTTTTTCCAAAAAACCAGCCGGGTCTTCATAAAATTCCGAAGCAGGCTCAAACTCTCCGTAATACACCTCATCGATCTCATCTGCATTTCCCAGCATCTGATATGTCATCCCGCTTTCCCCGTCACTGTTATTTCCAAAACGAGACTCGATATATCTGGACCACGGCGTACTGTACGCATACAGGATGACGACTGTTTTCTCCCCGTCCTCTGTCTGCACGGTCACAGGATCGTGACATACAGTTCCCGCTGCATCCGAAGCATCTATGCTAAAGTAAAGATATGCGTTTTGGGAATCCTCTGCCAGAGTGACCGCACTTATTGACACCCCGCTTTTCTCATACGGGATCATCGTTTTAGAGAGCATCATAAAGGCATATCCGCCCACTCCTGCTGCCAGTACGACTGCCACTGTGATGGCGCAGACGATCACTTTTTTCCGAAAGATCCTGTGTTTTATGTTTTTCATTACTTTGGCTTCCGCGAACCGCTGGCTTTTACTGGCGGGCAGCACCACATCCTTTTTCATAGAAGATGCTTCTGCGCGGCATGCGGCACAGGACTGTAGATGCTCCTCCACCATTTCTCTTGTCTCATCACACACCACATCATCCAGATAAAGTGGCAGAATATCACGAACGATATTACAACTGATCTTTTTCATTTTTCATCGCCTCCATATACTCCTGTATCATCTTTTTTGACCGGTAATAGCACACTCTCGCCCAGCCGGAGCTTTTTCCGAACAACTGCCCAATTTTCTCAAAGGGCAGTTCCCCGAACACTCTTAGGCTGAACACTTCTTTATACGGCTCTTTCATATCGTGAAGAAAACGGTGGATGAGAAAAGAGCGTTCTTCATCCGCGAGTTGCTCGATGACATCTGCACACACATCTGTTTCACGTTCAGCAGCGGCACGGGAAGCATACTCTTCCGAATATCCTTTCTCTACATACAGATGCTCCCTGCGGCAGAACGTATAATATGTATTTCGTGCGATCGTAAAGAGCCATGCCCTGATATCGCGCGACCCGTCAAATGAATCTATGGATTTCAAAGCTTTCATGAACGTTTCCTGCGCGATCTCCTCCGCTGTGCCGGCATCCGCGGACAGGCTGCGCACATACAAAAATACATCTTTGAAATACTGTTCATATACGCGTTCGATATCCATCTCTCTCACCACCCTTCACACTATTAACTCACGGAGACAAAAAATGTTACAAAAAATCCCCGATGCTTTTCGCAAACATCGGAGACTTTTTTAATATCTGTTATGCACCTTTTCCGCAAAGCACATAAAATCTTTCAGTTCAATGAATTTACCGTCATCCAGTACCGCCTTCCCGCTCATTTTCCCGAATACCTGATGCTGGTCGGAAGATATGACTGCTGCGGAGATACTCGCCGCGCGGTCGAGGATCGGAGTAAATTCCATCTCAAAACGCCCGTCACTGGAGGTAAACGTCCATGGCTCCATGTAGCCCCCCTCCGGAATATAGAAGGTCACATCATCCAGCTTGTGTCCTTTTCCGTCATAGAAAAGGATGTTCTCCGTCGCCGCAGACGTATCCCCGAAGCCATAACCGATATTAAATCCAAAGGGTTTTCCGCCCACCGTACCGTTGCCGGAACCCCAGTACCATGTATTATCGTATGTCCACACGCCGCGCCCCCAGTCCAGCGTACCATAGTCTGTCTTTGGACTGAACCAGTACGTCACATCATCGTAAGACATATAGCCTTCCGCGGGCATACAGTTGATCTTCTGATTGTAGTAAAAAGCATTTTTCCCGCTCCACGGCGTAGCAATGACCATGGTGTCCATCCTCGGCTGATCCAGCGTGATTTCACAGTAGAACGGCTTCCCCTGATAAAAATCCTTAAAATCGCAGGATATGAGCCGCTTCCCCGCCTCTACTTTAAACTCCATGCGCAGCCTTTTATCTTTGTAAATGACATCTCCCTCCGAGGACGAGGCGGGCATCTTCATCTTTCCCATGGGAAACGGAGTGAGGATCGTCTCCGTGTGCTCCCACTTTTCTTTAAAATTCAAAAGAGAAACAGACTGGAGTCCGATGTACCCGTCGTCCGAAAGGGTAAATGCAGCGGCATAGTCCTCGTTCATGACCAGATAATAATCCCACTCTTTGATGCGGACTTTCGGCGCCGTGATCTTCTCCCTGTCGTACTGCCATACCTGATGTCTCGCCCAGCCGGGTTCTGCGATCCTGCCGTTCTCATCCAAAAGAGGCTGCTCTGTCGTCACTTCATGATTTCTCATCGTTGTCACTCCCCTGCTTCTTTTTATTCCTTTCAGGCGCGCCATTCGTATGGCACTCCCGAACAGTTTTTCAGTTCAGCGCGCGCCATTCGCCACTGAACAGTTTTTCCGTTCAACACACGCCATTCGTAAAGTGTACCGCTGAACTGAAAAAAACAAAACGAGCCCGAATCCCAACCGGGACCGGGCTTCTGGCTTTATTGTACTACGCGATCTTCTCTTTTGCAAGTGAAGCAAGTGTTGCGAATCCTTCTTTATCGTTTACAGCGAGCTCTGCCAGCATCTTTCTGTTCATGTCAACGTTAGCCAGCTTCAGGCCGTGCATGAACTTGCTGTAGGACAGACCGTTCATTCTTGCCGCTGCGTTGATACGCGCGATCCAGAGCTGTCTCATCTGACGCTTGCGCTGCTTTCTTCCCGCGTAAGCTGATGTAAGAGCTCTCATTACAGACTGCTTAGCAACTCTGTACTGCTTGGAACGTGCTCCTCTGTATCCCTTCGCCAGTTTCAGTGTTCTGTTATGTTTCTTCTTAGCGTTCATTCCGCCTTTGATTCTTGCCATTTCTTAATCCTCCTATCAAAATCCGATATCTTCTGCAATCCTGCCATGCGTTCAGCTCGCGCCTATGCGCGCGCGTCCAAGGTGTGGCTGAACTGATCTTACAGATACGGTAATACCTTCTTCATGTTCTTTACGTTTGTTGCGTCAGTGATCGTTGACTGTCTGAGATTTCTTTTTCTCTTCGTCGACTTCTTTGTTAAGATATGGCTCTTGTAGGCTTTATTTCTTTTCAGTTTCCCTGTACCTGTCTT
>DWYT01000122.1 GCA_019118545.1 Candidatus Mediterraneibacter merdavium | reverse complement strand
GCGACGATGCTGTTAAACGCCTACGGATATGATGTGGAAAAGACAGAGCTTGCGGACGCTTTGGAAAAGGACAGTATAGAGACTGTGGATGACAAGGATTATGCAGTGCATCCAGAGGTTGCTTTTATAGGGAACCCGATATATTCTTCCAGCTTTGGCGTGTTTCCGCACCCTGTTGCCAAAGCGATGCAGAAGTTTATTGACGAACAGGGCGGAGAGCATGTGGCGACTCCTTTATACGGGTTGACAGAAGAGGAGATCCTTGCCTACTGTGATGCCGGTATCCCTTTGTGCATCTGGTCCTCCATGAATAATACCGAGATAAAGTATATCGGAGGATGGCACATTATCGCGGACGGCGAGTACACGGAGGAATATTTTTACTGGCCTGCCAATGAGCACTGCCTTGTCCTGACAGATTATGACTCGGAAAACGTATATGTATGCGACCCTCTCAAAGGAGAGTGCTCATATCCAAGAGAGTCCTTCTTCCGTCATTACGAGCAGGTCGGATGCTATGCGCTCGTTATGGGGCCTGTGGAGATCCTATATGAGGAAGCTTCCGCTGATGATGCGGAGGATAAGGCGGAAAAAGGCGTATCAGCAGATGATTCAGCCGAGTGATAGTTTTTAGATTTATTGCTTTAAACCGTCAAAGCATTGTGGTATAATATCGTCAGATATTATACCTGCGCCGGTTTGCAGCCGACCAGAGGGCGGCATGCCCCACTGCGCCGGGACAGTACCGGTCCGGCAACAGACCGGAAGCAGCGATAAGGAGGTTGACATAATGATATGGGCAAAGGAAGAGACTCTGCCGAGAAGTGAGATCGAGGCCATCCAGCTTGAGAAGCTGAAAACGACGGTCTCGTATATTTATGACAGAGTAAAACCTTACCGTGAGAAGATGGACACGGCAGGGGTGAAGCCGGAGGACATCCGGACTTTAGAGGACTTAAAGAAGCTGCCGTTTACATACAAGGCGGATTTCCGGGATCATTACCCGGACGGACTTTTTGCGGTTGATAAAAAGGACATCGTCCGCTACCATGCCAGCTCCGGCACGACGGGCAAACCGACGGTAGTGGGATATACGAGGAACGATCTGGATATGTGGCTGAATAACGTGGCAAGGCTCGCCTGCATGGGCGGCGCCACCGCGGAGGACGTGGCGCAGATATCCTTCGGCTACGGCACGTTTACAGGAGCGCTGGGACTCCACGGCGGCCTTGAGAAGATCGGGGCAAGCGTGATCCCTATGTCCTCGGGGAATACGAACAAGCAGATCATGTTCCTTCAGGATATGGGCGTGACCCTTCTCGTGGCGACGCCGTCCTATGCCCTCCATTTAGGAGAAGAATTAAGAAACAGAGGGATTGACCCGTCAAAGGATCTCAAGCTTCACATCGGACTGTTTGGCGGCGAGGGAATGACCGAACCCATGCGCGATGAGATGCACAGGGTCTGGGGCGACCAGTTCGTCTGTACGCAGAACTACGGCATGAGCGAGCTGTGCGGGCCGGGTGTGGCAGGAGAGTGTACCCAGCTATGCGGCATGCACGTGAACGAGGACTGGTTTATCCCGGAAGTGATCGACCCGGAGACGGAAGAAGTGCTTCCGCCGGGCGAGCTGGGCGAGCTGGTGGTGACCTGCCTCGGGAAAGAGGCGCTTCCCCTCGTGAGATACCGCACCGGAGACCTGACAAGGCTGATGTACGAACCGTGCAAATGCGGACGCACGACCTGCAGGATCGAGAATATATCCGGACGGGCGGACGATATGCTTGTGATCCGCGGCGTCAATGTCTTCCCCACACAGATCGAGGAAGTGCTCTTAAAGATCGAGGAGATCGGACCTCATTACGAGATCCTTGTGGAGAGAAAGAACCGGCTCGATGTGATGACCATCACTGTGGAGCTGATCGACGACAGGCTGCTTGACAGCTATGGAAAATTAAGTGAGCTGGAGACAAGAATTAAGTCAGCGCTCAAATCGCAGCTGGGCCTTGGAACCCAGATCCGCCTTGTGGCGCCGAACTCCCTGAAACGGTTTGAGGGCAAGGCAAAGAGAGTGACAGATTTACGAAAGGATGGACTGTAAGATGGCAGAGAAAGTGATCATGCTGGGCAACGAGGCGATCGCCCGCGGAGCCTATGAGGCCGGAGTGAAGGTATCCTCCGCCTATCCGGGAACGCCCAGCACGGAGATAAGCGAATACCTTGTGCAGTACAAGGACGATGTATATGAGGAGTGGGCGCCCAACGAGAAAGTGGCGACCGAGGTTGCCGTTGGCGCAAGCCTTGCAGGCACCCGTGCCATGGCGTGTATGAAGCATGTTGGGTTAAATGTGGCGGCAGACCCGCTGTACTCGGTGTCTTACATGGGGGTAAACGGAGGTCTGGTGATCGTTGTCGCTGACGACCCGGGACTTTACAGCTCCCAAAATGAGCAGGATACGAGGATGGTGGCCAGAGCGGCGCAGATCCCGGTGATCGAGCCTTCGGACAGCGCGGAGGCAAAGGAGTTTTTCAAGACGGCCTTTGACTTGAGTGAGCAGTTCGACCGTCCGTTCATTTTCCGCACCACCACAAGGCTTGCGCACTCGCAGGGACTGGTGGAATTGTGTGAGCGCGTGACGCCGGAGGATAAGCCTTATGAGAAGAATATCCCGAAGAATGTCATGATGCCCGTCAACGCGAAACTGCGCCACATCGAGATCGAGAAGCGCAACCTAGAGCTTGCGGAGGCTGCCAATACACTTCCTATTAATAAAGTAGAGATGAACGATACGAAGATCGGCGTCATCACAAGCGGTATCCCGTATCAGTATGTAAAAGAGGCCCTGCCGGAAGCATCTGTCCTTAAGCTGGGCATGGTCAATCCGCTTCCGAGAAAGCTGATCGAGGACTTTGCCTCCAAAGTGGATACGTTATATATTGTGGAGGAATTAGATCCCGTGATCGAGGAGCAGGTGAAATCATGGGGTATTAAGGCGATCGGGAAAGAGATCTTTACCGTACAGGGCGAGTACAGCGCGAATATGCTGAGAAAGGCTGTTTTAAAGGAAGAGCCTGAACTTAAAGAACCTGCGAAGGCTCCGGGAAGGCCGCCCATCCTCTGTCCGGGATGTCCCCACCGAAGCGTGTTCTACGTGCTTAATAAGTTAAAGATGCACGCGGCGGGCGACATCGGCTGCTACACCCTTGGGGCAGTGGCTCCTTTGAGCGTCATTGACACGACCATGTGTATGGGGTCCAGTATTTCCACCCTTCATGGCATGGAGAAAGCCAAGGGAAAGGATTACATAAAGAACTGGGTGGCAGTGATCGGGGATTCCACCTTTATGCACACTGGCGTGAACTCCCTGATGAATATGGTATACAACAATGCCACAGGAACGGTTATCATCATGGATAACTCCACGACAGGAATGACCGGACATCAGGACCATGCGGCAACAGGAAAGACGCTGCAGGGCGATCCGGCCTATGCCATTGACATTCCGGCGCTGTGCCGTGCCATGGGCGTGAAAAATGTGGTCGAAGTAAATGCACTTGACATCGTGCAGGTAGAGAAGGCTGTAAAGGAAGAGACGGCAAAGGACGAGATCTCCGTCATTATTACAAAGACGCCCTGCGTACTCCTCGATAAGAGAAAGAAGCCGCTCTACATTGCACATGAGGACAAATGCAAGAAGTGCGGGATGTGTATGAAGCCGGGATGTCCGGCAATGACGAAGAACCCGGACGGCACCATCCATATCGACGACACGATGTGCACGGGATGCGGCCTGTGCAAAGACCTGTGTAAATTTGACGCCATCGAGCTTGTAAGGGAGGGGGAATAGATATGGCAGTAAAGAATATTATGATCGTCGGAGTGGGCGGTCAGGGAACCCTTCTGACAAGCCGGGTGTTGGGCGGACTTACAATAGCGGGCGGCTATGATGTGAAGCTGTCCGAAGTACACGGCATGGCGCAGAGAGGCGGGAGCGTGGTCACATTTGTCCGCTACGGGGACAAGGTGGCAGAACCCATCGTGGAGGAAGGACAGGCGGATGTGATCATTGCCTTTGAGAGACTGGAGGCGCTCCGCTACGCGCATTTCCTCAAAAAAGACGGTGTGCTCATTGTCAACGATTGGCGCATCGATCCCATGCCGGTTGTCATCGGGGCGGCGCAGTACCCGGAGAATATTCTGGAAGACCTTGAAAAGGAATATAAAGTCTATAAGGTGGACGCCACAGAGGAATCCAAGAAGCTGGGAAATCCGAAAGTGTTCAACATGATCGTGCTGGGCATCGCGGCGCAGCATATGGACTTTACAAAAGAGCAGTGGTATGAGGTGATCGAGAAGACCGTACCGCCCAAGACTGTTGAGATCAATAAAAAAGCATTTGACGTGGGATACAGCATCGCACAGTAAGCGGCCTGAGCCATCAGAGCTGGATTGGCGGCCAAAGGCTGAAAAGAAGTTTCCTGTATAAAAGAGCATATTATATATAGAAGGGCGGTGATAGTAATGATCAGGCAGATATCAGTGTTTGTGGAAAACCAGCCGGGAAGCATGATGAACGTGACCTCTGTGCTCACGGAAGAGCATGTCAACATCCGTGCCATCTCGACCTTTGACACGCCGGAATTCGGGATCATGCGTCTTGTGGTGGATGATCCGGTCCGCGCAAAGGAAAGTCTGACCAAAAGAGGATTCGTTACCCGTATAAGCGAAGTGATGGGCGCGGAACTAAGAGACGAGAAGGGCAACTTAAACCAGATGCTCTCCATCCTCGCAGACGGGCAGATCAATGTGAATTATATTTATTCTTTTGTGATCCGCGAAGGAAAAGCTCCTGTCATGGTATTTCATACCGATGATTTTGACAACGCGGAAAAGGTTTTACGGGCAGCCGAGGTGAAGCTCGTAGAGGAAGAGGAATTATAAAAGAACAAATTATACCCTCTCTTTGCAAGGACACACACGCCTCAACTCATGATATTTTCGTGATTTGCGGCGTTATCCTCAATCGGTGTACGCCCAGTACACCTCAATCGTCTGCCTTGCAAAGCACGAAAATCTTCATGCTTGAGGTCGCAGAGTCGAAAAGAGATAAATTTTGTGTCCTGCAAGGCACTTGAATGAAGCGTACCGAGTGGTACGCTGATTGAAAG
>DWYT01000121.1 GCA_019118545.1 Candidatus Mediterraneibacter merdavium | reverse complement strand
GGCGTCCCCGCGCCGGTGACAGCGGACGGAGTTGTCAATGGAAGTGCGAATCTCGGATGGAAATATAAGGAGGTCAAGCGGGAGCTGGAAGAGCTTACCGGACTTAAGGCTGAGATCGGAAATGACGCCAATGTCGCTGCACTCGGTGAGATGTGGAAAGGCGGCGGCGCAGGAGAGAAGAATATGATCATGGTGACTCTCGGAACAGGAGTCGGCGGCGGCGTGATTATTGACGGAAAGATGCTTGTCGGACAGAACGGCGCGGGCGGGGAGATCGGTCATCTCTGTGTGAATTATGAAGAGACTGACCGCTGCGGATGCGGAAACAGAGGCTGCCTTGAACAGTATGCGTCAGCGACAGGTATTGTACGGCTTGCTAAGCAGAAGCTGGGGCAGGAGATGAGACCTACGATCCTGAATAAAGAGGATGTGACAGCTAAGGATGTGTTTGACGCTGTAAAAGCAGGAGATGAAGTGGCAAAAGAGATCGCGGTGGCATTTGGAAGATATCTGGGATATGGGCTGGCAAATCTCGCGGCAGTGGCAGACCCGGCGGTGTTTGTCATCGGCGGTGGTGTATCCAAGGCAGGAGAGGTGCTGATCCCGTATATTAGAGAGCCATATATGGAGAGGGCATTCTTTGCGGATAAAAACGTAAAATTCGTTCTCGCAGAACTGGGAAATGATGCGGGAATCTGCGGCGCGGCAAAGCTTGTGCTTGATGCTGAATAGAATTGAGAAAAAAGAAAAAGCAGCAGGATCTAATATTCGATCCTGCTGCTTTGTTTTTAGTACTGTCTAACGATAGGGGGGTAACCCGATGGCTCAGGGCGCCGGGTAGTGTAAAAAACTTTGTGGCTTTGGTAAAAAATGGCTCCTTTTTGGTAAGAATTACAGATATGACAATTCTTATCGAAAAGGAGTTTATTTATGGCAGTAGCAAAAGACCAAATCCGACAGATTATTACAGAAAACAACATTACCAGTGTGGCTGATGTTTACTCCCTTCTCAAAGACAGCTTCAAAGATATATTGCAGGAGCTTCTGGAAGCCGAGATGGATGCAACTCTGGGCTATGAAAAAAATTGTAAAGGTGATCTTAAGAGCGATAATAAGAGGAATGGCCACTCTCCCAAAACACTCAAAAGCCAGTACGGGGAATTCCAGATCGATGTTCCCCGTGACCGCAATGGTGAGTTTGAACCAAAGCTGATCCCGAAATATCAGCGGGATATTTCCGGGATTGAGGAGAAAGTAATCTCTCTCTATGCCCGCGGAATGAGTACAAGGGATATTCATGACCAGCTCCAGGAACTTTATGGGATTGAACTTTCCGCCGAAATGGTCAGCAAAATCACGGACAAAATCCTTCCGGAAGTGAAAGAGTGGCAGTCTCGTCCACTGAACCCTGTATATCCTTTTGTTTTTATGGACTGTATCCATTACAAAGTCCGGGAAGACGGCAGGATCCTCAGCCGCGCTGCTTATATTGTACTGGGAGTTACCGTGGAAGGATACAAGGATATTCTCAGTATTACCGTAGGAGCGAATGAGACCAGTAAGTTCTGGCTCGGAATGCTCAACGACCTGAAAAACCGTGGCGTGCAGGATGTCCTGTTCTTCTGCGTAGACGGTCTCCCCGGATTTAAAGACGCAATTCAGGCCGTTTTCCCACAGGCACAGATCCAGCGCTGTGTCATCCATATGCTGCGCAATTCTTTTAAATATGTGAATTATAACGATCTGAAGAAGTTTTCCGCAGACTTCAAGGCTGTCTATAACGCGCCCAATGAATCCGCAGCTCTTTCGGAATTGGAAACGATCAAGGAGAAATGGGGAAAGAAATATCCCTATGCGATCAGTAACTGGGAAAACAACTGGGAAGATGTGAGTTCTTTCTTCCAGTTTTCCGGAGATATCCGCAGAATTATGTATACCACAAACATCATAGAAGGGCTGAACCGTCAATACAGGAAAGTCACAAAGACAAAGAGTGTGTTCCCAAGCGATACCGCTCTTGAAAAGATGCTGTTTCTTGCGAGCAGAAATGTAACAAAGAAGTGGACGCAGCGTTATCGGAACTGGGATCAAGTGTTGAACCAACTGATTCTTTTATACGATGAGAGACTGACAGCATACCTGTAAAAGGAAAACAGGAGTGGATGAAAAACTATTCCGCTCCTGTCTTCCCCTTATTCCTTCGGCATTTATAGTATTCCCAGAAAATCCCAGCTTATTCCTGAGGCCGGGTGTGGGCAGAGCCCACGAAAAAGGGATTACAGATGCCGTTATTTGTGCTGCAAAAAATCTTAAAATTCATGTATAACATGAGTCAAATGGGTAATACTATAAACAGATAAGTAATTCGACAGCCAAAAAGCAGAAGTTCCGACAAGACAATTATACATATCTGTTTCTTATCAAAGAAGAATTTTTCCCATAGACACAGAAAATTTTACGCCCTCGGGCGCCGGGGGAGTCGTAGTCTCTCCGGATCCTCCTCCGCCGCTGTCACCGCCGCCGGTATTGCCTCCTCCGCTGTCGCCTCCGCCGGTATTGTCTCCGCCGGTATTATCTCCATCTCCGGTGTTGTCTCCGCTGCCGCCTGTGCCGTCGGATGGTGTGCCAGGAGTGGTTGTACTGTTACCGTTATCGCTGTCAGTGTTCTCGTCAGCATTGTCCTCTGTTTCTTCCGGTTCTTCTTCTTCGGTTTTGTGTCCCTCGCAGACTTCTTTCACAACAGTATCCTTGTCAAAATACTCTGTGAGTGACGGGCATCCGTCTACAGCAAGTTTACCTGTCTGCGTACAGATTGTTTTCTGGACTACAGAAGAGGGGACTGTAAAGTCCTTATACTCAAGACCTTCGTGGATGCGCTGCATGATATTTCTCCAGATGACCATATGCCATGACTGGCTCATGTTTTCCATGTGCTTATTCTCATCATATCCGCCCCATACGGAAGCTGTATAGTACGGAGTGTACGCAGAGAGCCAGAGGTCTGTACTGTTCTCGGTCGTACCGGTCTTTCCTGCCACCGGCATATTGCTCAGTCTTGCAGATGTACCTGTACCTCTTGTAATAACATCTTCCATCGCGCTTGTCAGGAGATAAGCCGTGGAGTCTTTGATCACTTGATGTGTCTCCGGCGCAGAGTTATCGATCAGTACATTTCCATCATGATCGAGGATTTCTGTATAAAGGATCGGCTCCGTGTATACCCCTCCATTTGCGATCGCTGCATATGCGGCTGTCATTTCAATGTTGTAAACACCGCGCGTGATTCCGCCAAGAGCAGTGGATTGCGCAACGTCTGACATTCCCGGATAGTCCGGATCATTGTTTACCAGTGTGGTAAAACCGAATTTCTGAAGGTACTGATAGCCTTTTTCAAGTCCCACAGTTTCTGTCAGAGTGCGGACCGCGCAGACGTTCATGGAATGCTCGATCGCATAGCGGACTCTTGCCTGACCGATATATTTGCCATCCCAGTTGTTGACCTGCTGGCCGCTGGCGTAACGGTACGGCTCGTCCTTGATCGTTGTGGCAAGGGTCATTCCGCATTCATTCAGACCCGGCGCATAGGTTGAGAGAACCTTAAAACAGGATCCGGGCTGCCTTGTGGAATCGGTCGCCCTGTTCAGAGAGAGGCTGGTGGTCTTTGTGCCGCGTCCTCCTACGATTGCTTTGACCTGTCCCGTATACTGATCCATGACGACAACAGAAGTCTGTGGCTGGAGAGTGATTGTCAGGTTTTCATCTACAATATCACCGGCTTCGGTATTAATGCCTAGCGTGCTTTTGTATTCTTCAACCATGGCGCGCGCTTCGTCTTCAGAGCTGAAGACAAGAGGGCTCGAGTCACCGTAAGTGCTGCTGATATAGGACCCGAGATTCTCTTTGCTGTAATTCTCTGCCGTGCCATCTGCCCGGTGGATTGTCAGAGCATATTCTACGCCATATTCAGTCATCGGATAGAGAGATTCGTCTGCCACCACCTCGTCGCAGATCTGCTGGATGGCGAGATCCTGGGTGGATTTGATCGTCAGACCGTTGCTGTAAAGCTGGTTGTAGGCCTGAGTTTCGGTATATCCTTTTTCCACCATAAGGTCATTGATCACATCCTCGATCATGGCGTCAGTAAAGTAGGAGTATGGCGTTGTGTCCTCTGTGATCGCCGCAGTCTGAAGGATCCTGTCGTAAACAGGGTCTGCAGCCGCCTCATCGTACTGGGCCTGGTCGATATAATCCTGTTCCAGCATTTTGTTGAGGACTTCTTCCCGCCTTTTTGCATTTTCTTCAGGGTTAGTCACCGGATCATACTTGGTCGGATTCTGCGTGATCGCTGCAATGACCGCGCACTCAGAGAGAGTCAGGTCAGCCACATCTTTGTTGAAATATCTTGTGGAAGCAGTCTGCACGCCGAGACATCCCTGCCCCAGGTTGATCGTATTCATATATGCTTCAAGGATCTCATCCTTGCTCATCTCTTTCTCAAACGCAAGTGCAAGATACTGCTCCTGAAGTTTACGTTCCACCCGGTCAAAGAGTGTATTCTCATTGACAAAGTCCGGGAATATGTTGTTTTTAATAACCTGCTGGGTAAGGGTGCTGGCGCCTTCGGTAAAATCAAATCCATTGGTAATGCCTACAAGACCGGCGCGGATGATACCCTGGATATCAATGCCGTTATGTTCATAAAAACGCTCATCCTCG
>DWYT01000120.1 GCA_019118545.1 Candidatus Mediterraneibacter merdavium | reverse complement strand
CCGGGATGTATCAATCATATCTGGATGACATCTTTTTGCAGAAAGATTATCGGGCCAAGTATTCAGGATCCGATTCTCGGGTCAAACGTGGCTCCGGTGACAGAGATGGAGAACGCGATTGGTGTGAATTGGGAGATAAATGATCCGGACTATTACCGTAAGGTTCTGATTAAAATGACATGGGAGGATCAGGAAACGCCAAGTGTACTGACTCCGTTCGGAGATTTCTTCTGCATTGGTCATTCCATGCCTGCGAGCTTTTCTTCCATTCCTTTCCATGTGTCTTCCAGACCGCAGGAAGAATGTACGTTTGGTGGAACAGCTTCCATGAACTGTTATTTTCCGATGCCTTTTAACAAAAAGGCGAAAATCGAGATTATCAATGAGAACGACAGGCAAATGGGTCTGTTTTTCCATATTGATTATGAACTCTATCGAGAAGAAAAGGAAAATCTTGCATATTTTCACGCTTCATGGCATCGGGAGAGGCCTTGCTGCGGTTGGGGTGCCGATCTGGCTGTAAACACGCCGGAGGTCAACGGGGTTGCCAATCTGACAGGCAAAGATAATTATGTAATTCTGGATGTTGAGGGAGAAGGACATTACGTAGGATGTAATCTTTCGGTCGCACACTTTCAAGGGTCATGGTGGGGAGAGGGCGACGACATGATTTTTATCGACGGCGAAGAACTCCCGAGTATCAATGGAACTGGAAGTGAAGATTATTTCAACCATGCGTGGGGGATGCAAAAGAATCAGTCTCTGTATACGGGAACGATTATCCATGAAACGACTGTAGAAGGTTATCAGGTGTCTTACCGATTCCATATTACAGACCCGATTCACTTTAAAACAGGACTCAAAGTGACGATGGAGCATGGACATGCCAACCATTTATCCGACGACTGGGCGTCCACAGCGTACTGGTATCAGACACTGCCATCCAAAGGCGTTACAATCGCGCCGGTCGAAGAGCGCATCGCGCTGAAAAAAGTGCAGGAAGTTCCAGAGGCAGGAGAGTTTGAGATGACAGAAGAGATGAAGGAGGCAAAAGAGTCTTCAAAAAAACGGCATGAGAAATTCATGGCAGAGAAAATACATCAGAATCATCTGAATGCTGAGAGGACGGAAGCGTCTTCCAGAGGAAATATTGAACTGTCCCGAAAGGTCAAAGATATCTTTGACGGGAAATAGAAAAATGAATCAAAAAGGAGGAGATGTTATGAAAATGAGAAAACTGGCGGCAATTATAATGACGGCTGCGATGGTATTGTCTCTGACGGCTTGCGGCGGTAAAGGCAGCTCTGATGGCGGCGAGGCGGCAAAAGATGCAGACAGTGTGAAGACTTTGAAGTTCTGGTCTTTCCACGCAGGCGCGGAAGCAGACTTTCTGGAAAACGTTGTGGAAGAATACAATTCTACGCATGACGATGTACAGATTGAGCATACGGTTGTGAATCAGTCGGACTATACGACGACCTTGATTCCGACGGCTTATGCAAACGGAGAGGCGCCGGACATTCTGTATGTAGAGCCGGCTACATTTACCAAGTATGCGGACAAAGGAATGCTCATGGATCTTTCTCCTTATTACACGGAAGAACTGAAAGCAGATATTCTGCCGTCGGTTCTCGATGCGGTTACGGTGGATGGAAAGATTTACGCGCTTCCAATCGAGATGGAAACGTTGGGACTTTTCTATAATGCAGATATGCTGGAAGAAGCAGGAATCGCGCCTCCGACGACATGGGATGAACTGTATGAAGCGGCAAAGGCACTGACGACGGACGATGTCTATGGTCTGGTACTTCCGGTAGAGGAGACAAGTTATACACTGTTTAACTGGTGGCCTTTTATGTGGATGGCAGGCGCCGACGTATATGATGAAGAAGGAAACGTCACGGTGGATTCTCCGGAAATGATCAAAGCTCTGGAATACTGGGGAAGCTTCTATCAGGAAGGTCTATCGCCCAGCTCCCTGCAGATCGGTCCGTGGGATATCGGAAACGTGGGGACGGGAGTCGCTGCAATGCAGGTGTCTGGAACGTATGTGATCAACGCGGCGGAAAACGATTACCCGGATGTAAACATCGGCGTGGTTGCGCTTCCTTCGCCGAATAACAATTCTATCACTGTTGCAGGAGGACAGAAACTGGCGATCAACGCGGATTCCCCATATCCGGACGAAGCGGCCGACTTTATTTTCTCCCTGTACGGAAGCGACGATATCACCAGAGCGGCGGAATGGACTACTGAAGCGAAATTTGCGTATCCGGCCCGTCAAAGCGTGATCGATGCGAATGCAGATGTGTTTGAAAGCGGTCTGAGAGCTGTATTTACTGAGTTTTATGATACTGCCATTCCAGAACCAAGTTATTCTGCGGAAGTGACGGAGGCAATGGGGAAAATGCTTCAGGACGTGATGTTTGGCGGCGTTTCCGCTGCTGACGCGGTAAAAGAAGCGCAGACGACGATTGAAAATGTTTCCAACTAATTGGAGCTGTTTTTCAGGGCTGTGCAGGAATCTGTGCAGTCCTGTTTTTATCAAATGTGAGAAGACAGACCGCCGCAGAGACGGACTGGAAGACCAAAGCTGCGGTCGGAGAAAGTCGGCAGGTGAAGGGATTATGAAAAATAAAAAACTTTCAAAGAGAAAACGGCGGGAAGCCGCCGTTGCATATGTATTCATTTTACCGGATTTTATCGGACTGATCGTCTTTGTGATTATACCGATTTTGTATGCTTTCTATATCAGTTTTTTTGAATGGGATCTGATTAATGAAAAAGTGTTTGTCGGACTAGGTAATTATGTGCGGATGAAGAACAATGCTGAATGGTGGCAGGCTCTCTTGCGCACAGTAAAGCTGACGCTGATTTATGTACCTGTGCTTTTTGTAACGTCGCTATTCTTTGCCGTATTAATCAGCAATATAAAATCCAAAGCAGGATCCTTTATCAAAACGTCTTTTCTGATGCCGTTCGCAATCACATCCGTTATCGCGTCTACGCTCTGGATGTTTTTGTATAACGAGAAAAGAGGATATCTAAATGCACTTTTGAATCTGCTGGGAATCAAAAAGCAAGGGTTTTTAGGTGACGGCGGACAGGCATTGTTTTGTATCATTGCAGTTCTTTTGTGGATCAATCTCGGCTACAATATGATACTGTTTTTATCTGCGATTAAAGATATCTCGCAAAGTTACAATGAAGCGGCTACGATCGACGGGGCGAACGGCTGGCACATATTCCGCTATATCACCTTTCCACTGATTAAGCAGACCAGCGTATTTATTCTGATTACAACGACGATCGCTTCATTTCAGGTATTGGATCTGATTATGGTGATGACAAAAGGCGGACCTGCGAGCGCCACGGAAGTGGGGGCGCTTTATATCTACGACCGTTCCTTCAATATGATGGAAATGGGTTATGGCTCCGCGCTTTCCGTATTTCTGTTTTTGTGTCTGCTGGTATTTTCTTTTGTTCAGCTCCGGCTGACGACGAAAGAATAGGAGGTGAAGCCATTGAAAAAGGGAAGAGTGAAAATAGTGCTGCTTGCTGCTTTTGGATTGCTTCTTCTGTTTCCGATCTACATTCTGTTTATGTCCACGTTTAAAACATCCAGTGAGCTGTTCGTGGTTTCCCTGTGGCCCAAATCGCCGACATTTGATAACCTGAAAGCGGTTTTAAACTCTGAGTTTTTGAACAGCATCAAAAATTCTCTGTTTGTATCAACGACAGTTACAGTGGTGGCTATGATTCTGCACTCGTTGTGCGGCTATGCTCTGGCACGTCTTGACTTTCCGGGGAAACGGTGGATTTTTGGGACAATTGTAAGCACACTGATGATACCGACGACGACGATTCTGGTGCCGCTGTTCATGGTCTGCAAAGCATTCGGTATCACAAATTCGTATGCCGGTCTGATCATACCAGCTTTCTTCAATGCTTATGGCATTTTCCTGTTTCGTCAGTATTACATGGATTTTCCAAAGGAACTGGAAGAAGCTGCGGAAGTGGAAGGATGTTCAAAGATCAGAATGTTTGTTTCTATTGTACTGCCCCTGTCAAAACCGATGATTGTTCCGCTTACTATCGCCTTTTTTCTGGGTACATGGAACAATTATCTGTGGCCCTTGATTGTCAATAAGAAAGAAGAGTATCAGACGGTGCAGGTCTATCTGGCCAATATGGTGTCCGGTTATTCTACGCCATGGAATGAAGTGATCGCGACGGCGGCAGTGGCAGCAATTCCTGTGTTTATTCTATTCCTGCTGATGCAGAAGCAATTACAGGATGGTATCAAGGTTACAGGTATTAAATAGAGGAGGAGAAAAATGTTTGGAGAACGGCTGTTTGAACTGGAACCGGGCGTTAAATCCCGCTGGGCAAGTCATGAGAATCCGGATGGTGAAAAAGGCGCCGGAGGAAAAGCAAGAGGCGGACGGAAAGGTGCGGCGTGGTTTACGTTAGAGAACGGGGAAGACGTGGTACTTGCGCATGCGGAAGGAACGAGTGGTATGATACGCAGAATATGGATTACGATCAACACCCGAAATGAGGCTACGCTGCGCGGAACTATTCTTGAAATGTACTGGGACGGTATGGAACGGCCTGCAGTTCGCGCGCCAATCGGAGATTTCTTCTGTCATGGAATCGGCAGAATGTGTATTGTGAAAAACGCGCTTTTTTCCAGTCCGGAAGGCAGAAGTTTCAACTGTTTTATTCCCATGCCGTTTCGAACCGGCATGAAAATTGTGGTAAAAAATCGGAGCGGACAGCAGATCAGACACTTTTATTATGATGTAGATTATACGCTGGGCGATCATTTTGATGAAAATACCATGTATTTTCACAGCTTTTTCAACAGGGAGAATCCGACCACAATGGGAAAGGATTTCGAGATTCTTCCCCGAATAGAGGGGAGGGGAAGATATCTTGGAGTGAATCTGGGGATTCGATGTGACACGGAAAAGTATTTTAACACATGGTGGGGAGAAGGAGAAGTCAAAATTTATCTGGATGGCGACAAAGAATATCCGACGCTTTGCGGCACCGGTGTGGAGGACTATGTGTCAACGGCATGGGGGCAGGACTATTACTGTGATTTATACCATGGCAGTCAAATCTATGACAAGGAAAAGATGGAGATCGCTTGTTATCGTCTTCATATTCCGGATCCGATTTATTTTCATCAGAATATTCGGGTGACGATTCAGCAGATAGGCGGAATTGATACGGATGACGAGCTAAATAAGGCAAAATTTTTCTTCAATCAGACGACAAAGGGTTATACATATCGTTCGGTGAACGGCTATGACATTGATTTTCCAGCGATTGATTCCAAGGTTGTGCTCCCGGAATTATTTGAGCGAGAGGAAGACTGGTCGTGTTGTACATATTTTTATTATGGAGAGCCCACAAGCGCGCTGTCGGCGCTGCCAGTGAAAATTGTCTGAAGTAACGTATAAAAGAGGGTATCATGTTCAGAGAATGGAAAACAGGAAAAGGATATTTGAAAATACCGATTGAAGTGGGCGCGGAAAAGATTCGTCTCAGAATATTGGTCAATTTGTGCGGAAATCCAGAGGAAAAGAATCTGTTGTTCGACGGTTTTGTTCCGGTCTCTGAAAACAAAGTGGACTTTTGGGGACTTATTTTGGTCGGAGGCTCAGATGGAGCGGCACTGCAAATAGAGGCGGAAGACGGCAAGCAGGAGAAGTGGTATGCCGGTATCCAGTGGGAAGATCAGGACGCTTGTATATGGGGGCGGCGGCCGGTTTTTCATCTGACGCCTCCCAGCGGGAGTTTTCACAGGATAGGGGAGCTTCTCAGCGCCGGAGAAAACTGGGAAGCGGAGTATGAATACGATCCGTTCGGGAAGGAGACAGGCAGAAAAATATCGGCAAGGATGGAAAACGGCCGCACAGCCGGGGGGATCATTTGCCAGACAGAAAGGCGTATGGCCGGACAGATTGAAAAAAAGGATGGTCTTCGAAAGAATCAGAGCCGTTATATTGTGGGAGATGTGGAAGAAGAGTACCTGTTTGAGGAAGGGACTATTTGCATGGCCAAAAGCCGGAGCTTCCAGTGGGATCATTCGCCGTTTTTTAATGTGATGACACCGCCGTTGTATCTGAAAACAGATGCAAATGGGAAAACTGTTCTTTCCGGCGGAAAACAAATTGAAAAGCTTCGTACATGGAAACGGGAATGGGAGAATCTTCACGCGGTAAAAGAATTTCGGGAATTGTTACGGTTTCGGGTGAAACCAAGCGTCTGGCCTAATATTGAACTGATTCCGCCGGAAGGGAAATCGGATGATGTGACGGCGAAGGCTTTTGAGATTCATCTGGAACTGCGGTTAGAAAAAGGGAAGACAATACAGATGAATTTCTGCGGATTTTCGGCAAAGTACAACGGGGATGCCGGATTGCTTCAGGTGGGGGACAATTTAATTCCTGCGTCTGCAGAACGTCTGCGGATGACAGTCTATGCCGATACAGGCTGTGCAGAATGGATCTGTGGAGAAAAAGCTGTTTTTCGTCTCAGACGATCGGTAAACGAGACTTTTTCACGCGTAGATAATTCGATCAGCGGCAATCTGGAAAAATGCAGGATCAAAGAAAGTATTAATCCGGAAATTTATATCTGGATGGAAGAAGGAGAATTTCATATAGAACATCTGGAAGTTTACGGACTACAGAGAAAGGAGGACACAGACCGCTATTTGGAGCATTTTGGCATTGATAAATCCCACGATCCGGTTTTTTACGAAAGCGCTCAATTCGCTGTACACAATCATTATGTGCGGGATAATAATTACGGGTATCCGGACGCAGTGGCTCCAACGGATGAGATCATTGTGTCTCCGGTGCGGGTGGTGGAAGAGTTTGACTGGAGAAAAACGCCGTTTGGCGATATGACTCGCGTTGTAAACCGAGATGATGTCTGGCGCGCGTCTGCCGCGTTGACACGGTATCCCGAATTCTATTCGCCTGTTACCAGTCTGAACGCGGCCTATCGGGTTGCTCTGGATGTGTTCGAACAATGCAAACGCAAAAAGTTTGCGTTAAACGGACAGGCGGGACTGTGGTCGGCCGGACTGTTTCAGGGACCGGGGGAGGGGTTCGGCGTCTGGCTGAGGGACAGTACCCACGTGCTGCTTCGCTGCGGCGCTCTGGTGGATCCAAAAGGAGCAAAAAAGACGATTCGTTTTGCCATGGAAAAAGGGTTTGACAATGGCTCCGACGGGCCTGCCATGGGAGCGGTAGGACTTTGGGACTACTATCTGGTCACAGGCAATACTGATATTTTATATGAAATGTGGCCGACGTTGCTTAAGGGGATTGAGGAGGCGGACAGACGGTTTGATGAAAAGAAAGGACTGGTCGCCGCCCTGAATTCCACGTCTAACGACGCCTTTCCCGAACCGGAGAACGGAGGATTCAGTCTCAGCACCGAATGTTATTTTATGAAAGCGTATGAGTCGATAGTTTCAATTGCGGAATTGAT
This sequence comes from Candidatus Mediterraneibacter merdavium, assembly GCA_019118545.1. GTDB lineage: Bacteria > Bacillota > Clostridia > Lachnospirales > Lachnospiraceae > Mediterraneibacter > Mediterraneibacter merdavium. The sequence goes on along the minus strand of DWYT01000120.1, from coordinate 59,095 downwards.
CGGCTATGGCAATAAAGAAGAAATAGAGCGCTGGAGAGAGCGGGGGAAAAAGATCAGGACTGCTGTCAGGAAATGTTACTGGAATCCGCAGTATGGTTACTATACGAGCGGACCAGAAGGCTCGCAGTCGTTTGAAAAAGGTTTTTGGGAAACTTCTGGGGAAGAGAGCGTATTGTGGCCCAAATTCAACGTTGCTACGAAGGAACAGCGACGCATGATTTTGCGGAAACTGGAGTCCACAGCTATGACGGAATATGGAATCAAGTTGTTTCCGTACCGAAAGGAAAAGAATCATTTCTGTGGTGCTGTATGGGGTGTCTGGCAGGCGGGATTTGCGGCGGCCGCTTCCGTGGAAGGCGACAGCGAACTGATCCGCAGGCTTTTGGCACAGCAAATCAGAGTTTGCCTGATGAATAAGACGTTTTATGAAGTAATAGACGCGGATTCGGGGATCGCATGGAGATGGCCCGGTCAGCTGTGGAATGCGGCGGGGTTCGTCTCGCTCATACTTTACGGAGTATTTGGAATCGAATACAATACTAAGGGGATGTATTTTCATCCAGCGGTATCAAAAGAATTGGCGGGTGTTTCGCTGAGAAACCTTTCATATCGCAGGATGACATTGGATATCCGGATTTACGGGTGGGGCGCCACGCTTGAAAAACTGGAAATTGACGGCCGTCCCGCCGGTTATGTGGACGGTTCCATGGAAGGGAGACACGAAGTGGTTCTGTATCTGTCCTAGGGAAAGGAAAACACTTGTGTTCTCGCGGGTTTCTATAATATAATGATGGATAATCAGTAAAGGATATTTTTGGAAGAGGGCGTGGTAAGCTTGGCAAATATGAAAGATGTGGCGAAGCGGGCGCAGGTGTCCGTGTCCACTGTGTCGCATGTGATTAACGGAACAAGGTTTGTTTCCGAGGAAGTGCAGCGGCGCGTTAAAGACGCGATGGATGCCGTGGGATACATTCCTAATGTGGTGGCACATTCTCTGCGCACAAAGAAGACGAATACGATTGGATTGGTAATTCCGATCGGCAACGATGAAAATTCGAATATTTTTATCATGCAGGTTGTTCTGGGGATTGATTCCGTCCTAAGAGACAGGGGGTATTGCGCTCTCTTGGCGAACACCAAAGATGAACTGCAAAGAGAGATTGAAGAGATCCGCCGCATGATTACTCGTCAGATCGACGGCCTGATTCTGATTCCTTCTGTGGGAGCTCATGATTTTATACCGGAACTTTTAAAAGAAAAAAAATACGTCTTTGTCGATCGTATTCCGCAGGGGTTTGAAGACAGGGATTACGTGGTCAGCGATTCGTTTGGGGGCAGTTACGAGGCTGTCGATGAGCTGATAAAAAGGGGACATTCAAAGATCGGGATTCTCTGTGATATTTTTGGGAAATACCGCAATTCAGACGAGCGTCTCTTGGGCGCGCAGAAAGCGTATCAGGATCATGGGATAGAATGGAAACCGGAATATATATGCGAGTGCGCCAGCAATATGGAAGAAGCGCAGGAAAAAACAAAGTGGCTTCTTAATCATACGGATGTGACGGCTATACTGGCGGTCAGCAATATTATGGGCATGGGCGTTGTCAAATATCTGAAAGAAGCGGATATACGTATACCGGAGGATATCAGTCTCACTATTTTTGATGATTACGCATGGACCAGCATTCATACGCCGACCATCACTACTATACGACAGGACGCTTTCGAAATGGGAAGGCAAAGTGCTAAACTGCTTTTGGAAAAGCTGGAGTTTAAGGAGGAAGGGCAAATCTGGAAGCCAAGAGGAATCCGCCTTCCGACCAGCCTGATCATCCGTGAATCATGGAAATAAATGAAAAATATATACGGACACATGGATAGACAACATAGAAAAAGACGCTGATAAAAAGTATCGTTTCTCATCGGCGTCTTTTTGTAGTTTGACAGTATGGCCAGACTCTAATAGATGAATGAAGAAAATTTTACAGAATCCGGCTTTTGACGACAGGATGTCATGAAAATTTAATAATAATTAAACAAAATATAGTATTTGCTTAAATATTACCACGTATAATCAATATATTGTAGTAGAAAAATGCAATGACAACATGACATATAGGAGGCTCTTACATACGGATACGAGGTGGAACGATGCGAAAGAAAAAAAGCCGTTATAATATAAACGGCATGATATTGTGCGGTCTGGTGTTTTTTGCTATTGCCGGGACAGCGGTCTGCATGGTGGCAAACGGCAAGGAAGCGGCAGTCGAAAGGGAGAAGGCTGAGGCAGAACGCAAAGAGCAGGAGGCGAAAACTGCTGAGGAAGAGGCCGCGGAAAAGGCGGCAAAAGAAGCGGAGAAGAAGAGGGCGGAAGCTTCATCTATTCAGCCGGGGGTTCCGATTGGGACACAGGAGCCGAATGCGGAAGAAAAGGTTGTATATCTTACATTTGACGACGGGCCTTCCGCGAATACAGAAAAGATTCTGGATATTCTGGAACAGTACGATGCAAAGGCGACGTTTTTTATTACGGGTATGCGCGAGGAATACCGGCCCCTGATTAAGACGGCATACGAGGAGGGACATACGATCGGACTTCATACATATTCACATGATTATGCAGGAGTCTATTCATCAGTGGACGCATACTTTGAAGATTTGGATAAGATAGGTAAAGTCGCGGAAGAACAGATCGGATATGTCCCATGCTTTATCCGTTTTCCGGGCGGGTCGTCGAATGCGGTGTCAAAAAAATACACGCAGGGGATTATGACGGAGCTGGTAACGGACGTACAGGAAAAAGGCTATCAGTATTATGACTGGAATTTAGACAGCGGCGACGGTGCCGGGCAGAGCGTGGAAGAGTTAGAGACAAACTCTATGACAGACCGGTTCCATCATGTGATGCTCCTTCTGCACGATTCCCAGTCAAAAGAAAATACAGTGCAGGCGCTTCCGGCTATTATAGAGTATTATAAAAATCTTGGGTACGAATTCCGGGCGATAGACCGGGAGAGCTTTGCTCCCCACCACAGTGTAAATAACTGATATTACACTAGCGTAATCGCGAATACAATGCAGACGTGTCAGGAACCAAGCCGGGGAGCCAATGATATTATAATCGACTTCTACCCCTTTCTATGCTATGATGATTTTCGGATCATTATGGATAGAAAGGGGTATTTTCTATGGGAGATACGTCTGAAAATAAAGGAAACACGCCGCACTTCGGCACATCAAAGCGCATCTGTCTGGGCGTCCTCGCCCATGTAGACGCAGGTAAGACTACGTTGTCGGAAGGGATGCTCTATCTAAGCGGAAGAATACGGGATATGGGGCGTGTGGATCATGGAAACGCATTTCTTGACACATATGAGCTTGAGAGGGAGAGGGGCATCACGATTTTCTCCAAACAGGCTATATTTACATGGAAGGATATGGAGGTTACACTTCTTGATACGCCGGGACACGTAGACTTCTCTGCGGAGATGGAACGTGTCCTTCAGGTGCTTGACTGCGCGGTGCTCATCATCAGCGCAGGAGACGGTGTCCAGAGCCATACAGTGACGCTCTGGCGTCTTCTGAAACGCTATCATATTCCGGTCTTTATTTTTGTAAATAAGATGGACAGGCCGGACGCGGACAGGGAAAAACTTATGGAAGAACTAAAAAAACGGTTCGGAGAGGGTTGTGCGGATATCAGTGGAATCTTCGCGGGTAAAAATGAGGAGGCCGGAAAAGATTCAGGAGAGAAGAACAGAGGGGAGAAAGGCTTGTCAGACATGCAGGACGGACTTCCCATATTGGATGAGGAAAAAGCAGAGGAACTCGCGGTCTGTGACGAGGATATGCTGGAAGAATATCTGGAAACCGGTTCGATCCACAGGAAAACTCTGAGAAGAGCTGTTGCATCGCGGAAGGTCTTCCCCTGCTGGTTCGGCTCTGCGCTGAAAGCCGAGGGGATCACGGAGCTTCTGGATGGTCTTATGGAGCTGGCGCAAGTAAGGCAGTACCCGAAGGAATTTGGCGCAAAGGTGTATAAGATATCCCGGGATGTTCAGGGAAACCGTCTGACTTATCTGAAGGTCACAGGCGGGACGCTGCGGGTGAAAGAGGAGCTTCCGGGGGTCGGCGGGAAAGTGAACCAGATCAGATTCTACTCCGGGGCAAAGTATGAGACAGCGCAGGAAGCGGAGGCTGGTACGGTGTGCGCGGTGACCGGATTAGAGGGAACGTTCCCCGGACAGGGCATGGGTTGTGAGAAAGAGTCCGCGCTCCCGGTGCTAGAGCCTGTCCTTACGTATCGGGTGGAACTGCCCGACGGCTGTGATGTGCACACCATGCTCATGAATCTGCGACAGATAGAGGAAGAGGAGCCGCAGCTTCATATTGTGTGGGAGGAAACTTCTTCAGAGATACATATCCAGCTCATGGGCGAGGTGCAGACAGAAGTGCTCCAGCAGATGGTGAAGGAGCGTTTCGGCGTTGTCATCGGATTCGGTGAGGGCAATATCGTCTATAAAGAAACGATCGCCGCGCCCGTGGAGGGGGTGGGGCACTTTGAACCGCTCCGGCATTATGCGGAGGCGCATCTGCTCCTTGAGCCGGGGGAGAGAGGCTCAGGCATGCAGTTCGCTTCACAATGCAGCGAGGATGTACTGGACCGGAACTGGCAGAGGCTTATCCTGACACATCTTGAGGAAAAAGAGCACAAGGGCGTTCTGACCGGTTCCCCGGTGACAGACATGAGGATCACGCTCCTGACCGGGCGGGCGCATCAGAAGCATACCGAGGGCGGGGATTTCCGTCAGGCGACTTACCGGGCGGTACGTCAGGGACTGAGAAAGGCGCAGGGGATTTTGCTCGAACCGTATTATGAGTTCCGCATGGAGCTTCCCATGGAAAATGTGGGACGGGCCATGTCTGACATCCAGAGGATGAGCGGACACTTTGAAGGGCCGGAGACGGAGAAGGATCAGGCAGTTCTGACCGGATGCGCGCCCGTCTCGGAAATGCGTGGGTATCAGAAAGAGTTTGCCGCGTATACAGGCGGATTCGGCAGACTTTTCCTCACGCTGAAAGGATATGATGTGTGCCACAACAGCGAGGAAGTGATTGGCTGGATCGGTTATAACGCGGACGCTGATACAGAGAATACAGCGGATTCCGTATTCTGCTCCCACGGCGCGGGGATCATTGTTCCGTGGTATGAGGTGGAGGAGCATAGGCATGTGGAAAGCGTCGTGAAAAAAACAACTTCCGGCGAAGAGGTTGTATCAGCGGCTCCGGTACGCCCTCCGAGAAGGGAGATCGAGCTTACACCGGAGGAGCTGGACGCGATCTATGTGCGAACCCCTGATCCTGTGAAACGCAAGGTGAACAGCCGTCCTGTGACTGTATCTGCGCACACGGGAAAGAAGTCTTCCGGCAAGGCAAATACTGTGGAATATCTTCTGGTGGACGGGTACAATATCATCTTTGCATGGGAAGAACTGCGTGAGCTGGCCGATGTTAATATTGAGGCGGCGAGAGGGAAGCTGGCGGATATTTTGTGCAACTATCAGGGATATAAAAAATGTACGCTCATTTTGGTGTTTGACGCCTACCGTGTAGAAGGGAATCCGGGAGAGGTCGTGAAATACCACAACATTCACATCGTATTTACAAAGGAAGCCGAGACTGCGGACCAGTATATTGAAAAGACGGTGAAAAAGATCGCGAAATCCGCGTATGTGACAGTCGCTACATCGGATGCGCTGGAGCAGGTCATCATTTTAGGGCAGGGAGCTCACCGCATGTCCGCGCCGGGACTCAAAGAAGAGGTGGAACGCGTGTTTGAAGAAGTGAGAGGAGAACATCTCGGCAAGGGGACGACGCTTAGAAATTACTTGTTTGATTATCTTGACGACAGGTCAGCAAGGGAACTGGAAGACGTGCGTCTCGGAAAAGATGTATAGACCGATGGCCGGAGCGCGGAAAAGTATCCTTTGTTCTGTCAGGGAGAGGACTATATTTAAAAACTGGACTGTATAAAAAGATAATAACTGGACATTTTTATATAACCAGTCTGGTGCTATCATACGAGAGATACAAAGACAGAAGAGAGGATAATACTATGGAAAAGAGAAATGAAACTTTAATTAAGCTTGCACAGACAGGCCTTATGGCGGCGCTTTGCTTTGTGGCGTTTACATTTTTAAAAATCAAGATTCCTATGCCGGGCGGGGATGCGACGGCTCTCCATATCGGCAATGCGTTCTGCGTGCTTGGGGCGCTGATCATGGGCGGCTGGTACGGCGGACTTGCAGGAGCCGTGGGAATGACAATCGCGGATATCCTTGATCCTGCATACATCGTTTCCGCGCCTAAGACATTTGTGTTAAAGCTGTGCATCGGACTTATCGTGGGACTCGTGGCCCACCGTGTGGCTAAGATTGACGAGAGTACGGATAAGAGATATATACTGCGCTGGAGCGTGATTGCTTCTGTGGCGGGACTGGGTTTCAATGTACTTGCAGACCCGATTGTCGGATATTTTTATAAAATGTTTATCTTAGGACAGCCGCAGGAGATGGCTGAGGTACTGGCGAAATGGAGCGCCGCCGCCACATTTGTGAACGCGGTTGTGTCTGTGATACTTGTGGGGGTACTGTATAATGCGCTGCGCCCGGTACTTCTGCGGATGGGAATGATCTGTATAGGGAAGGTGAATGGTCTGAGCCATTCGTAAAATATTCCCGGTTACTCGAAAGTGTAAGAAAAAAGTAATTTTATGGTGACTTTTTACCTCGTTCAATGGTATTATTATTGAAACGGTTCAATACAATATTACGATATGAGAGCGAGGTAGAAACATGAATTGTATTAAGTGCTATCAGGAAATCCCGGAAGACTCAAGGTTTTGTCCTTACTGCGGCGCGGAGCAGACTGTGACTCCACAGACAGCGGACGCGCAGATAAATCCGGTTCCGGAGTCTGGGGCGGATGCACATACAGATGCACCTGCACACTCAGAAGCAGATACGCATACAGAAACTGCCGCACAGTCTGATTCACCTGTGCAGGACACTGCTGTGTACCCACAGCCGGAGGCATCTTACCAGAATACGCAGAACTATGGCCCGGGGCCACAGGATACTTCCGGGTACGGAGCCGGATATCAGGGCGGATACCAGAGTAATGCTTACCAGCAGGATCAGGGACAGCCGGTGAACTGGGTGCCTTATCTGGTTCTGTCGATTGTTTCCACACTTTGCTGCTGTCCTCCATTTGGTATTGTGGCGATCATATTCTCGGCAAAGATCAACAGCGCGATGAATGAAGGAAATACGGAAGAGGCAAGGAAATCCGCAAGAACGGCGAAGATATGGCTCATTGTCGCTTTCGTTGCAGGCATCATCTCCTACATCCTTTATTTCGTGCTGATTGGATTCATAGGGGCGGCCGGATACTACTATTATTAAGATGTACATGAGGAAAGGCCGATACAGGCGGATGGCAGAAAGTCTCCGGAAAAACAGAAAAATGCGTATAGCGTTAACATTATGTGCGGGAGCGGCAGCTTGTGCGGGTGCGGTGTACCTGTATTTTCATAATCCGTATGACTATCCGCTTCCGTGCATCTTTTATGTGCTGACCGGATTATACTGTCCGGGATGCGGGGCGGGGCGCGCCAGTTATTCGATCCTTCACGGGCGGTTTCTGGACGCGTTCTGTTACAATCCCCTCATGACGCTGCTACTTCCATTGATCGGACTTTACGCGGCGGCGAGGACATTGGACTGGGTTGTTACGGGAGGCAACCATATTGACCGCAGAATAAATGCGAAATTTCTCGTAGGGGTGCTTGCGGCCATATTTGTATACGGGGTATTGCGGAATATCCCGGTATTTCCATTTACACTGCTGGCTCCCGGCGGTTTTGCACAGATACTCTAAGCTGATAATAAATAATGACGGAGGACATTTACATGATCAACAAATTAGTGGAAAGAATTAGAAAGACAGGGGCGCCGATCGTGGTCGGACTGGATCCGATGATGAGTTATATCCCGCAGCATATTCAGGATAAAGCGTTCGCTGAATATGGAGAGACGCTGGAGGGGGCCGCAGAGGCGATCTGGCAGTTTAATAAGGAGATCGTGGACAAGACATGCGATCTTATTCCGGCAGTAAAGCCGCAGATCGCGATGTATGAGCAGTTCGGGGTGCCGGGAATCGAGGCGTTTAAGAAGACAGTGGACTACTGCAGGGCGAAAGACCTCGTGGTTATCGGAGATATTAAGAGAGGTGATATCGGTTCTACTTCCGCCGCATATGCGACAGCACACATGGGAAAAGTAAAAGTGGGAAGCAAAGAGTATGTCCCGTTTGATGAGGATTTTGTGACAGTGAACCCATATTTCGGAACAGACGGCGTAAAACCCTTTGTGGATGTGTGCAGGGAGGAAAAAAAAGGACTCTTCATCCTTGTAAAAACGTCTAACCCGTCCAGCGGAGAATTTCAGGATCAGTTGGTGGATGGCCGTCCGCTGTATGAACTGGTGGGAGAGAAAGTCGCCGAGTGGGGCGCGGACTGCATGGGCGATGAGTACAGCTATATCGGTGCGGTCGTAGGCGCGACTTACCCGGAGATGGGCAAAGTATTGAGGAAGATCATGCCTAAGAGTTACATCCTTGTGCCGGGATACGGTGCACAGGGCGGACGAGGCAAAGACCTTGTCCACTTCTTTAACGAAGACGGACTTGGAGCGATTGTGAACTCCTCCCGAGGCATCATCGCCGCTTATAAGCAGGAGGCTTATGCGAAGTTTGGGGCAGAGAATTTCGCGGAGGCGTCCAGAGCGGCAGTCGAGGATATGATCGCGGATATCAGCGGTGCTCTGGCAGAGAAGTGATCGCAGCTATCGGCGGCGCACGGCGCAATATGAAATACACGTACAGGGAGTTTCTATGGCAAGGAAAAAAGAAGATGCGGTGATCCTCTCTCAGGAGAGGATCGCACAGGATATATACAGTATGTGGATCAGGACAGAGGCAGCGCAGACAGCAGTGCCGGGTCAGTTCCTGTCTATGTATACAAATGACGGGAGCAAGCTGCTTCCCCGTCCCATCAGTATCTGTGAGATCAACAGAACTGACGGAAGTCTGAGAGTCGTTTACCGAGTGACGGGCAGGCATACAGGGACGGAGTTGTTCTCCCGGATGCAGGAGGGAGATACGATCCCGGTGATCGGCCCTCTGGGAAATGGATTCTCCTATGAGAAGGCACAGGGAAAACGTGCGTTCCTCATAGGGGGCGGTATTGGCGTACCGCCGATTCTGGAACTGGCAAAGCAGATGAAATGTGATAAAAAGCAGATCATTGTCGGATACAGGGACAGAGAAACATTTTTGAAGGATGAGTTTGAGCAGAACGGAGAGGTCTATATTTCCACAGAGGACGGAAGCGTGGGAACGAAAGGAAATGTGATGGACGCGATCAGAGAAAACGCTCTGGGTGCGGATATCATTTACGCCTGCGGGCCGACGCCCATGCTCCGTGCGGTCAAAGCGTACGCAGAGGAAAATGGCATCGAGTGTTATATTTCCCTTGAGGAGAGGATGGCATGCGGTATCGGGGCCTGTCTCGCCTGTGTCTGCAAGTCAAAGGAAAAAGACCATCACACGAATGTGAATAATAAAAGGATCTGCAAGGACGGTCCGGTATTCCTGTCTACGGAGGTGGAGATCTGATGAATATGAAGGTAGATATCGCGGGCGTAGAGTGGAACAATCCGGTGACTGTCGCTTCCGGTACATTCGGTTCGGGAGCGGAGTTCGCGGATTTCGTGGATCTGAACCGCTTGGGCGCGGTGACTACAAAAGGAGTGGCAAATATCCCATGGGCGGGAAACCCTACACCCAGAGTGGCGGAGACTTACGGCGGGATGATGAACGCGGTCGGTTTGCAGAATCCGGGCATTGATGTGTTCTGTGAGAGGGATATCCCTTTCCTGCGCAGGTTTGACACGAAGATCATTGTCAATGTATGCGGGAAATCTGCGGAGGACTACTGTGAGGTAGTTGAACGCCTTGCGGGTGAGGATGTGGATATGCTGGAGATCAATATCTCCTGCCCCAATGTAAAAGAGGGCGGCATCGCTTTCGGGCAGAATCCCAAAGCTGCCGAAGAGATCACAAAGGCTGTAAAGAAATACGCAAAGCAGCCGGTCATCATGAAGTTAAGTCCCAATGTCACAAGCATCGCGGAGATGGCAAAGGCAGTGGAAGCAGGAGGAGCGGACGCTATTTCGCTTATCAATACGCTCACGGGGATGAAGGTCGATATCAACAGGAAGGCGTTCGTTCTGGCGAATAAGACGGGCGGCGTGTCAGGACCGGGCATCCACGCAATCGCGGTTCGCATGGTATATGAGGCAGCGAACGCGGTGAGTGTTCCCATCATCGGCATGGGCGGCATCGCCAGCGCGGAAGATGCCATCGAGATGCTCCTCGTGGGAGCCAGCGCGGTATCGGTAGGTACGGCGAACTTCTATGATCCGGCAGTGACCATGAAGGTCGTGGACGGGATCGGGAAATATATGAAAGAGCAGGGATTTGAGACGGTCGCGGATATGGTCGGGATCGTCAGATGAGAAGAAGCAGGCTCATAGAATGAGACGCGCGGGATCGCGGAGATATTATTTTGCAGGAGGTTTTGTATATATGGAACAGTATAAGAAGGAATTTATCGAGTTTATGGTAGACAGTGACGTGCTGAAATTCGGAGAGTTCACTTTAAAGAGCGGGCGCAAGTCCCCGTTTTTCATGAATGCGGGCGGCTATGTGACTGGCTCGCAGCTTAAGAAGCTGGGGGAGTATTACGCAAAGGCGATCCACAGCACATACGGGGATGATTTTGACGTACTGTTCGGACCTGCCTACAAGGGAATCCCGTTGGGGGTTGTCACAGCTATCGCTTACAGCGAACTGTATGGAAAGGAAGTGCGCTACTGCTCCGACCGCAAGGAGGAGAAGGATCACGGCGCAGACAAGGGAAGCTTCCTCGGCAGCAAGTTAAAGGACGGCGACCGTGTCATCATGATCGAGGATGTAACGACATCCGGGAAGTCCATGGAAGAGACTGTTCCGAAGGTAAAAGGCGCGGCGGATGTTACGATCGTCGGGTTGATGGTTTCCTTAAACCGCATGGAAGTGGGGAAAGGCGGCGAGAAATGCGCGCTTGACGAGGTGAAGGATCTGTATGGTTTTGAGACGGCGGCGATCGTGACTATGGACGAGGTCGTTGAATGTCTGTATAATAAAGGATACAAAGGAAAAGTTATCATCGACGATACATTAAAGACAGCGATTGATACATACTATGAAACATATGGAGTGAAATAAGGAGGCGCGTTTTATGGAAAGGGCATATCTTGCAATGAAGAACAGCGGCGCGGGCAGTATTGCCATCGGGATCATCCTCATCGTCGTGGGAGTGACGGCGGGAGTGCTGTCCATTTTAAGCGGCGCGAACCTGTTGAAACACAAAAGAGAGATTACATTTTGACGGCAGAAGATATCTGTCAGTCTGTTGTGAGGGGGCAGATCCGGGAAGGTCTGTCCCCTGTCGGCTAATTTCCGGCAGCAGACAAAAAGCCGGATTCTTTGAGGGATCCGTCTGATGAGCTGTAAATGAGGTAATATTTTGAGTGTAAGAAGAACAAGAGTACTCAGGGCATTTGGTAAGGTCCTGTTTTTGTTGTATGTAGCATTTTTGATCTATTTTCTGTTCCTTGCAGAATGGTACGGGAGAACGGGAGTGGCGGAGGAATACAGGTATAATCTGGAACTTTTCCGAGAGATCAAACGATTTATTGTTTACAGAGAGCAGTTGGGCGCGTTCGCCGTCTTTGCCAATCTGGCAGGGAATATACTGATCTTTGTACCATATGGATTTTTCATCTCCATGGCCAGCAGGTCGAGGGGATTTTTCAAAACACTTTTTTTCAGCATGGGTCTGAGCCTGTGCGTGGAGATCGTCCAGCTCTTTACAAGAGTGGGAAGCTTTGATGTGGATGATATTCTTTTGAATACCATCGGCGGTGTGGCGGGATATATCATTTTTTTAATCTGCAATGCGATAAGGAGAAATCATTATGCTCGGAATCGGAAAAAGCGCTGAACAGCGCCGGAGAGATAAAGAGAGGAAACTGCGAGGTACAAGAAAATACGGACAGGGTAACCTAAAGCATTCCCGTAAGGGACTGCGCTCCTGTATCAATGGAGCAGGGGCACTTTTGATCCTTCTGGGATGTGTTTTTTATGCGTTCATGGCAAGAGGGGAAGCTTTTGGCATTGTGGGAGGTATTGTCATCATTTCGCTCATTCTCTCGATCTATGGGATACGCTGGGCGATACAGGGATTTTACGAGAGGGACCGCAATTACCTTACCTGTAAGATCGGACTTCCGGTCAATGCCGCGGCGCTGATCCTGTTTCTGGCGATATTTATAGGAGGCTTGAACTGATGGAGATAAAACAGATGCAAAGAGAAAGAAATGAACAGTATACACAGCGCCACGAGCTTGCGGTAGGACGGCTGCGCGGCATTGTCTCAGAGGAGACGGTATCAGAGCGGTACAGGATTTATTTTCAGGATGTGTCGCTCTTTCTTCTTGAACTGGAAAATGTCAGGCGCAAGATCGCAAGCGGTGAGTGGGACAGATACAGTACAGAGGAGATGCACAGCTTAAATGAGATCTTATACAGCGATATCGCAGGCGGCAGATACGAAAAAAGTTATGCGAACCCCGCGTTTGCGGCGGAGAATTTCGGTCTAGAGATGGGACGGCTTTTGAGTCTTCTCTATGCGGAGATGCGCGCGGGAATACCCTATGCTTTTGAGAACAGGAAGGATTATCTGACGATTCTTTTTGAACTTTTCATCGAGGTGTATAATTGCTTTGAGCAGACTTACGAGGACAGGGAGGAGCCGCAGGCAAAGGCGATCCGCGACGCTCTCTATTGGTACGCCAGCGATTACTGTGATGTTTTCCTTGCGGATCGTATCATGGAGCAGATCGACCCGGAGATGACGTCCTTTGCGGCGGATATCATCGAGGGTGCGGATCTGGATAATGACCGCTATCTGTACCGTTTCGGAGAATATATTACGGAGAATGAGCTGGGGACGGCGAGACATCTGCGTTCCCTGCCGGAGGAAACCTTAAGGAAAATGGCGGATGTATACACCGAGGGTTACCGCATCGGATTTATCAATACGGGGAAAGACTTATCAAAGAAATCCGTGGTCAATATCCGCTATACACTTGGATTTGAAAAGGTCATCCGCATCGCTGTTGAAAACTTCCGCAAGATGGGATTAAGGCCTGTCATATACAGGGCGGCATCTTCCGTGGTCACAAAGCGGGAGCATCACAAGATCGGTTATATGGGTGGAGTCGCCAACTGGCAGTATGAGTATGACCACCGGCAGGATCAGGCACTCTTTATGGATAAACGTTACATTGAGCGCAGGCTGGAAGTGATGCGCACCGTCTACGAACAGCACAGGGAACTGGCCGCTCAGTTCGCGGGACCGGCAGTGATGGAGACTTTCGGGGAGAAGCCGTTTTCACCGAAACCGGTATCCGAAGCGCCCTCGTACAGCAAAGAACAGAGAGAACTGGCGCTCCAGTATGACAGCCGTTTCGGACAGCTTACGAATGAGTTTATCAAAGGGGAGGAGCGCAGTTTTACGATCGTAGCTTATCCTGTGCCGGAGATCGGGGAGCAGTACTCTGAGATATTTGACGAGGTGATCAAGATCAATACGCTGGATGCGAAGCTCTATGAAAAGGTGCAGCAGACGATGATCGACGCGCTGGATCAGGGCGAATATGTCCATGTGAAGGGCAAGAACGGCAATCGGACAGACATCCGTGTTCAGCTTTTTCCTCTGTCAGATCCCCGGAAGGAGACAAAGTTTGAGAACTGTGTGGCGGACGTCAATATCCCGGTGGGTGAGGTGTTCACATCTCCTCTGCTGGAGGGAACGGACGGTGTGCTCCATGTAAGCCGCGTGTATCTGGAAGGACTCCAATATGAAGACCTTGAGATTGCTTTCAAAGACGGCAGAATTACGGACTATCGCTGCGGGAACTTCGCCGATGAAACGGAGGGGCGCAGATATATTTACGACAATGTGCTGAAAAACCACGAGACGCTTCCGCTGGGTGAGTTCGCCATCGGTACGAATACGACTGCGTATATGGCAGGCAGGAAATACCATATTGAGGACAAGCTGCCCATCCTCATTGCGGAGAAGACGGGGCCGCATTTTGCGGTGGGCGATACGTGCTATTCATGGAGCGAGGATATCCGGGTATATAATCCGAACGGAAAGGAGATCGTGGCAAAGGATAATTCCATTTCCCGTGGCAGGAAAGAAGATGTGTCCAAAGCATACTTCCACTGCCATACAGATATAACCATACCTTATGAAGAGTTAGAAGAAATAAGTGTAGTGACAAAAGATGGGAAACACATTATACTATTAAAGGATGGGAGATTCGTGCTTCCGGGAACAGAAGTGCTGAATGTTCCGTTGGAGGAAGGATGATAAGTCTGACTTCTTGATGAAGCAGGCGTGTAACACGACACAATCTATCTCAAGGAGGAATTGATATGCCAAAAGTAGCAATCGTTATGGGCAGCGACTCTGACTTAAAGGTCATGAGCAAGGCAGCGTCTATGCTGGAAAAATTAGGGATCGACTATGAGATGACCATTATCTCCGCACACCGCATGCCGGATACATTTTTTGACTGGGCAAAAGCAGCGGAAGGAAAAGGCGTAAAGGTCATCATCGCGGGAGCAGGCATGGCGGCTCATCTTCCGGGAATGTGCGCGGCGCTCTTCCCGATGCCGGTCATCGGAGTGCCCATGTCAGGAAAGAACTTAGACGGCATGGACGCACTCTATTCCATCGTGCAGATGCCGCCGGGAATCCCGGTCGCTACCGTTGCCATTGACGGAGGGATGAACGCGGCGATCCTTGCGGCGAAGATCCTTGCCACATCCGATGAAGAAGTGTTAAAGAAACTGAAAACATATTCTCAGGAGATGAAAGATACAGTACAGGCGAAGGCGGACAAGCTGGCGGAAGTCGGCTACGAGGCATATCTGGGTTAAGCATATCCGAGTTGGGAGATAAGGAGATTGGTATGGATTATAAGAAAGCAGGCGTAGATATTGAGGCTGGATACAGATCGGTAGAACTTATGAAAGAGCACGTGAAGAAAACCATGCGCGAGGAAGTCCTCGGCGGACTTGGCGGATTCTCAGGAGCATTTTCTCTGGCGAAGATCAAGGAGATGGAGGAACCGGTGCTCTTGTCCGGCACGGACGGATGCGGGACAAAGGTCAAGCTTGCAATGATACTGGATAAGCATGACACCATCGGCATCGACGCGGTGGCAATGTGCGTGAATGATATCGCCTGCGCGGGCGGGGAGCCGCTGTTCTTTCTGGACTATATCGCATGCGGCAAAAACGAGCCGGAGAAGATCGCCGACATCGTCAAAGGCGTGGCGGAAGGGTGTCTCCAGTCAGGCGCCGCGCTGATTGGCGGGGAGACGGCAGAGCATCCGGGACTGATGGCTGAGGATGAGTATGACCTTGCCGGATTCGCGGTAGGCGTCTGCGATAAAAAGGATATGATCACAGGAGAGGACTTAAAGGCAGGAGACGTGCTCATCGGTATGGCTTCTTCCGGTGTCCACAGCAACGGTTTTTCTCTCGTGAGAAAAGTATTCAATATGAAGAGAGAAGCGCTGGATACATATTATGACAGTCTAGGATGCACTCTCGGAGAAGCGCTCCTTGCACCGACGAGGATTTATGTGAAAGCGTTAAAGAGCATTAAGGACGCGGGAGTGACGGTGAAAGCCTGCAGCCATATCACAGGCGGCGGCTTTTATGAAAATGTTCCGCGTATGTTAAAGGAAGGGACAAGAGCGGTTATCAAAAAGGACAGCTATCCGATCCCTCCGGTGTTCCATATGCTTTCCGTGGACGGCGATGTGGAAGAGCACATGATGTACAATACATTTAACATGGGACTGGGCATGGTCCTTGCAGTGGATGAGGCCGATGTGGAGAAAACGCTGGAAGCCATCCGCGCGGCGGGTGAGGCTCCGTATGTGGTCGGTCACATTGAGGCTGGAGAAAAAGGAGTAGACTTATGCTGAGAGTCGTGGTGATGGTATCCGGCGGGGGGACAAACCTGCAGGCTATTATCGACAGTGTGAAGAACGGCGCGATCACAAATACCAAGATCGTGGGAGTGATCAGCAACAATAAAAACGCGTATGCCCTGAAGCGCGCGGAGGAAAACGGCATACCAGAAAAATGTATCTCCCCGAAGGATTTTGACTCAAGAGACGCGTTCAATAAGAAACTTTTAGAAGAAGTAAAAGCATTTGAGCCGGATCTGGTCGTACTGGCAGGATTTCTTGTAGTCATCCCGCCGGAGATGATCGCCGAATACCGCAACCGGATGATCAATATCCATCCGTCATTGATCCCGTCATTTTGCGGGACAGGGTATTACGGTCTGAAAGTCCATGAGGCAGCCCTTGAGCGGGGCGTCAAGGTCGTGGGAGCGACGGTGCATTTTGTGGATGAAGGGACAGATACAGGCCCCATCATCCTGCAGAAGGCTGTGGAGGTGGAATCGGGAGATACGCCGGAGATTCTCCAGAGAAGAGTGATGGAGCAGGCAGAGTGGAAGATACTTCCCCGCGCCATTGACCTGATTGCCAATGGGAAGGTGAAAGTGGAGAGAAACCGGACAGTGATTTTGCCCTAAGACCGGGTATCGGATGGAAAGCATATAAGAGCGGTGCGTCTGCACAATGCAGATGGATCGCTCTTGCTGGATGGATACAAAGGTTGGTCATATATATGAACACAGATTTTAATTACAGGTTTAGGAGGTAAGTGGAGAATGAAAGTATTGATCGTGGGAAGCGGCGGAAGAGAGCATGCTATCGCGGCAAGCGTTGCAAAAAGTCCGAGGGCGGATAAGATCTACTGCGCGCCCGGAAACGCGGGGATCGCGGAGTATGCAAAGTGTGTAGACATCGGAGCCATGGAGTTTGAGAAGCTGGCTGCATTTGCGAAGGAAAAAGAGATCGACCTGTGCATCGTGGGGATGGACGACCCGCTGGTGGGCGGTCTTGTAGACATACTTGAGGAGGCGGGGATCCGTACCTTCGGGCCGAAGAAAAACGCGGCGATCTTAGAGGGATCAAAGGCATTTTCCAAAGACCTGATGAAGAAATACAACATTCCTACAGCCGGATATGAGAACTTCACGGATCCGGAGAAGGCGCTTGAATATCTTGAGACGGCGACGTTTCCTATCGTCTTAAAAGCAGACGGACTTGCTCTCGGAAAAGGCGTCCTCATCTGTAAAGACTTGGAGGAAGCAAAGGCAGGCGTAAAAGAGATCATGCTTGATAAGAAGTTCGGGACAGCAGGGAATGAGATGGTCATTGAAGAGTTCATGACCGGACGCGAGGTATCGGTTCTTTCCTTCGTGGACGGGAAGACTATCAAGACAATGACGAGCGCTCAGGATCACAAGCGCGCGGGAGATGGAGATACTGGACTGAACACAGGCGGCATGGGAACATTCTCCCCGAGTCCGTTTTATACAAAGGAAGTAGAAGAATTCTGCGAAAAATATATTTATCAGCCGACTGTGGATGCCATGGCGGCGGAAGGGCGTCCGTTTAAAGGCGTGATCTTCTTCGGACTGATGCTCACGGCGGACGGACCGAAGGTGTTGGAGTACAATGCCCGCTTCGGTGACCCGGAGGCGCAGGTCGTGCTCCCGCGGATGAAGAACGACATCATCGACGTGGTCGAGGCGTGTATCGACGGAACGCTAGATCAGATCGATCTTCAGTTTGAAGATAACGCGGCGGTCTGCGTTGTGCTGGCGTCCGATGGCTATCCGGTGAAGTATGACAAAGGCTTCCCGATCACGGGATTTGACGAGTTCAAGAAGCACGAGGGATATTACTGTTTCCATGCGGGAACAAAATTCAGTGGAGATCAAATTGTCACGAACGGCGGACGTGTGCTCGGTGTGACAGCAAAGGGCAAAGACTTAAAAGAAGCCCGCAGGAACGCTTACGCGGCGACAGAGTGGGTACAGTTTGATAATAAATACATGAGACATGATATCGGAAAGGCGATCGACGAGGCGTAAGCGGGAATAGATATGGATACATTTATTTTTATTCTTGAGATCATCGGAACCATCGCCTTTGCGTCGTCGGGTGCCATGATCGCCATCGAGAAAAAGATGGATATCTTCGGGGTGAATGTGCTCGGCGCGACGACTGCGGTCGGCGGCGGGATCATGCGTGATGTGATCCTCGGACTCGCGCCGCCCACGGCATTTTCAAAGCCGGTATATATCCTGATCGCGGTGGTGACCTCTACGATCCTGTTTGCCATCGCCTACGTGAAAATGGATGCCATGCGCTCCATCACAAAGAGCGAATATTATGACAGGCTCATGTTCTGGTGCGATACCGCGGGACTCGGGATATTTACGGTGGTCGGCATACAGACTGCCTCCCGCATGATGCAGGAGAACAATGCCTTTTTCTTCGTGTTCATCGGTGTGCTCACCGGTGTGGGCGGGGGTGTGCTCCGCGATATCATGGCAGGAGAGACTCCGTATATTCTTGTAAAACATATTTATGCCTGCGCCGCGATCGCGGGCGGAGTTGTCTGCGTGGTCAGCAGGAATATGCTGGGCAGCGCGGCGGGCATTCTGCTGGGGCTTGCCGTGACGGTGCTGCTGAGGTTTTTGGCGGCGCATTTCCACTGGAATTTAATGAGGGTTCAGTAAAAACTGTAATGAGGGTTCTGTACTTATTTGTTGTACGGAACCCTCGCTGATATTCAATATGTTCTTGATGTTTTATGTTTATCAGTTGTTTTCAGAAGTCTGTCGGATAGAGGTACAGAACTGTTCGATCGTGGATACGTCTTCTTCCAGTTCGTCGGCAATCTGCGCGTATGATTTTCCCTTTGCGAGTTTCTTGTGTATTTGATCAAGCAGTTTGTTATCCATGCCTTGCTGGAGTCCTTGTTGGAGTCCTTGTTGGAGTCCTTGTTGGAGTCCCTGTTGAAGTCCCTCTTGGAGTCCCTCTTGAAGTCCCTGCCGGATACCTTCCAGTTTCCCCTGTTCCATTCCTTTTTCAAATCCGAGCCTGAGTTGGGTACCCATCAGGCTGTTATAATCACGGACTGCTTTCTCACGAGCTTCATATTCGAGACGCTTGCGTTCATCCGCGCTTAACTTCTCGAGTTCAGAGTATGCTTCTTCTATATAAGGATCTGTTTTTGCCATTTCTTTAAACTCCTCCTTATTCTTCCCATTGAAAAAACGCATCCAGCGGATGATACCCTCCTCGTTCAGAGCTTTTTCCGGCAGTTTTTTAAGCTCCAGAATATGAAGCTCCATCAGATCTGTATAAGCGGTTCCTGTTCTTGTATCACAAAAGGCAATCTTGTGATAGCACCTTTTATCATCCGGAAAATGTATGAAATCAAGGATGCTTACGTGGATACATTTTTTCAGTTTTTCATAAGGCTCGCCTTTCTTCAGTTGTCCGGCGAACATCCTGCTCAGATAGAAAAGAATACGGTTTGTCCAAAAAGCAAAGCTTAAGACCTGCATTTCCAGATCGAGCTGTGTGCCGTCTCTTAATACTACTGCTACATCGAGTATCCCCAGCTTGTCGTCCTCGTATTCCTGTTTCAGCGAGGTTGGAAGAAGAGAGGTTTCTCTGATATCCTCGGGAGATTCATTAAGAAGAGCAGCGATAAAGCCTTTTCTTACCTTGTCATTCTGCATCAGTTCTTTGAAACAGAAGTCCACAGTGGGAAGCATGATAAAATTGTCGTTTACAGGTGTCATAAGATTCTCCTTTCTTTTGTGGGAACGAAGGCGTTTCCGGGAAGAACCTTATATCTGTTTCTATTTTAACATATCTTTTGATTGTGTAAAGACAGTTTCGTTTCTTCCGGTATGTAGTCGTTCCATGCGTTTCATTGTCGGATTCTTGCCCGGAATACAGGCGTCGAAAATGACAAGATTAACAGATACAGCCTGTGGTCAGAAAGACCGCTTTTTAAGGTTGGAGACATGATAGCACAAATGGGGGTGAGCGGCAATATAATGCCAGAAATCATTGCATTTTTTATGTGATCCGGGGAGCGCCATTCGTAAAATCGCACTAACGTGCTTATCGTGGCTGCCGCCACTGTTTTACTCATTAAAAGGCGCTCAACTCATACAGATGTCCGCTCGCAAAAACATGCGAGCATGTTTTGTACGTTTCGTCCATCTGTATGCCTGTCAGTACATGCACAGTTCAGGGAGCGCCATTCGTAAAACCGCACTAACGTGCTTATCGTGGCTGCCGCCACCGTTTTACTCATTAAAAGGCGCTCAGCACATACACGCACCTGCTTGCAGACTCGTGCAAGCACGATCTGCATTCGCAGTTGGTGTATGCCTGAACTGTGTCGAAAAATGTTACAGAAACATTATGGGAAACGTATTGACAAACAGTTTCTATATGATATACTTTGATAGTCAAAGTATTTAAGGTTCAAAGTAATTTTGGCGGATTTGGAGAATAGAAAATGGTAGGAAAGATTTATGGAACCGGCTCCTATGTACCCCCGCGTGTGATGGATAACGACGACCTTGCGAAGATCGTGGACACGAATGATGAGTGGATACGGGAGAGAACTGGGATAGGAAGAAGACATATCATTGAAGAAGAGACGACTTCCTACATGGCGGGACAAGCTGCGAAAAAAGCGGTTGAGATGAGCGGTATTGATCCGGCGGAGATTGATCTGATTCTGCTCGCAACATCTTCTTCTGAGACGGTGTTTCCGTGCGCGGCGTGTGAGGTGCAGAAAACGATCGGCGCAGTGAACGCGGCAGGGTATGATCTGAATGCGGCATGCACAGGATTTGTGCTTGCATTCAATACGGCGCAGGCATACATAAGCGCGGGACTTAGCCGTACAGTCCTTGTGATCGGAGCAGACAGCATGAGCAATATGGTGGACTGGACGGATCGGAGCACATGTATCCTTTTCGGTGACGGGGCGGGAGCGGTTATTTTAAAAGCTGAAGAAGGCGCTCCGGTGCATATGGCGGCTCATTCCGACGGTATGAAGAGTGTGGCCCTCACAGGACTCAGCAGACACCGTAAGGGTTGGGATGCAGACAAGGAAGACAAAGAATCCTACATCCATATGGATGGGCAGGGCGTGTTCAAGTTCGCGGTTCGTAAAGTTCCGGAGATCATTGAGGAAGTGCTTGGACAGGCGCAGATGAGTTTGGATGAGATTGACTATTTTGTTCTCCATCAGGCCAACCGCAGGATTATTGAGGCGGTGGCGAAGAGGCTTAAGACGGATGTTTCAAGATTCCCCATGAATCTTGAAGAGTATGCCAATACATCAGGGGCGACGGTGCCGATCCTTTTAGATGAGATGAACAGGAAAGGAATGTTCAAAAAGGGACAAAAGGTCATGCTTTCAGGATTTGGGGCAGGACTTACATGGGCGGCAAGCTTATTTGAGTGGTAAATTTAGTAATTCCCGGCATGAGCCGGATTACAGATAAAAGTATTTTATTTAAGAAAGGAAAAGAAAACCATGTTAGAGAAGATCAAAGAAATCGTAGCAGAATCATTAAACGCTGATGAAGCAACACTCACAGAGGAGACATCCTTCAAAGAGGATCTGGGGGCAGATTCCCTTGACCTGTTTGAGATGGTAATGGCATTTGAAGAAGAGTTCGAGGTAGAGATCCCGTCAGAAGATCTGGAGCAGATCCTTACGATTGGTGATGTGGTAAAATATCTCGAAGCACATAAATAAAAAAGAAGTAAAGCAGACATAGGCCCGCGGCGGAATGACCATCGCGGGCATTGATAAAATTTTGAGAAGGGTTGTGTAGTATGAAAACAAAAGTAACCGAATTATTGGGAATCGAATATCCGATCATTCAGGGAGGAATGGCATGGGTTGCTGAGTATCATCTCGCAGCCGCCGTATCCGAAGCCGGCGGTCTGGGGTTGATCGGTGCTGCGAGCGCGCCGGCTGACTGGGTGCGTGAACAGGTCAGAGAAGCAAAGAAGCTGACTGACAAGCCGTTTGGCGTAAACATCATGCTCATGAGTCCGTATGCGGACGACGTGGCAAAAGTGATCGTGGAGGAGGGCGTGAAGGTCGTTACGACAGGCGCTGGTTCCCCGGAGAAATACATGAAGATGTGGAAAGAAGCCGGAGTAAAGGTTATCCCGGTCATCGCATCCGTAGCGCTTGCGAAGCGTATGGAGAGATGCGGCGCGGACGCTCTTGTGGCAGAGGGAACAGAGGCTGGCGGACACATCGGTGAGAACACGACAATGGTACTTGTACCTCAGGTCGTGGATGCAGTGAGCGTCCCGGTCATCGCGGCGGGCGGGATCGCCGACGGCAGAGGAATCGCGGCGGCATTCATGCTGGGCGCGCAGGGCGTACAGATGGGAACTCACTTTGTGGTTACGGATGAATCTCAGGTTCATGAAAATTATAAGGATATGATCATCAAGGCAAGGGATATCGACTCAAGGGTAACAGGACGTTCCACGGGACACCCGGTTAGAGCCTTAAGGAACCAGATGACAAAAGAATATCTGGAGAAGGAGCAGGCAGGCGTTCCGTTCGAAGAACTGGAACTCCTCACTCTGGGCGGCTTGAGAAAAGCTGTCGTAGACGGAGATGTGAAGACTGGAAGTGTAATGGCAGGACAGATCGCGGGTATGGTAAAAGAGAAGATGTCATGCCATGACCTGATCCAGAAGCTGGTGAAGGAGACGGACGAGCTGATCGGAGGAAAAGGGTTCTATGAGTAAGATCGCATTTATGTTCCCGGGACAGGGAGCGCAGAAAGCCGGAATGGGCAAAGATTTTTATGAGCAGAGTGAAACAGCAAGACAGGTGATCGACAGAGCATCTGAACTGCTGGATATAGATATGAAAGAGCTGTGTTTTGAGGAAAACGACCGTCTGGATCAGACAGAGTACACGCAGGCAGCTCTTGTGACAGTATGTATGGCAATGGAGCATGTATTAAGAGAGCGCGGGTTGAAGGCGGATGTTACCGCCGGATTAAGCCTCGGCGAATACTGCGCCATCGCTTCCGCGGGCGGCATGAGCACAGAGGATGCCATCACGACTGTGAGAAAACGCGGTATCCTCATGCAGAATGCCGTGCCGGGCGGCAAAGGCTCCATGGCGGCAGTCCTCGGACTGACAGGTGAAGCGATCGAGAAAGCTATCGAAGGGATCGACGGTGTGAGTATCGCGAATTATAACTGCCCGGGACAGATCGTCATCACAGGCTGGAAAGAGAGCGTGGAGAAAGCGTCAGAAGTCCTCAAAGAAGCAGGTGCGAAGAGAGTGCTACCGCTGAATGTGAGCGGGCCGTTCCATTCTCCGATGCTGACAGAGGCGGGAGAGGAGCTTGGAAAAGTTCTTGAAAATGTAGAGGTATCTCCGCTTATGATCCCGTATGTGACGAACGTAACGGCAGGGTATGTGACAGATATCACAGAGACAAAGGCTCTCCTCGCAAAGCAGGTGGCATCTTCCGTAAGATGGCAGCAGAGCGTGGAGAACATGATCGCGGATGGCGTGGATATATTCGTGGAGATCGGACCGGGCAAGACTCTGGCAGGTTTCATGCGCAAGATCAGCCGCGACGTAAAGGTTTACAATGTAGGCACATGGGAAGATGTAGACAAGGTGGTAAGTGAATTATGTTAAATGGAAAAGTTGCAGTAGTGACAGGCGCTTCCAGAGGGATCGGAAGGGCGGTTGCCATCAAGCTGGCAGGCGAGGGAGCCACAGTCGTGATCAATTACAATGGTTCGAAGGAGCGCGCTGAGGCAGTAAAGGCAGAGATTGAAGCGGCAGGCGGCAAAGCAGAGATCAAACAGTGTAATGTGTCAGATTACGGTGCCTGCGAGGAGATGTTTAAAGAGATCGTCGCTGAACTGGGAAGCGTGGATATCCTCGTAAATAACGCTGGCATCACAAAGGATGGACTTCTGATGAAGATGTCTGAGGAGGATTATGATGCGGTTCTTGACACGAATCTTAAGGGAACGTTTAACTGCATTCGTTTCGTGGCAAGGCAGATGATCAAGCAGAGAGGCGGACGCATCATCAACATGTCATCCGTATCCGGCGTCCTTGGAAACGCAGGACAGGCAAACTACTCCGCATCCAAGGCAGGTGTGATCGGACTGACAAAGTCAGCGGCGAGAGAGCTTGCAAGCCGCGGCGTCACAGTAAACGCGATCGCGCCGGGATTCATCAACACAGAGATGACAGAGGTGCTTTCCGATAAAGTGAAAGAAGGCGCTGTAGCACAGATCCCCATGGGAAAATTCGGGGAGACGGAAGATATCGCAAATGCAGTGGTATTCCTCGCTTCTGAAGGGGCAAGGTATATCACCGGACAGGTGATCAATGTGGACGGCGGAATGGCGATGTAAAATCAAAGTTTCTTTTCAATATGGAACGCAGATTTCAGTATCGACCATCGCTGCGGAAGCTTTCATCGGATTATACAGGAATTGAGAAACGATATTGTCCCGTCGGACGCGCTTTCGCTCGGGACGGAACGCAGCGGTACTAGGCCCGCAAAAGACGCGTGCTAAGTACCGGCGTTCCTCTACGGTCCTCCGTGACAACATTGTTCCTCATTTCCGTAAATCGGAGGAAACCTGTAATGATGCAGGAGTTGACGGCGTTGAGAAAAATTTTTTTATGAGGAAGTAAGAACTTTAGCTGAGTAGTTTGGACGAGGATTTATCGTCCAATAATAGTGAGATGAAATGACAGAGTTGTCGGGGAGGTTCTTCGGCAGAAAGGGCAGAGATATGAAGAGAAGAGTTGTAGTGACAGGTCTTGGAGCTGTGACACCGATCGGAAATACGGTGGAGGAGTTCTGGGCAGGAATCAAGGAAGGCAAGGTCGGTATTGGACCGATCACAAAGTTTGACGCATCTGAGTATAAGGTGCAGATCGCCGCAGAGGTGAAAGATTTTGTTGCGAAAGAGCGTATGGACTTCAAAGCGGCAAAGAGAATGGAGCTGTTCTCACAGTATGCGGTAGCCGCGGCAAAAGAAGCATTTGAGGATTCAGGCGTTGACATGGAGAAGGAGGATCCGTTCAGAGTGGGCGTGATCGTAGGCTCCGGTATTGGAAGCCTTCAGTGTGTGGAGGCCAACTATGAGAAGATCATCACAAAAGGGCCGAACAAGGTAAATCCGCTGATGGTGCCGCTGATGATCTCCAACATGGCGGCGGGAAATATTTCAATCCAGCTTGGTTTAAAAGGGAAGTGTACGAATGTGGTGACAGCATGCGCATCCGGTACGCACTGCATTGGAGACGCGTTCCGCGCCATTCAGTACGGCGACGCTGACGTGATGGTTGCAGGCGGTACAGAGGCTTCTATCTGTCCGACAGGTGTTGCAGGCTTTACTTCCCTGACAGCGCTGTCAACAACAAATGATCCTGAGCATGCTTCCCGCCCGTTTGACAAGGACAGGGACGGATTTGTTCTGGGCGAGGGTTCCGGTATCGTTGTTCTCGAGGCGCTGGAGCACGCGAAGGCGAGAGGCGCGAAGATCTATGCTGAGCTCGTGGGATACGGAGCGACAGGCGATGCCTACCATATCACTTCTCCGGCAGAAGACGGAGAGGGCGCGGGTATGGCAATGAAGCTCGCAATGAAAGAGGCGGAGGTGGCTCCGGAGCAGATCGATTACATCAACGCGCACGGAACAAGCACACATCACAATGACCTGTTCGAGACAAAGGCGATCAAGCTGGCTCTCGGAGACGCGGCAAAGGATGTTGTTATCAACTCTACAAAGTCCATGATCGGACATCTGCTCGGCGCGGCAGGCGGTGTGGAGTTCGTTGTCTGTGTAAAGAGTATTCAGGACGGCTTCATCCACCAGACAATGGGAACAGAGAATGTAGATCCCGAATGTGACCTGAACTACGCAGTAGGCGCTCCGGTTGAAAAGGACGTCAATTATGTGCTTACTAACTCACTGGGTTTTGGCGGACACAACGCGACGCTGCTCGTGAAGAAGTTTGAGGACTGATTTTTTAATACAGATTAGATGGAAATAGTCATGGATTGATACCGGCTGCCCCGGTAAGAGAGGAAAAATAATATGAAAGTGGAACAGATATTACAGCTTATTGACGCCGTGTCAGCTTCTGAACTGACAGAGTTTAAATATGAAAATGACGGTGTAAAACTGTCTCTTAAGAAAACAACCGGAAAAGAAGTAACCGTGATACCGGCTGCCCCGGTTGCCCCGGCCCCGATTCCGGCGGCTCCTATCCCAATGGCGGCGCCTGCGCCGACTCCGGCAGCGACTCCCGCAGCAGCGTCTGTAGGAGCGGCAGAGACAGCGTCGGCGGCAGAAACGCCGGCAGCACCGGCAGGAAATGTGGTGAAGTCTCCGCTCGTTGGCACATTTTACGCGGCTCCGGCTGAGGATGCAGCACCTTTTGTAAAAGTGGGAGACAGCGTCAAAGAAGGACAGGTACTGGCAATCGTTGAAGCCATGAAGCTGATGAACGAGATCGAGAGCGATTTCTCGGGAACAGTGACAGAGATCCTTGTAGAAAACGGTCAGGCGGTAGAATTCGGACAGCCACTTTTCGTAATCAGCTAACCGGTGGAAGTATCATAAAAAACAGAGGTGTGAGATATGAACAGTTTGAATATAGAGCAGATTCAGGAGATCATTCCCCACAGGCACCCGTTTCTCCTGATTGACAAGGTCGAAGATTACGAGCCGGGGGAATATGCGGTCGCGTATAAGGCAGTGACATACAGAGAAGATTTCTTTAAGGGACATTTTCCGCAGAAGCCGGTGATGCCGGGCGTACTTATCCTTGAGGCACTGGCTCAGGCAGGGGCCGTCGCCATCTTAAGCGTACCGGAGAATCAGGGTAAGATCGCGTTCTTTGGCGGCGTTTCAAAATGCCGTTTCAAAGGAATGGTGTTCCCGGGGGATACTCTGAAGCTGGAGACAAAGATCATCAAGAGGAAGGGGCCTGTAGGAGTTGGAGAGGCTGTTGCATCTGTTGACGGTAAAGTAGTTGTCAGCGCGGAGCTGACATTCATGGTAGGGGAGTAAATGAGAGATGATTGAAAAAGTATTGATTGCGAACCGCGGGGAGATCGCTGTGCGTATCATCCGCGCATGCCGTGAGATGGGGATCGAGACAGTGGCGGTATACTCCGAGGCTGACAGAGAGGCCCTGCACACGCAGCTTGCAGACGAGGCAATCTGTATCGGACCGGCGCCGTCTTCTGAAAGCTATCTGAATATGAACAACATCATCAGCGCCACACTGGTATCCGGTGCGGATGCCATTCATCCGGGATTTGGTTTTCTCTCCGAGAACAGCAAGTTTGCGGAGCTGTGCGAGCAGTGCAACATTACATTTATCGGACCGAAATCTGAAGTTATCCAGAGCCTTGGAAATAAATCCGAGGCGAGAAATACTATGGTGAACGCAGGCGTTCCTGTTATCCCGGGAAGCAATGAGCCGATCTATGACGCGCAGACAGGCGCGCGTGTGGCGGCAGAGATCGGATATCCGGTCATCGTAAAAGCTGCCCTTGGCGGCGGCGGAAAAGGAATGAGGGTTGCTGAAACGCCGGAGGAGTTTGAGAACAGCTTTAAAACCGCGCAGAAGGAAACGCAGATGGCGTTCGGGGATAATACGATGTATATCGAGCATTTCGTACAGCATCCGCGCCACATCGAGTTCCAGATCCTTGCGGATGAGCACGGGAATGTGATCCATTTAGGAGAGCGTGACTGTTCGATCCAGAGAAACCACCAGAAGATGATCGAGGAGTCCCCGTCCATCGCGCTTACACCTAAGCTTCGGGAAAAGATGGGCGAGGCTGCGGTAAAGGCGGCAAAAGCTGCGCATTACACAAATGCGGGAACCATTGAATTTCTTCTTGAGAAGAGCGGGAACTTCTACTTTATGGAGATGAACACAAGGATTCAGGTAGAGCATCCCGTGACCGAGTGGGTGACAGGAATCGACCTCATAAAAGAGCAGATCCGCATTGCGGACGGCAGAGAACTGAGCTATAAGCAGGAGGACGTGCACATTACAGGACATGCTATAGAGTGCCGCATCAACGCAGAGAATCCTGCGAAGAACTTCCGTCCGTCACCGGGAACGATCACAGACATGTACCTGCCGGGAGGCAAAGGAGTGCGCATCGACGCCGCTATCTACAGCGGATACACCGTTCCGCCGTATTATGATTCCATGCTGGCGAAGCTGATTGTCCATGCGAAGAACCGGAGCGAGGCCATAAAGAAGATGCGCAGCGCCCTTGGGGAAGTGATCATTGAGGGAATCGATACAAATGTAGACTATCAGTATGAGATCCTGAACCACCCGGATTTCATAAAAGGCGATATAGATATTGAGTTTATCTCCAAGATAAACGAGGGCTGAATTCAGGAGGATAATTTCCAATGAAGCTGAAAGATATGTTTAAAAAGACAAGCAAAAGGTCTCACTATATTCCTCTTAAGTCAGAGCGCCCGGAAGTGCCTGAGGGACTTCTCAGAAAATGCAACAAATGCGGCGCGGCGATCATCGCGGAGGATGTAAAGAACGGGTATTATATCTGCCCGAAGTGCCAAGGGTATTTCCGTGTACATGCCTACAGAAGGGTGGAAATGCTCGCGGATGAAGGCTCCTTCGAAGAATGGGATAAGGAGATGGAGTTCGCAAATCCGCTGAATTTCAAAGGCTATGAGGAAAAGGTAGAGCATTTAAAGGAGCGCACGAAGCTTAACGAGGCGGTCGTGACGGGTAAGATCACGATAAACGGACATCCTGCCGTGATCGGTGTGTGCGACGGCAGGTTTATGATGGCCAGCATGGGGCATATCGTGGGTGAGAAAATCGCCAGAGCGGTGGAACGGGCCACAGTGGAAAAACTTCCGGTTATCATCTTCACATGCTCAGGCGGCGCGAGGATGCAAGAGGGAATTGTGTCTCTGATGCAGATGGCAAAGACGTCCGCGGCGCTGAAAAAACACAGTGATGCAGGACAGCTTTACATCACGGTTCTTACTGACCCGACGACCGGCGGCGTGACAGCGAGCTTCGCCATGCTGGGCGACATCATCCTTGCCGAGCCGAAAGCGCTCATCGGATTCGCGGGTCCGCGTGTGATCGAGCAGACCATCGGCCAGAAGCTGCCCAAAGGCTTCCAGAGATCAGAGTTCCTTCTGGATCACGGGTTCGTTGACCGCATTGTGGAGCGTGAGGAGATGAAGGACGTTCTGACGCAGATCCTTGCCTTCCATGAAGAAAAGACGCCGGAAAGCATTGATAAGGCAGAAAGTGCAGAAACGGCAGACCGCCCGGTTTCTCAGACCGATACAGACGCACAGGGCGTTACGGGGGCAAAAGACGGCGCGGACACAGGGAACGGCATCCGCAGCGCATGGGACCGCGTACAGATATCAAGAAAGAAAGACCGCCCGGTTGGGACGGATTATATTGGCGCACTGTTTACTGACTTTATGGAGTTCCACGGCGACAGATATTTCAAAGACGATCACGCTATCGTGGGCGGTGTGGCGTATTTCCACGGTATGCCCGTGACAGTGATCGCGCAGGCGAAGGGAAAGACAACCAAGGAGAATCTGGACCGCAACTTTGCTATGCCGTCTCCGGACGGATACCGCAAGGCGCTGCGTCTGATGAAGCAGGCGGAGAAGTTCCATCGCCCGGTTATCTGCTTTGTGGATACCCCGGGAGCTTTCTGTGGCCTCGAGGCAGAGGAGAGAGGGCAGGGCGAGGCGATCGCGCGCAACCTCTATGAACTGTCCGGACTCAAGGTGCCGGTACTCTCCGTAGTCATCGGGGAAGGCGGCAGCGGCGGCGCACTGGCAATGGCGGTTGCCGATGAAGTGTGGATGTTGGAGAACGCGATCTACTCCGTGCTTTCACCGGAAGGCTTCGCAAGTATCCTCTGGAAAGACAGCAAACGCGCCAGCGAGGCGGCTGAGGTGATGAAGCTCACGGCGGGCGACTTAAAGCAGCTTGGCATCATTGAGCAGGTGATCGCTGAACCGGAAGATTTCAGTGATACGAATATGGAATCCGTATGCAGGGATATGGATAAGAAGATTACAGATTTTCTTGCAAAAACTGCGGCAGTTGACGCGGATGAGCTGACACAGAGACGATATGAAAGATTCCGCAGGATGTGAGGACAGACATGAAAAATCTTAAAATAGGTGAAAAGCTTACCCGGTTCCCCCTGATTCAGGGCGGAATGGGAGTAGGGATCAGTCTCGGCAGACTTGCGGGGACAGTGGCGCGGGAGGGCGGCATCGGTATTATCTCCACTGCCCAGATCGGATACAGGGAAGAAGACTTTGACAAAGATCCGGCTGCGGCAAACTTAAGGGCCATTGAGAGTGAGATGAAAAAAGCGAGAAGTATCTCTCCGGGCGGTATCATCGGATATAACATCATGACAGCGTTAAAGGAATATGCGGCACATGTAAAAGCAGCGGTGAAGGCGGGCGCGGATATTATCATTTCCGGCGCGGGACTTCCCACAGAGCTTCCGGCGCTGACAGAGGGGAGCAGCACGAAGATTGCTCCTATCGTCTCCACGGACAAATCAGCCAATGTGATCCTGAAATATTGGGACAGAAAATATAAACGGACAGCAGATTTGGTAGTGATCGAGGGCCCCAAGGCGGGCGGACATCTTGGGTTTAAGAAGGAGGAGCTCGCAGAGTTTACGGAAGAGGCTTATGACGAAGAGATCACGAGGATCATACGTACTGTGAAGGACTATGCAGAAAAGTATGGCAGAGAGATCCCTGTAGTCGTTGCAGGCGGCATCTATGACAGCGACGATGTAAAACATGTGCTTGGGTTGGGCGCTGACGGCGTTCAGGTGGCGACCCGTTTTGTTACTACCGAGGAATGTGACGCGGATATCCGTTACAAGGAAGCATATATTCATGCTTCGAAGGAAGACATCGCCATTGTGAAAAGTCCGGTGGGCATGCCGGGAAGGGCGATTATGAATCCTCTGATGAAACGTGTGGCGGACGGGGAGAAGGTTCTCCACAGTCCGTGCCACAGATGTCTTGCAAAATGCAATCCCGCCGAGATCCCATATTGCATCACAGACGGATTAATTGAAGCGGTCAGGGGAAACATAGAGAAAGGACTGATTTTCTGTGGTGCCGGGGCGTGGAAAGCAGAGAGGATCGATACAGTCAGAGAGGCAGTGGCAAGCCTCTTTGCCTGACGGAAATACTCAGGCATATACTATGGCACATTGGGAATACGGAAAGCAGCGGAAAGGAGGAAGGCAGATGAATCCAAGAGAAACGATTAACGATATTTTAGTAAACCTTTTCAATGAGATATGGAAACTGGAAGAAGAAGCGATCATCACTGAGGAGTTCAGAGATATTACTAACAATGATATGCACATCATTGAGGCAGTCGGGCTCTCGGGAGAGAATACTATGTCTCTGGTTGCAAAGAAAATAGGAATCACTGCCGGTTCTCTGACCACGGCGGTGAATGCCCTTGTGAATAAAAAATATGTGATAAGACACCGCAGCGAGCGCGACCGAAGAGTTGTATTTCTGGCTCTTACAAAAAAAGGCATAAAAGCATACGAACACCATCAGGAATATCATCGCAGAATGACGGATTCAGTGATCCAGAACTTAGACGAAACAGAAATTCCGATCCTTTTGAAAACACTGGATGGATTGTCAGATTTTTTCAGAGGTTATAAAGATAAAATGCAAAAAGACAAGAGTGCGTAGCAGAAAAGCAAAAAAAGAAACAAAAAAATTTGACCTTTTGGGAAAAATGAGGTACAATCCCTTGTGGAACTTTGAGGATTGAGTTGATATGTGAGGGTGCTGACATCCATAGAT
The DNA here is from genome assembly GCA_019118545.1 of Candidatus Mediterraneibacter merdavium. Classification (GTDB taxonomy): domain Bacteria; phylum Bacillota; class Clostridia; order Lachnospirales; family Lachnospiraceae; genus Mediterraneibacter; species Mediterraneibacter merdavium. The sequence continues at coordinate 26,942 of DWYT01000120.1, read as the reverse complement.
GTTCCAGTGCCGAGAATACTTGGATGTATTATTTTAGGAGGAGACAAGTATGGCAGCGAAGAAGGCAGCAACAAAAGTAACAGAGAAGAAAGCGGCAGCGGCAAAAACTGAGCCGATAAAAGCGGCAGCAAAGGCGGAGCCGGTAAAGGCAGCAGCCAAAGCTGAACCAGTAAAAGCGGCAGTCAAAGCCGAGCCGGCGAAGACACCGGAGAAAGAAGTAAAGGCTGAACCGGCGAAAGCGATTGAGACTAAGAAAGATACAACAAAGAAGCTTGAGACAAAGGCAGGCGTTTTAGTAGATACACCGGCAGCAGAAGAGAAGAAAGCAACAACTGCAAAGAAGACGACAGCGTCAAAGACAACTGCGAAGAAAACAGCGTTAAAGACAACGGCAGCAAAGACAACAGCAAAGAAGACGGCAACAACGAAGACAGCGGCAAAGAAAGCCGGGATCAAGACAGAGATGTTCCTGCAGTTTGCGGGTAAGGAGTATTCTCAGGAAGAGATCATCCAGAAGGTAAAAGATATCTGGACATATGACCTTGGAAAGAATGTAGATGACATCAAAGATGTCCAGCTTTACCTCAAACCGGAAGAGTCTGCTGCTTACTATGTTGTAAACGGCGAAGAGAGTGGCAAGGTAGTGCTGTAAGCACAAAAATTATATACAGGAAAATTCTCCCCTGCATCGGAAAAGTCCGCAGACAAACTTCCGTGCAGGGGATTTTTCTGGATTTTTTTCTGTGTCGTGCTACAATAAAAAGCAGATAAAATGATAAGAAACGGAGATGATCGAGATGGAGGAAAAGACAGGGACTAAAACGCAGGGAGAAAAGGGAGAAGAGCGGGAAAGACTGGAACAGCAGATACGTTTTATTGTGGAGATTGACAAGGTCAAGAACATCTTCCGACAGACTTACCTCGCGGACGGAAAACGTAAGGAGAATGATGCGGAACATTCTTGGCATCTAGCTGTCATGGCGGTGCTTTTAAAGGAGCATATGAAAGAAGCGGTCGACGTGGCGAGGGTGATGACAATGGTGCTGATCCACGATCTGGTAGAGATCGACGCGGGAGACACCTATGCCTATGACGATGCAGGCGCTAAGACAAAGAGGGAACGAGAGTTAAAGGCGGCAGACCGTATCTTCGGTCTGCTCCCGGAGGATCAGGGCAGATATTTCCGTGAGCTTTGGGATGAGTTCGAGGAGTATCAGAGCGCGGACGCGAAGTTTGCCCATCTGCTCGACAACTTCCAGCCATTTCTCCTGAACGACGCGTCACAAGGGAAGAGCTGGGAGGAACACGGGGTGCGCAAGTCTCAGGTGTGCAGACGGAACGAACGTCTCCCCGAGACATCCCGGATCGTGTGGGAGAAGATGCTGGAGGTCATGGACAAGCATATTGAGAAGGGAACATTGCTTGGAAATTGAAGACCCAGAGATTGCGAATGTAAAGGGCCCAGATTAGGAGATTGAAGATTCAGAATTGAGGAAAGAGGGCATTTCTATGTATGAGAGAGAATCAGAACAGCTTCAAAGCATTATTGATGACAGTAGCAGGATTGTATTTTTCGGCGGGGCGGGCGTGTCCACAGAGAGTGGTATCCCGGATTTTCGGAGCGCGGACGGCATCTATCACCAACAGTATAAATATTCACCGGAGCAGGTAGTAAGCCGCAGCTTTTTCCTGCAGTATCCGGAAGCATTTTATGAGTTCTACAAGGACAAGATGATGGCGTTGGACGCAAAACCGAATTCCGCCCACAGAAAACTGGCGGAGCTGGAGACGGCGGGAAAGCTTTTGGCGGTAGTGACGCAGAATATTGACGGACTTCATCAGGCGGCGGGGAGCAGGAGAGTGTATGAACTCCACGGGAGCATCCACAGGAATTACTGTATGAAGTGCGGGAAGTTCTATGACGCGCAGTATGTGAAAGAGAGCGCGGGTGTTCCAAGATGTGAGTGCGGCGGAATGATCAAGCCGGATGTGGTTCTCTATGAGGAAGGCCTAGATCAGTCCGTTATCCGGGGAGCCGTGCAGGCGATCGCAGAGGCGGATACTCTCATTATCGGCGGCACATCGCTTGTGGTCTATCCGGCGGCAGGGTTTATCGATTATTTCAGCGGCAAACATCTCGTAGTCATCAACAAATCCGAGACGGCAAAGGCAGTAAGGGCAGAGCTTACCATCGCCGCGCCCATCGGAGAAATCATGGAAAAGATACAGATATAGAAGAATACAGGTACAGAAAGATACAGGCACAGTGAGGATAAGAGATGGATTTTAAATATGTGAACATGGATGCGTATAAGAGAAAAGAGCATTTTGAATATTTCAGCAGTCTTGCCTACCCTTATGTGGGAGTGACGGTAAATGTAGATATCACAGAGCTGCTCTCAAAGATAAAGGAGAAGAGACTTCCGTTCTTCCTGACGGTCTGTTACTGTGTGGGAAGAGCAGCCAACGCAGTGCCAGAATTCCGGCAGAGGATACAGGACGGACAGATTGTGGAGTACGACCATTGCAGGACTTCCCATACCGTGGCGTTGGACGACGGGACATACTGCTACTGTAATCTGGAAAGCGATATGGGGTTTGCCGATTATATCCCATATGCGGTGCGGGAGCAGGAGAAAGCAAAAGAAGAGGCGACGATCCACGAGGAGGATAATCTGGATATGATATTTATCTCCACTCTTCCGTGGCTATCGTACACTTCTCTTGTCCAGCCGGTTCCCATGCCTGCGGACAGCAATCCGAGGATCACATGGGGAAAATATTTCCAACAGGAGGGAAAAACGTTCCTTCCGCTGTCCGTACTGTGCCATCATGCGTTGGCGGACGGACTTCATATAGCAAGGTTTTATGAACAGTTAGACAAAGAAATCTCGACGGTCGCAGAAATGTGACCGCCGGGATTTTCGCTGATTTCTACTGTTCCCATCTTCCAGATGCCCCGCAGGGAAGCACAAGGGCGCTTTCTTTTACAGGAAGTCCGATTTCCTGTGACTCCACATGCCCGCCCCACGGCTTTAATTCCGTGGCGATCATGTATGTGAGCACAGCCGGAGCCAGTCCGGTGGTATAAGAATTCACGAGGAAGAACAGGGCGTCTTTTGAGAGAATCTTTGTGCAGAGCTTGATAAGAGGGTGGATCATGTCCTCGATCTTCCAGATCTCACCCTTCGGACCTCTGCCATAGGACGGCGGGTCCATGATGATGGCGTCGTAGGTATTTCCCCTGCGGATCTCCCGTTCTACGAATTTCACACAATCGTCCACAAGCCAGCGGACGGGCGCATCCTTAAGTCCTGAGGATACCGCGTTCTCCTTCGCCCAGCCGACCATGCCCTTGGAGGCGTCCACATGGGTTACCTGCGCTCCCGCCGCGGCTGCGGCAAGGGTGGCTCCTCCTGTGTAGGCGAAGAGGTTAAGTACCTTTATCGGTCGTCCGGCGCTGCGTATTTTTTCCGAAAACCAGTCCCAGTTCGCCGCCTGTTCCGGGAAGAGTCCGGTGTGCTTGAAGCTGAACGGCTTTAAGTTAAAAGTAAGAGAGCCGTATTGGATCTGCCACTGCTGAGGCAGACTGAAAAACTCCCACTCACCGCCGCCCTTTTTGCTGCGGTGGTAATGTCCGTTCATCTTCTTCCAGCCGGTGTGCGTCTTCGGCGTGTCCCATATGACCTGAGGATCGGGGCGCACGAGAAGATAATCTCCCCATCGCTCCAGCTTCTCCCCATTAGAACAATCTATCACTTCATAATCTTTCCAGTTATCCGCAATCCACATAAAATATCCCTTTCTGTAAACCCCGCATATCCGGCGGGAGTATGAACTGTAACGATTATAGCACAGAGTAGGACGGTGGAAAAGAAGGATTTAAAATCAGTCAGCGTGATTACGAATACTTTTTCGGGGAGGAGAGCGATGCCGTTCAGGTTCCGCTACAGGAAATAAGGAAAATCAGCAGTTCTGTACCCGTCCAAGAAGCAGAGATTTCCATGGACAACTCCCTTTGGTCAGACAATTCCATGGAAATCTCTAAAGGACGTCTCCAGAACTTTTTGTTTTCCTAATTTCCTTACGAAGTCACCTGTCCGACATTGCCCTCCTCCCCGAAAGGTTTTCGAAACGGAGCCTGTTTGATTCAGGATCATTTCCAGTTTGCAAAGTGAAGGAAGCAGTCGATGAGGTAAAAGAAGCAGTCGGCGGCGAAACTTTCTCCCGCCGCCGACTGAGTTTTAAATCTTTCTTCCACTTCCGTACTTTGTTACAAAAGAAATGCCCCTGAATGAAATGGCTGAACTGGCAATCACCGATCACCTGTGCTAGAATGAAAGTCAGAGAGGCGAAATGCAAGCCTTGGATAATATGGAAAAAGCAGACGGAGGTACAAAATATGATCACAGTAAACGCAATGGGCGATGTCTGCCCGATCCCTGTCGTAAAGACAAAGAAGGCCTTAGGAGAACTGAGAGGCCCGGATCAGATCGAGGTTCTTGTAGATAATGAGACAGCCATGAGAAATGTCATGAAGATGGCAAAGAACTCCGGGGCGGAGGCGGAGCAGGAGCAGCTTGGAGAAAGGGAGTACCGTGTCCTGATCACGGTGGGAGAAGCAGGAGTGCAGAAGAATCCGGTGCCCAGTAGAGAAGGAAAGGGGACAACGGCAGCAGCGGGCACAAAAAGCGCGCAGGATGTACAGGCGTGCCCAACCTGTCTCGGAACGGTGGTATCCGTGGGTTCTGACCGCATGGGAGATGGAAGCGACGAGCTGGGACACATCCTGATGAAGAGCTTTCTTTTCGCGGTGACACAGCTCGATCAGCTTCCGGATAAGATGCTCTTCTACAACGGCGGAGCAAAGCTGACGATTGAAGGCTCGGAGTGTCTGGAGGACTTAAAGACGCTGGCAGATCAGGGAGTGGAGATCTTAACCTGCGGGACATGTCTTGACTTTTATGGAATCAAGGACAAGCTGGCTGTCGGCGGTGTGACCAACATGTACAGTATTGTTGAGATACTGCAGGGTGCTATGAACGTGATCCGCCCGTAACAGGTGACGAATGGAATACACCCGCGAATGACGGCAGGAGGGAGAAATATGCACAGTGAAATACATTTGACACAATTTGCGAAGCACGGGGGATGCGCGGCGAAGATCGGACCGGACACGCTTTCAAAGGTGCTGGAGCGACTTCCGAAATTCAGCGATCCCTCGCTTTTAGTCGGCTTTGAGACGTCGGATGACGCGGCGGTCTACCGGATATCCGACGATGTGGCGGTCATCCAGACGCTGGACTTTTTCACTCCGGTGGTGGACGATCCGTATACCTTCGGACAGGTGGCGGCGGCAAATGCCTTGAGCGATGTGTACGCCATGGGCGGCGAGCCGAAGATTGCCCTGAATATCGTCGAATTTCCCGGAGAACTGAACCCGGATATCTTGGGAGAGATCCTGCGGGGCGGTGCGGACAAGGTACACGAGGCGGGCGCCGTTCTGGTGGGCGGACATTCCATACAGGATGATGTGCCAAAATACGGCCTCTCCGTCACAGGCTTTGTCCATCCGGATAAGATCTATAAGAATTACGGATGCGTGGAAGGGGATGTGCTCATCCTGACAAAGCAGCTCGGCGTGGGTATTGTAAATACCGCAGTGAAGGCGCAGATGGCATCCCCGGAGGCGGAACAAGAGGTGATTCAGGTGATGACAACGCTGAATAAAAGAGCCAAAGAGACCGCGCAGAAACACACGGTTCACGCATGTACAGATGTGACCGGGTTCGGACTTCTGGGACACTGCTCGGAGATGGCGTCCGCGAGCGGCGCCGTGATCGAGATCACAGCCGGGAATATTAGCTATATAGAGGATGCAAAGGAATACGCGCGTATGGGACTTATACCCGGCGGGGCATACCGCAACAGGAAGCACGTCTCGGAAATTCTTGAGGCGGAAGAAGGACTGGATGAAATGTGGTTGGATCTTCTGTGCGATCCGCAGACCTCAGGCGGTCTTCTTCTGGCTGTCCCTGAGAATGAAGCGAAAGCGATCTTAGAAGAGCTTGCGCGGTTCGGGACAGGGACAAAGGCTTCTGTTGTCGGACGGGTGATAAAGAGCGGGTGCGACGGGCGCATCATGCTTAAGGAATAAGTTTTTTCGGAAAGATTGATATATTTCAGGGGATATCCCCGGCAGAAAGGAAAGGAACGGATGAATCTGAAACAGCTTGAGGCATTTGTGCGTGTGGCGGAGACGAAGAGCTTCTCTCTTACAGCGAAGCAGCTCTATCTGACCCAGCCTACGGTAAGCGCACATATCGCGTCTCTGGAAAAGGAACTCAATACCTGCCTTCTGGTGAGGAACACAAAGGGCGTCGCCTTATCAGAGTCAGGTAAGGAGCTCTACGCCTACGCGGAACAGATACTGGAGCTGGAGCGCAAGATCAGGGAACGGTTCGGTTTAAGCGGCACGGGCGGCGGCAGTGTGCTTCGGGTGGCGGCTTCCACTGTTCCCGCGCAGTACCTTCTGCCGGATATCATGGCGGCATTTCTAAAGAAATATCCTGACGAAAAGATCAAGGCGCTGGAATCCGACAGCGCAGGCGTAGTGGAAATGATCCGCACCCACAAGGCGGATATCGGTTTTACTGGGACAGTGATCGAGAGAGGAAATTGCATCTACCTTCCCTTTTATCAGGATGAACTGGTACTAATCACTCCCGCAGAGGGACGGTTTCTCAGCTATATGGAACAAGGGGAAGATATCAGCGGATGGATGGGAAAGGAACCCTTTATCATGAGAGAAGAAGGCTCCGGGACAAGAAAGGAAGCGGAGCGTATCCTCTCCGGCAGAGGCATCAGCCTCACGGAATTTAACGTAGCTGCGGTCGTGGAAAATCCAGAGACAGTGAAGCGGTCTGTAGAAAACGGAGTGGGCATATCCATTTTGTCGCGCCTGACGGCGGAAGAAGAAGTCAGAGCAGGAAAGCTTCTGGCGTTTCCGCTGGAAGAGACGGGCGGAAAAAGATCGATCAATCTTGTGTATGATGCAGGATATCCCAGCCTTCCGGCAGCGGATAAATTTGTGGAGATTGTGAAACAGTTATATTTATAGATAACATCTATAAGTGCCGGAAAGTTATCGGGGTTTTCGATTGGACGGGTCTGTGAGGGCGTTTTATACTTATAGCAACGGACAATATCACAAGATAAACACCCCTTAACATTGGCGCTACCAATACATATGGAAAGGAAACGAATGATACCTATGATCTATATGGACAATGCGGCGACAACGATACAGAAACCGGATGAGGTAAAGGCGGCTGTTATGGCCGCCTTTGATTCTATGGGGAATTCAGGGCGGGGAGCGTCACGTCCGTCTCTGGATGCTTCAAGAGTGATCTATGACACAAGAGAAAAGCTGGCGAGGCTTTTTCACGGCGGAAATGCCAGACAGATCGTATTTACGGCTAATTCCACGGAAAGCCTGAATATTGCCATAAAGGGTCTTTTTGGAAAAGGAGACCATGTGATCACAACCGTTCTCGAGCATAATTCCGTACTGCGTCCGTTATATGAATGTGAACAACAGGGCGTGGAACTGACGATTTTAGGATGCGATGAGAAAGGAAATATTTCTTATGGGGAATTAGAAGCGGCTGTCAGAATGAATACAAAAGCAGTCGTCTGTACCCATGCGTCCAATCTGACAGGGAATATGATTGATCTCCAAAAAGTGGGGGAGATCACGGAAAAGCACGGGACTCTGTTCGTTGTGGACGCGTCTCAGACTGCGGGAGTATATCCCATTGATGTTGAGAAATGCCACGTTGATGTTCTTTGCTTCACCGGGCACAAGAGTCTGCTCGGACCGCAGGGAACCGGAGGGATGTGGGTAAGAGAAGGTGTAAGCATTCGTCCGCTTCTGTCAGGGGGCAGCGGGATTGATACATACAATCCGCATCATCCTTCCGAGATGCCAACGGCTCTTGAGGCGGGTACGCTGAACGGACATGGTATCGCCGGACTGGGGGCAGCGTTGTCCTATCTGGAACGAAGAGGGCAGGGCGCCATCCGGGAGAGGGAACTGTTGCTGATGCGGAGATTTTATGAGGGGGTATCCGCTATACCGGGCGTGAAGATATACGGCGATTTTGAAACTGACCGGCGCGCGCCTATCGTTACCCTCAATATCCGCGACTATGATTCCTCTGAGGTCAGTGATGAACTCAGCGAAGAATACGGGATTGTGACCCGTCCCGGCGCACACTGTGCGCCTCTGATGCACAGGGCGCTGGGGACAGTGGAGCAGGGGGCGGTGCGCTTTAGCTTCTCCCATTACAACACAGAAGAGGAAATCGATCTTGCGATAAATGCCGTGAAAAATCTGGCGTGTGAATAAGCTCTGCGATCGCTCATAATGCGATCTGGGAGAATATGATCAGAGAGAATGTGATCTAAAAGACATGCTGGAAGGAAAGAGCAGGAGGGAAAGAACATGAATCTGTCAGATTCAAAGAAGAAACTTGCGCTTGCCGGAGTCGTCTGCGGTCTTGTGGCGGCATGCCTTGCGTATTTCGGCAATCCGGCGAATATGGCGTTTTGTATCGCGTGCTTTATCCGTGATACAGCGGGAGCGATGGGACTGCACTCCGCAGAGGCAGTACAGTATGTAAGGCCGGAGATCGTCGGTCTTGTGCTGGGAGCATTTTTAATATCTGTCGTTACAAAAGAGTACCGTTCCACAGCAGGATCATCACCTGTCGTGCGGTTTGTACTGGGGATGATCCTTGTGATCGGATCACTCGTATTTTTAGGATGCCCGCTGAGGATGATCATCCGTATGTCAGCAGGTGACTTAAACGCATGGGTCGCACTGATCGGCTTTGTTCTCGGAGTGGGAACAGGAGTGATCGCCCTGAAAAAAGGCTTCAGCCTTGGACGTGCCCACGCGGCCAACAAAATGAACGGCGGTGTACTGCCGTTGCTGCTTGTGGGAATCCTTGTGCTGGCATTGGCGACGACACTTTTAAAGAGCAGTGAGAGCGGACCGGGAAGCATGCACGCACCGGTGCTGATGTCACTGGCGGGTGGCCTGATCTTCGGAGCGTTCGCCCAGAAAGCAAGGATGTGCTTTGCCGGAAGCATCCGCGATGTGATCCTGATGAGAAACTTTGACCTGCTGACGATTATCGGCGGATTCTTTGTAGTCATGCTGATCTTTAATATCGCGACAGGAAGATTCGTCCCCGCGTTTGACACGCCGGGAGTGATCGCGCACTCTGAGCATCTCTGGAATATCCTCGGAATGTACGCGGTGGGATTCGCGGGAGTTCTTGCAGGCGGCTGCCCGCTGCGCCAGTTGATCCTCGCGGGACAGGGTTCATCCGATTCTGCGGTGACAGTAGTAGGTATGTTCGTGGGAGCTGCTTTAGCGCACAATCTGGGGTTGGCGGCAAGCGGCACGGCAAAGGACGCGGCAACAGGAGCGATCACAGCGGGAAGTGTGCCGCTGAATGGTAAGATAGCGGTGATCATCTGCATCGCGGTTTGCTTTGTAATTGCATTTCTGAATAAAAGAACAGAAGGAAAGTAGAGGGAAAGAGGATGAAAACAGTAGACGCAAGAGGGCTTTCCTGCCCCGAGCCGGTCATGCTCACAGAGGAAGCGGTAAAATCCGGCGAAAGACCGGTCAGAGTGCTTGTATCAGAGCCTCATCAGAAAATGAATGTGGAAAAATATGCCAAGGATCATAACATCAGCTTTACCACGGAAGAGACAGAGGACGGTTTCGCGGTGGTGATCAGCTAAGATTCATATCGCTGAGGAGACGGAACTTACAGTATGAGGAAAAAAGAATTAAAGCTTGTAGTTACATTTCATACGACGGCGGACGCTATGGCAATGGAGAAGGCTTGCAGGGGACGGGAGGTGCCCGGAAGGCTGATCCCTGTACCCCGCTCTATCTCCGCAGGGTGCGGACTTGCGTGGTGCGCTCCGCTTGAGGAGCGGGAGCGGCTTTCACAAGTCATGGAGGACAGCGGCATCGGGGAAGAGGCCATGCACGAGTGTCTTCTATAGAAAATAAGGCCGTCTGCCCCCTTATGCAAGCATAAAGCAGCCGCCCTTAGGCATGCGTGTGAACTGTAACAAGTAATTTTCTTCCGAAAAGAGTAAACTTTCTGTCAGGGTTGACAAACAATGTGGCAGATATTAGAATAAGTTACTGGCATAAATAACGAAAAGACAGGCAAACCTGTTGAAAAGCAGGGGCGCAAAGCTATGAGTCTAAGGCAGTCTATCTGATCCGGATTATAAGGATCCAGAGGCGGTGCTATGATAGTCAGGCTGCGGATATTATTTGGAGAGGATTTCCGAAAATATTTGCAGCCTTTTTTCTTTGCCGGGGAGAGGGAGGTGACAGGGTGAACGAGGTTTTGCGTCAGGAGAAAAAATACCTGATGACCATCCAAAATGTGAAAAGACTGTCAGGGAAATTAAGTCAGGTGCTCACGGAGGACAGGCACAACGGGGCAAACGGATACAGCATACGGTCACTGTATTTTGACACGCCTTATGACGACGACTTCCGCGACAAAGTGGACGGACTTCTTCTAAGGAAAAAGATCCGTCTCAGGATATACGATCCGAAAGCAAAGACGGCAATGCTGGAGATGAAGCAGAAAGAAGGGATGTTCCAGAGGAAACGCTCTCTCAGGCTCTCAAGGGAGGACGCAAAGGCTCTTATCGCGGGACAATACGGGGTACTGCTGAAATATAAGGAGCCGTTCGCGGCGGAGTGCTACGGGGTCATGTGCATGAAGGGCTACCGCCCCAAGACAGTGGTGGAGTATCTCAGGAAAGCCTACATCGCGAAGGAGAACTCCATCAGGATTACCTTTGATTCCAAGATCATAGCTACAGAGGCAAGATATGATATATTTGCGGAAGATCTCAGCCTATATCCGGTGCTCGACCCGTTCAATGCGGTTCTTGAAGTGAAATACAACGGTTTTTTGCTCAGTTACATAAAAAGTGTTCTTGACGCGGCGGACCGCTCAGAGCTTTCTGTGAGCAAATACTGTCTTGCAAGAGGCATTGGCTGCGGGTATGAGCTTTAGCATATGCTCCGGTGCCGCACAGGGCGCGGCCGGACTGAAAGAAAGATAAAAAGGAGAAGTATGAAGCATGAAAAAACTTATTTTAGACGCCATAGAGGCAAGCGGAGACCTGTCCGCAGAAGCGATCATCTTAAGGCTGTGCGCGGCGGCAGTCATAGCGGCTTTTATTTTCCTGTCATACAGGCTTTCGCATGACGGGAGCATATACAGCAGTAAGTTTAATATCTCCCTTGTCGTACTGACGCTTATAACCACGACTGTCATGATCGTCATAGGAAATCATATCGCATTGTCGCTTGGTATGGTCGGCGCGCTGTCCATCGTCCGCTTCCGTACAGCGGTCAAAGACTCGCGCGACGCAGTGTACATATTCTGGTGCATCACAGTGGGTATCTGCTGCGGCGCGGGGGATTACGTGGTGGCGTCGTGCGGGAGCGCGCTTATATTCGTTGTCCTGCTCCTGTTCGGCAGAGTGAAAAACGACAACCGTATCCTCATCATCATACGGACGGCGCGTGTGAATGAGGAGAAGGTGGAGGCTCTTATTTTCCAGTATTTCGCTGGTAAAGCACAGATGCGGGTGAAGAACACCACCGAGACGAGCGTGGAGTTTATCTATGAATTAACCAAAAAGATGCTGGAAAAAAAGAAATTACAGGACAAAAGCATCACATCGGCAGTTTATGAGATCGGGAACATAGAGTACTGTAATATTGTGATGCAAAACGACGAGATCGGAAGCTAAAGACCGGGAATCATAAAGGGAAAGCGGGGTAGATGAGGTGAGGTATAAAGTGGCCGGGGCAATAGCGCTCCTATGTATGGCCGGTGTGACATTCGGCCTTTCACAGGTGGATGCGGATAATCCCGAAGTGAGGATACACCAGCATCTTGAGCCCGTTCCCGGGGAGTGCATGTGTGAGGGTACCCAACTGTGCACCCACCTTCCGCTTGTTGTCATAGAGACAGGCGGCGAGGAGATTCCGGGAGCCAGAGTAGGAGCGAAACCTCAGTGGACCATGCTGTCTGACGAGGCGGAACGGGCGGAAGCAGCAGCCATGGAGCTGCCCGGCGCGGCGCAGAGCGGGGCTGAGGCGGACGAAACACAGGATACGTCATCTGAGGATGAAGAACTGTACACGACGACATCAGACGGCTCGGAGATGCTCTCTGTCAAAGTGAGCGTCATGGATAATCCCGATAAATGGCATCACCCGGAGGATGAACCGGATGTGGAGTCGTCCGCCCTCATGCGTGTCCGGGGCAACTCCTCAAGGCGTTTTGACAAGAAGAATTATCTCCTGCGATTTACAGACAGCAATGGCGAATATCAGGAGGAAGAGATCATGGGAATGGCCGCTCATTATGAGTGGGCGCTCCACGGTCCCTATCTGGACAAGAGCCTGATCAGGAACTATATGTGGTATAACATCGCGGGCGAGATCATGGATTATGCCCCGAATGTGCGTTTCTGCGAGGTCATACTGGATGGAAAATATATCGGCCTGTATCTTATGACAGAGACGGTCACAAACGGCACGGACTGCCGTCTGAGTATCTCTGAGCCTGTCGACAAGACTGCCGAGACGGGTTATCTGCTGCGGCTGGACAGGTATTCGCAGGAACAGCTTAGAAACTTAGACAATTTTACATCATACACTTTCCAGAATAATAATCAGATGGAAATACGCTATCCGAGGAGCGGGGCGCTGACCCTTGAGATGAAAGAGGCGATTGAACAGGAGTTCTCAGATTTTGAGAAGGCGCTGTATTCGTTTGATTATGATACGGATGACTACGGATACTGGCAATATATAGACACCGGGTCGTTTGTGGACTACTGGATATTGAACGAGTTCACTTCCAATACTGACGCGGGCAGATATTCTACATATCTGTATAAAGATATCGGGGGACGCTACAAGACGGTCATATGGGATTTTAACTCTGCCTGTGACAATTATCAGGCGGGCGAGACAAGCCCCTATACTTTCCATATGCAGGAGGAGGCGTGGTTCTTCATGCTGATGAAAGACGAGAACTTTACAGAGCGTATCATCAGCCGGTACCGGGAGCTTCGGGGAACGTACCTAAGCGACGAATATCTGGAGCAGTATATCGACGAAACTCTTGAATATCTGGGAGACGCCATAGACCGCAATTTCTCTGTGTGGGACTATACCTTTGACCTTCCGCTCTTAAGGCCGGAAAGCAGGAATATCGGAAGCCACGAGAGAGCAGTCGCGCAGCTGAAACAATATATAAAGACAAGAGGCGGCTGGCTGGACGACAATATCGGGGTGATCAGCCAGTACAGCCATGCCTCTAAGAATAAGAGATACAATCATTAAAAACAGGTGGCAAAAAGACGAGTATGAAAAAATTTATCATTGCGGCAGCGGCAGCCGTACTCGCTGTCTTTATCTGGCATACAGCATATTACCGTTTCGGACTGTACATTGACCTGCACCCGGACGATCCGGCAGAGACATTTATGACGGTGGAGGGCAAGGAAATATATATGGAGAAGGACGGCGTGAAGGAGCCGTTCGAGATGAGGGGCGTGGATCTGGGAAGCGGCATACCCGGAGAGTGGTCAACAGACTATGCCATAGACGAGGAGACATATATACGGTGGTTTGGACAGATTCAGGAGATGGGAGCCAATACGGTTCGCGTATATACACTTCTGGCGGATGATTTTTACAATGCGTTCTACGAGTATAATAAAGACCGGGAAGACCCTCTCTATCTGGTACATGGGGTGTGGGTCAATGATTATATCCAGTATTCCCACAGGGACGCCTACGACGACGAGTTCCGGCAGACATTTATAAATGACTGCCGCACACTGGTAGATGTCCTTCACGGGAAGAGAACTGTCTCTCTGGGGTACGGCGTCGGCTCGGGCAGTTACAGGAAAGACATCTCCGAATGGGTCATAGGGTATATCTTAGGCGTTGAATGGGAGGATGTCACCGTAGAGTATACAAATGAAAAATACCCGGAGCGGACAAACTATGAGGGAAAATATCTGTACACCTCATCAGAAGCAAGTCCCTTTGAGGCTATGCTCTGCGAGGTGGGTGACAGGCTGTTGGAATATGAGAGCAGCAGATACAAGCAGCAGAAGCTGATCGCGTTTTCAAACTGGCCGGATACAGATCCCTTCGTATATCCGGGGCTTATCACCCAGTATTTCCAGAAATGCGCCCAAGTAGATGTGGAGCATATACTGACGACGGACGCCCTGCTGTCGGGGCAGTTTGTCTCATACCATGTCTATCCGTACCATCCGGCCCATCTGGAATATATTGACTATGCGCAGTCCCTCTTGGGCAGCGGGCTGACAGGGGATGAGCTAGCGGAATTTATCATGGATCAGCTTGAGAGGACGGGGCGGCTTGAGTCAAGGACAGAGGAGGAGATACAGGCGCTCCTTGAGAGTGAAAGGGAAGAGATAACGACCCGCCGCGAGACGATAGAGCGGATCGAGGCAAGAAATGCGGAGAAGAACGCGCCTTATGTGATGGACTATCTGAAAGGAAATTATCTCGATAAGGGCGGAGAGCGCAATACCTATTATACATATTTAAGGATATTGAATGAATATCATACAATGCCGGTCGTTATCTCGGAGTTTGGCATCCCTACATCAAGGGGGATGTCGCAGAATGACATGTCTACGAACCGCAATCAGGGGCATATGTCCGAGGACGAACAGGCTGAGGGACTCGCAAAGTGCTGGCAGGATATCAAGGACGCGGGGTGTCAGGGCGGATTCGTGTTCTCGTGGCAGGACGAGTGGTTCAAACGCACGTGGAATACCATGCATGCGGTAGATCTGGACAACTCGGCGTACTGGAGCGACTATCAGACAAGCGAGCAGTTCTTCGGGCTGTTGGCATTTGATCCGGGAGAGGAGGAGAGCGTCTGCTATGTAGACGGCGATATCTCAGAGTGGAAAGAGGAAGACTTGGTCACAGAGACGGACGACATGTCCCTTTCTGTGAAATATGACGAGAAATTCCTCTATCTCCTGATCCATAAAGAAGACTTTAACCAGAAGGAAGATGCGCTCTATGTCCCCTTTGATATCACGCCAAAGACCGGGAGCACCTACTGTCAGGAACCGGGCGTGTCTTTTGAGCGGGCGGCGGACTTCCTGATGGTGATAGACGGAAAGGAAAACAGCAGGGTGCTTGTGCAGGAAAGATATGACGTACTCCGGGCGATGTACTCCCCTGAGACAGAGGGGACAGACGCCTATCTGAACCCTGTGGACAGAGATTCCCCGGTGTTTCATCCCATACGTCTGATCCTTGAGACAGCCACAGTATTTACGACAGAAGATTTTGCCGCGTTGTCAGAGACATACGAGACAGGGAAGCTGCGGTACGGAAATGCCAATCCTGACGACAAAGCGTTCGATTCTCTGGCAGATTTTATGTTTTCCGGGGACTATGTAGAGGTACGTCTGCCGTGGCAGCTCCTTAATTTTTCCAATCCATCTGAGATGCAGGTGCACGACGACTACTATGAATGTTACGGCGTGGAAAATCTGTCCATTGACGAAATATATGTAGGCGTCGGGAAGGACGAGGGAGACGGAAGTGAGGGACGCATCCCCATGGAACCGCTAAAGCTTGAAGGCTGGGGTGAAAAGGTGACCTTCCACGAGAGACTCAAGAAATCATATTATGTAATGCAGGAGCTTTGGACAGACCAGACGGACGATGCGACGGGAGGCGGGGATACAGATGTCGGGAAGTGAGGTTCTCATATATGGATACGGCGCGGTATGCCTGAGTATGATTGTGTTCAATATCATTTACAATATCGTGCTAAGGGCAAAAGAGCCGCAGACCACCAAGAGAGCAGAGCGCGTAAAAGAGGCGCTGCTGAAAAAATATGCCGCCGGACGCGGTGCTGACGCGGACACAGAGGACGGTGAAGAGCTGGATGTCCGGGCATTTTTAAAGGAGGAAAGGCTGGATCTGGGAAAGCCGGAGGCCCTTCTGACGCTTTCTGAGGCGCTTTCTGCGATTTCCGGCAAAGAACAGCAGGAAGCAGGGGAGCGTTTCATCATGGGATTACAGCCGCTGCTGCCCGCTCTTGCGGAAGGTTATCTGAAAAAGGACTATATGCAGACAGCGTATTTTGCGGTGTTCCTGTCGCACTATAGACGCGGCTCAGACTATGACGCTGCCCTTTTGGAAAGCCTTCTGAAATATGCGGCGCAGGAAAATATGTACTGCCGTGTCAATGCTCTTGACGCTCTCTACGCTATGGGAAACGCGGAGTATGTATCGAAAGCGGTAGCAGTGCAGGATAAGATGGAAGTGTTCCTTCATGAGCGGGTGCTGACGGAAGGACTGCTGAGCTTCTCGGGAGATCACGGGGAGCTTATAGAAAGACTGGTGGAACAGTTCGGGGAACTTTCGGGGAAGACCCGGCTTGCGATACTGAACTATATCCGTTTTAAATCAGGCGCTTACAAGGAACTTATGTACCGTATCATGACAGACGAGAGTGAGGACCGGGAGCTTCGCCTGTCCGCAGTGCGGTACTTCGGACGGTATCCGTATGAGAAGGCGCGCAGCGTACTTATCAGGCTTGCCACGGACAAAGAGGCGCTTCACT
This sequence comes from Candidatus Mediterraneibacter merdavium, assembly GCA_019118545.1. Classification (GTDB taxonomy): domain Bacteria; phylum Bacillota; class Clostridia; order Lachnospirales; family Lachnospiraceae; genus Mediterraneibacter; species Mediterraneibacter merdavium. Next base: position 10,170 of record DWYT01000120.1, on the reverse strand, counting down.
GGGAGTATGCGGCAGTGGCGGCGGGCGCGCTGAAAGACTATGACGGGGAGGATGTGATATCCGCCCTTAAAAGCGCCCTGTACAGTTCCAACTGGTATGTCCGCTATAATGCGGCGGTGAGCCTTGAGGCAAGGGGGCTTTCTTATACCCGTCTCATTGATGTGATGTCCGGGGAAGACCGTTATGCCAGAGAGATGATGGAATACCGCTTTCAGGAGCGGCGGCTCATGGAAGGGCCGGGGCCTCAGGAGGAGAGCAGAGTCCGGGGTGAGAGGGGGCGAGGTGCATGAAAGATCTGTATCAGGTGTTTTTCCAGTATGTGGGAATCTTCTTTGTGCTTTATCTGGTCGGTTACGCGAGCTTCCTTATGATGTCTGTGACAGTGGGAAGTTCAGAGCTGTGGGACGCAAAGCGCCGTGGGAAGCTTAAGAATGAATTAAAAAAAGATTATTATGTTCCGGTGACGATCGTTGTCCCGGCGCACAATGAGAGTGTGACTATCGAGGCGACAGTGCGTTCGCTTCTGGCGCTTAAGTACAGTCTGTATGAGATCGTGGTTGTGGACGACGGCTCCACGGACGAGACGTCCGATGTGATGGTGCGGGCATTTTCCATGAAACAGATCGCGCGTCCCATACAAAGGCAGCTTAAATGTCAGCCGGAGGAGGCTGTATTTGAGACAAGGATATTCAAAGTGCCTGTCACGCTCATAAGAAAGAAAAACGGCGGGAAAGCGGATGCCCTTAACATGGGAATTAACGCTGCGCGTTACCCGTATTTCATATGTATGGACGCTGACTCTGTCCTGCAGAATGATTCCCTTGAGAAGATCGTGCGCCCCGTCCTTGGGGATGACCACGTGATCGCAGTGGGAGGGACTGTGCGCCCATGCAACGGAGCGGTGATAAAGAACGGACAGCTTGTAAAGTACGGGCTGCCGAAAAAACTCCTCGCGTGTATGCAGGTGCTCGAATACGACCGTTCGTTCCTTGCGTCGCGCATCCTCTTCGACAAGTTCAACGGAAGCATTATCATTTCCGGGGCGTTCGGGCTGTTTAAGAAGAGCATGGTGATCAATGTGGGCGGATATGCGGCGGGCAGCCTCGGAGAGGATATGGAGCTGGTCGTAAAGCTCCACGTCTTCTGCAGGGAGCATGAAATACCATACCGGATCCGCTATGCTGCGGACGCGGTCTGCTGGACGCAGGTGCCGGAGCGTTTCCGGGATCTCGCGAAACAGCGCAGACGATGGCATATCGGGCTGTTCCAGAGCATGATGGAGTTTAAGCGGATTTTTTTTAATCCCAAGTATGGACTGGTGAGCTTTGTCTCTTATATGTATTTTCTGCTGTACGAGCTGCTCTCGCCATACATAGAGGTGTTCGGGGTGCTGACGGTGCTGTTTGCGTTTTATGTTGACCTGATTAATGTGCCGTTTATGATACTGTTCTTCCTTATTTACGCAGTTTATTCGGCGGTACTTTCCCTGACCGCGTTCTTCTCGCGGGTGCATACGGCGGATCTGGAATTGTCCGCCTCAGATATGATAAAGGCGGTAGGGCTCTGCTTCTTTGAGGTGTCATGCCTTAGGTTCGCGCTCGCGTGGGTGCGCATGAGCGCTCTGGCGGGATACCGCAGAAAGAAGAATCAGTGGGGACGGATCGAGAGGAAGAAGATAGACTTTGACTAGAAAATATGAGAAAGAGGGTAGACACTGTGGCAGGGAGTACGATCTATGTGTCCGGCAACCCGGAACTTTATCCGCTGGAGTATTACGACGGCGCGGGCAATGCGTTTGAGGGCGCGATACCGGAGATGCTCGGCGATTTTGCGGAAAAGAGCGGATATGAAATCATTTACTATGAGACTGATGGCAAAGACCACAGGGAGCGGCATTTTGAAAATATGCAGACAGACGTGATTTCGGGTGTGGGCGGAGACTATCAGCCCGCAGGGGAGACAGTCACAGTGTTTGAGACAGAGCAGGGCGGCGAGACTGTTTCCTATGGGATCACGTTTACCGAGTCCGCTCCGGAGGGGTTCAAAAAAGATCTGAAAAAATATTTTGAAGGTATTTCGGAAAGTGAAAAGACGGGGCTTCTTATGGAGGTGACGAACGCGGAGCGGGAGGCAAGGCGCATGGATCAGGGTATGATAGCGGCCGTCGCCCTGCTTTTTGCCGTGGCAGTCCTGCTCGGAATCCTGCTGTACAGATACCGCAGACGGGCGCACCGGACAGAATTCAGATTAAGGCACGACGATGCGACAGGGCTTGGGAACAGAGATTATCTGGAGAAATATTACGGTCAGCTCGTCAATGACCATAACAGAGTGATGTACTATGTGTACTATTTCTGGATTGATACGGAGAGAGCAGCGAGGATTGGGGGACGAAGCGAAGCTGAGGAAGCGGTGCGTTACGCAGGGGACGTCCTCAATGAATACGCGGGGGATCAGGATATCCTCGCGCGGGTTTCACAGGAGGGAATCGTGCTCTTTAAGCTGACGGGAAAGCACGGCGAGAGCGGCGCGTGGATCCATGCGGCGGCGGAAAAGATACGGGCTTATTCAGAACAGCATGGCAGGACATACAGCATCAATGCGTGGGCGGGAGTCTATCCTCTCAGACAGTCAGACAAAAATCTGGACAGTATTCTTGCAAACGCGGAACAGACCGCACGTATGGCGTCCCGCCAGAATGTGGATTTCCGTATCTGTTCGGATGAGGTGCTCGAACAATTTCGTGAGGAGAAGATGATTGAGGGCGATATAGAGAGGGCATTCGAAAACAGGGAATTTCAGATGTACGTACAGTTCTATGTGGAGACGCACAGTGGAGAGGTGTGCGGGGCGGAGGCGCTGACAAGGTGGCTGCACCCGGCGAAAGGGCTGCTGACCCCGGGGACATTTATACCCGTCCTTGAGAGAACGGGACACATCCGCAAACTGGATTTTCTGATGCTGGAGCGCGTGTGCGCGTTTCTGGAGAGAAATTTCGGCAGAGAGGGAAGCGGTTTTTTCCTTTCCTGCAATTTTTCCAGAACGAGCTTTACCGCGCCGGATTTTGTGGAGAGATGCAGGGAGATCATTGAGAAGCATGACTTCAATATAAACCTTCTGACCTTTGAGCTGACAGAGAGCCCGGATCCGGGCGATGCGGAACAGATCAGGAAGAACGCGGAGCAGATGAAGGAATATGGCGTCAGGCTTGCGCTCGATGATTTTGGGGAAGGCTATACTTCCTTTAAAGATCTGCTGCACTATCCCATTGATATCGTGAAGCTCGACAGGAGCCTGACAGACACCGTCACAGAGGATAAGGCAAGGAAAATACTAGGAGCGCTGATCAGGGCAGAGCATGAGGTGTCCGTAAAATGCCTTGCCGAGGGTGTGGAGGAAGAAGAGACGCTGGCGGTTCTCAAAGAGTTATCCTGCGACGCGGTGCAGGGGTATATGTTCTATTATCCCCTGCCGGAGCCTGAGGCGGAGCAGATACTAAAGGAAGAATATGAAAGACACAGGGAAAAGGAAGTACAGAAAACCGTCCCGGTGCCGAAGAGAGTGCAGAAGAAAACAACGGCGGCCCAGACCGGGCGCCAGCGTCTGCCTTATCGCGTAAAAGCATTGTTGGCCGCGTGGCAGACAGGAACAGACAGAAGAAAACGCAAATCAAAACTCCGTCACATTTCCAACACATAACGTTCACACAATGCTGATACCCTTTAAACAGAATAAGTTTAGGAGGGTATGGCATTGATCGAAGTAAGGAATCTGGTCAAAAAATACGGAAACCATACAGCCGTAGATCACCTGAGTTTCAAGATTGAATCAGGGAGGATCTACGGCTTTTTGGGTTCGAACGGCGCTGGAAAGTCAACGACCATGAACATCATGGCAGGGTATCTTGGAGCGACGGAAGGGGAGGTGTTTATAGACGGGCACAATATCTTAAAAGAGCCGGAGAAGGCGAAAAAGCATATCGGCTATCTGCCCGAGCAGCCGCCTCTGTACATGGATATGACGGTAAGAGAATATCTGGAATTCGCGGCAGAACTAAAGGGTATCAAGAAAGCGAAACGAGCGGATGAGATCACGGAAGTGGAAAAACTGGTGAAGATCAAAGACGTGGAGCACCGTCTGATAAAAAACCTTTCCAAAGGATACAGACAGAGAGTGGGGTTTGCGCAGGCGGTTTTGGGATTCCCTGAGATCATTATACTGGATGAGCCAAGCGTAGGACTTGATCCGAAGCAGATCATCGAGATCCGTGAGCTGATCCGCAAGCTGGCAAAGAAGCATACAGTTATCCTAAGCTCTCATATCCTCGCTGAGGTGAGGGAGGTGTGCGACCATATCCTCATCATCTCCAAGGGGAAACTTGTGGCGAGCGACACGCCGGAGAACTTGGAGCAGCTTCTTGGAGAGCACAATACAGTGGAGATCGAAGCAGACGCGACACCATCCGATATCCGTCTTGTATTAAAGAGCGTTCCGGGCGTCGAGCGCATCGAGATCAAAGAAAAAGGGGAAACGACATGCACAGCGCTCATCCACGAGAAAAAAGGGCAGGATGTACGGGAGCGTGTATTTAACGCCTTTGCTTCGGCAGGAATCCCGCTTCTGACTCTGAAGGCGTCGGGAACCACACTGGAGGATGTGTTCATGGAGCTGACCCAGAAGGATATTCTCCCCGAGGCATTGGCGCGGAAAGGCGTTATCCCTGAAACGCTGATGAAGGATGCAGTCCTCCCTGAGACGGCGGAGAAGGGCGGTATTTCCGTCACAGCGCAGAAGGGTGGTACTTCCGTCACGGCGGAAAAGCAGGATGTCCTCACTGGAGCGGCGGAGAGGGAAAAAGAAGGAGAGGAGGCACAGGAAGATGCTGGCGATCTATAAAAGAGAATTGAAGTCCTATTTTCAGTCCATGGTCGGTCCGGTATTCGTGGCGTTTCTCATCGCGTTTACAGGCATCTACTTTATGGCATACAACATGACGGCAGGCTATCCGTATTTTTCTTATACACTTTCCGGGTCGCTCATCGTATTCATCGTGGGTATCCCGCTCATCACCATGCGAAGTTTTTCCGAGGAGCGGAAGAACAAGACGGATCAGCTTCTTTTGACGGCTCCCGTGAGCCTTGGTCAGGTCGTGCTCGGGAAATACCTTGCCATGGTCACAGTGATCGCGGTGCCGAATGTGATATTCTGTATCTTTCCGCTCATTATTAAGTCCCAAGGAACAGCGTATCTTACAGTAGATTATCTTTCTATTCTTGTATTCTTCCTGCTTGGATGCGTATACGCTGCCATTGGGATGTTTCTCTCCGCGCTGACAGAGAGCCAGATCATCGCCTTTATCAGTACCTTCGGTATCCTGCTGATCCTCTATCTGTGGGACGGGATACTCTCCATGCTGCCGGGTTCAGCGGTAAGCGGGTTTGTGGGCGTCCTGATCCTGATGGCTGTTGTGGTAGTCTATATCTGGCGCATGACCGATAACATGGTTCTGTCCGGGGGGATCGGGACGGCAGGCGTGATTGCTGCGGTCGTAGTCTATGCTGTGAAATCAGAGATCTACGAGAATCTTCTGTCTAATCTTCTCGGGAAAATGGCGATTGCAAATGTATTTACAGGCATTACGTCCAACAATATCGTGGACGTCACCGGGATCGCGCTGTATCTGTCGCTGATCGCTGTATTTGTGTTCCTCACGGTACAGGCGATCCAGAAAAGACGTTGGAGTTAGGAGGTCAGGACTTTGAAGAAAATGAAAAATATCAAAGAAATATTCGGCACAACGGGTACGAGACACGGCGCGTACAGCGTTGGTCTTACCGTCCTCGTCGTGGCGGTGGTTATCGTATTCAACCTGATCGTGGGACAGATACCGGAAGCCTACCGCAACATTGACGTAAGCAGTACGAAGATTTACGAGATATCCGACACGACAACAGAACTTCTTGACAGCTTGGACAAAGAAGTAGACATGACAGTGCTGGCAGTGAAGGAGGAGACGGATGAGCGCATCGCTACTTTTCTGAGCAAATACGAGGCGCTTTCTGATAAGATTAACGTAGAGTGGGTCGATCCGGTGCTGCACCCGTCAGCGCTTACGGAGTATGACACGACGGAAAATACGGTCGTCATCTCCTGCCCGGATACAGGTAAGACGACGACAGTCTCCTTCGGGGATATCCTTGTGATGGATGAATATTCTTATTACTACTATGGAAGCACATCCTACACAGAGTTTGACGGGGAAGGGCAGCTTACGAGCGCGGTCAACTATGTGACCAACGAAGTGGGAAAAACGATCTATCAGACGACTGGGCACGGGGAAGGATCTCTGTCTTCCACGGTCACGGATCTGATGGATAAGAACAGTTACACACTCTCAGAGATCAATATGCTTATGACAGAGGCGATACCTGATGACTGCGATCTTCTGCTCATGTACGTTCCGGCGACAGACCTGTCGGAATCGGAAGCAGAGATGCTGACAGGTTATCTGGCAGCAGGCGGAAAGGTGCTGGTGCTCTTAGGTGATACCGGCGCGTCTGACCTTCCGAATCTGGCGGCAGTCATGAAGAGATACGGCATGGAACCGGCGGAAGGGTATATCGCGGACCCGGCAAGATGTTACCAGAACAATCCCTACTATATCTTCCCGGAGATGTCCGTATCAGGCGATATGGCCTCCGGCATCGAATCACAGATGGCGCTGCTGACGAACACCCACGGCATGAATCTGACCGATCCGGAGAGAGACACGATCTCCACGATCTCATTTTTAACGACATCAGAGCAGGCGTACGCAGTGACAGAGGACTCACAGGAGCAGGGAACTTACACGCTGGGAGCAGTGGCGACAGAGGAAGTTGCGGTAGGCGATGGCTCAGGTGACGACAGCACGAACGGGGACGATGCGGAGGCTTCGGATAACAGCATCACAGACGAAGATGATGCAGACACCTCGGAAGACAGTGCGGAGGAGGAGGCGGCAGACACCTCGGAAGACAGCACAGATGGAGAGGCGGAGACAATAGAGAGTCGTCTGACGGTCATCACTGCGGGCAGCCTGATCGATCAGAACATCACGGATACCTTCCCGCAGCTTGAGAACACGCAGCTCTTCATGAACGCGGTATCCGCAAACTTTGAGGGTGTGCAGAATCTGTCCATCGAGGCGAAGAGCTTAAGCGTAGAGTACAATACCGTGCAGTACGCCGGGTTGTTCAGCCTGTTCATGATCTTCGGTATCCCGGCAGCGATCCTCATCGGCGGATTCGTCGTATGGTTTAAAAGGAGGAAAGCATGATGAAGAAAAACAAAGGACTTTTCATCCTTCTGGCCGTACTTGCGGTGCTGTTAGCCGTGTATTTCGGACTGCAGGCATGGAACAGGAACAAAGAAGAAGAGCAGAAGAAAGAGGAAGAGGCGGCGGTGATCCATGTGACGGACACTGCCGCAGAGGATATCGTGTCCATGAAGTTCGACGTGGGAAACGGCGAGATGAGCTTTGAAAAGGAAGATAATACATGGTTCTATACGCCGGATGCAGACTTCCCGCTGGCGCAGAGCTATCCCGAGACGATGGCGGAGGCTGTGGGAAATATCACAGCGGAGCGGGAACTCACGGACGGGGATGATCTGTCAGATTACGGACTGGATGAGCCAGCCTGCACCGTGGAATATACAGACGACGACGGCAATGTGACGGATATATACTTTGGAAATATGACGGGGGACAATTACTACGCGGCTGTGGGGGATAAGGGCACGGTATATACGGTCGCTTCCACGGTGTTGGACAGCTTAGACTACACACTGGACGATATCGCGCAGCTCGATACATATCCGAGCATCGGCAGCGGCAATCTCGTGAAAGAAGTCATTACCCGGAACGGGGAGACGACGACCTATGACAACGAAAACGAAGATCAGGAGGAGGATATCGCGGCAATGGCAGGAGGACTTGGCGCGGTGACGCTTTCTGAGGCTGCGGATTATTCTGTGGAAGATGCTGATCTGGCAGGCTTCGGTCTTGACGAGGCGTCAAGGATCACAGTAGAAGCGACCTATACAGAGGACGACGAGGAACAAGTGCTGACACTGTATATCGGGAACGAGGACGGCGACGGCAGCCGTTATGTGATGGTGAACGGCTCCCGTATCGTGTATCTCATATCAGACGAGATATGCGGAAACATCCTGAACGAGCCAGAATAAATCCGACAGGGCAACTTAGAGATTTAATAGTATTTTAATTGACTTTCCCGGAAAAACAGGGGAAAATATATCCCATATCGTAAATGAAAAAGGATGGATGAAAATGAAAGAAAAACTCATACGTTTTATGCAGGGAAGATACGGAGTGGATCAGCTCTCCAAATTTATCCTTATACTGGGATTAGTCGCTGTCGTCGTGTCAGCGGTTTTTGACGACGCGCTGAGTCTGTCCATGTACATACTTGGCTGGCTGCTGGTGATCTACTGTTATTTCCGGGTGTTTTCAAGGAACATACCGAAGCGCTACGCGGAGAATCAGGCATTTCTCGCAAAGACATATAAGATACGCGCCTTTTTCCAGAGACAGAAAAGCATCTGGCAGCAGCGCAAAACCCACCACATCTATACCTGCCCTTCCTGCAGACAGAAGATTCGTATTCCGAAAGGGAAAGGCAGGATCGAGGTGAGATGCCCGAAGTGCGGGACCACGTTTATCAAAAACAGTTAGCAAGCAAAGGATAAGTCTGCCTTTTTACAGAAAACAGAATATAATGAACGCAGAGACGTATTCTGCCCGTCACGGAGCGGACGGCAGACATGGAATTTACGGTTGAAAACAGTTAATTTTTTTGCTTTTTTATAAAAACAAGTAATATAACGGCTGTGATTGCTGTAAAAGCTTCACTGGCGGAATGGCAAACCCATATTGCCTCATCCCCAAAAATCAATGGCAAAATAGCAATCATAATTGGCGGCCAAATTACACTGCGCGATAGAGATACCGTCAGCGCCTTGCTCGTCCGTTCATTTGCCTGCCAGTACGAAATCATCAAAATATTAAATCCGGCAAGGAAGAAACCAGAGAAGTAAGGCAGGCTCTTACTTTCCATAAAATTGATTAGCTCTGTGTCGCCCGGATTAAAGATGGAGAAGAAACCGCGGGAGAAGAAAATAATCAAGAGATAGCATAAAATCCCCAACGCCAGAAATGTTTTAATGGAGAAGTTCAGCAAATCCTCACTCCGTTTTTTCTCCCCGGTTCCCATAAAGTAACTGAATACCGGTTGTAACCCCTGTGCCATGCCAAGGAACAGCGTCAAGATAATCAACATCAAATAGCCAATTACAAGGTAAGCTGCAAGTCCGATTTCTCCAAAGCCATAATGCACGATGGCAAAATTATATACGAATGTAATAATGCCAATCGTAAACTCCATGATAAAGGATGGAAAGCCAAATACATAAACCGAACACAGATTGCGCCATTTCAATTTGAATTTTGTCAGATACAAGTCCCCTCGTTTGGAAAGAAAATGAGGGAGCATAATCAGTACACTAAAAATAGGACCGAGCGCTGTTGCCAACGCTGCGCCTGCAATACCCATATTCAAAGGGTACATAAAAACATAATCCAAAATAATATTGGATACCGAGCCAAACATCAGGGCAAACATAGCAAGTTTTGGACGGTTGTCGTTACGCGCCAGACCACTTAACAAGAAACTGAAAAGCAGGAATGGCGAAAAGGTAACAATGTACCACATATAGCTGATTGCCTCGTCATGGATAGCTGGCGTTGAGCCAAGAAGTTCAGCCAAAGGATGAAGAAATATATTTCCTAACACACAGATCAGCACACCTATCACAGCAGTACAGAGGACAGACAGGCTAAAAATATTACGGGCTTTATCCTTTTCTCCTTGCCCGAGATGAGAAGAAATCATAACGCCTGCGCCTGTGGCAACCGCCATAGACAACGCAATTAGTATTTCTACCAAAGGAACGGAAACGGCTGCCGCCGCCATCGCGTCACGACCGAGCCGATTGCCAATGAATACGCCGTCAACAATCATATAAACCGAGTTGAACAATAGGCCAATCATCTGTGGTACAGCATATTTGGCAAATAAAGAATGTGATTTGCCCTCATACATGATATAA
>DWYT01000014.1 GCA_019118545.1 Candidatus Mediterraneibacter merdavium | reverse complement strand
CTTATCGCATGAATTTTAGATATTCTAAAGAATTTGGTTTGAAATATCTGTAGATGCCCTAAACCTGCCTGTTCTTCGGCTCCACCGCCTCGGATCTGACATTATGTTCCTGATTCTGATTCTCTGGCTCTGACTTCTGCGTAATACTGTTGAATTTATTCAGATTCTTTTGCCTGTTCTGCTGTTCCTGCTGCTTCTTGTCCATGTTATCACCTCGATGATAGTATATACATGAAAAAGAAAAGTATGTAAGGGAAAACACTTCCCTTCTTTGTTTTGCATACTATAAATCAAATCTCTTTTTGAGGCCCGCCATGAAAAACTGCTCCAACCTCTTTTATCTCTCCACAATCGCCTGCAAGCTTTCGGAATGTCTGTCTGAAAAAGAATGTCCTGTGCCTATTTTCCTGCATTGAGTTTATTCAGCAATGCCTCCTGAAGAACCTGAGAAAAGTTCACGCCCAAAGCCGTAGCTTCCTCATTCAGCCATTCAGGGATGGTAAGTGTTTTTTTACCGCTCTGTTATTATGCAGTTTTGCGTATTCTCTTGTATCACATGCGATATAGTTTACAAAGTCCTTTCCGCTCACCTCTATCCGTTCAGCCGGTGTCGGTTCGGGTATCGTATTACCTGCTTTTTCCTCATCGTAAAGATAAAACGCCAGAACATCCTCCGCCATCATAATAGCATCCTGAAGATTATCTCCGCAGGTATAGCATCCGTCTAAATCCGGAAAAAGAACTGAATATCCGCTTTCTTCCGGCGAAAAAACTGCGGGATATACATATTTTGGCATTCTATTGACCTCCTATATATAATTTCATTATACATATAGTGTACTACCTCTTTCCATCTCCTAATACTCAATATCAAGGTACAGAAAAACTTTTTATACACTTTATTTTTTTATAGATCACTCCATTTCTATGTTATAATTAAAAAATATTCGTAACATAATATACTTACCAAGGCAGCCGGAAGGGCGCGCATATCATCCGCCTGAGTCTTGACAGGAGGATGATGCTTATGAGTACATACGAAGAATTCATGGTGGTCATAGCTACAGCTACACTTATCGTTGCGATTCTGAATTTGAAAAATAAGTAAGCCGCCCTGTCCCGGAAAAGATAGGCGGCTTGCTTAGCTGATTATTTTCGCCGGGCGGATAGGTGTGCTCTATCTTCCGGCTGTCTTGTTAAGAACATTATAAGCAAATCTCCCCAAAATGTCAACCGCTCCAATTTTGACACCGATAATATCTTCACTATAGTCTTTCTGCTATTTCTGATTATGTAATGTCCCTGCCAATCTTGAATCTCCGCATCGCCCACACGCACACGAACGACACCGCCGCAATGCCTGCAACAAGTGCGGGCACCGCGATCCACGCGGACAGATCCCACGCTTTCATATGCTTTTTATAGTTATCCAAAAACAATATGTGGATCAGATAGATGCCGAAAGAGCAGCCGCAGAACAGGTCGACCACCTTCCGGGTACGCTCTTTCAATCTGATATTCCCTTTTCCCAGTCTGAGCATCAGAATGAAGAACGCCGCTGCCGCAAGCGCCACAAACGGATTCGCGTAAGTCAGCGCTCCTTCGTAATGATCCTTCTCCACAATTGTCACGCCCAGCGTAATGCTAAAGGCAGCGGCAAGACTGAAAAAGCATATGCCCGCCAGCGCCCGCTGGCTGATTCTGATATGTTTCCTGTATTTATACAGATAGTAACCGAGAAACAGATAATACGCGTATATCCTGTCTCCCACAAGCGGCAGGTCGTAATACGGCTCCTGACCGACAAGCCACATCAGATAGTATATGACCACAAAAGCTGTTGTCACGATAAAAAAGGCTTTCTCCAGCTTCACGCCCATTCCCCTTACCATCGTCTGGAGAAACGGCAGCGCCAGATAGATCGGTATCATGGCGTACAGATACCAGAGATGCGCCTCCGTTGGTTCATACAGGATGTGCGTCAGGTTATATTCCGTCTGCATGTAAAAAATATTCCACAAATAATATACCGTGCTCCATACGACCAGCACGATGAAGAAACGCCGCAGTCTATTCCCGTGTTTGTGTAAAGGCTCTTCCCGCCCCAGAAGCAGCGCCCCGGATATCATAAAGAAGCAGGGTACGCTAAGTCTTGCGGCTGTATCCAGCACAAGAGAAAACAGATATTCTCCCTGCGGTATCCTGCCATACGCGCGGCAGAAATAATTGGTCACATGGATCACGATGACCAGAATAAACGAAACCATCCTCACCAGTTCCAGATTATAATTTTTCTCTTTCATCTTTCCCCCTCATTGTCCGTCCTCTTTCTCTAAATGCTGCATCGAGGATGTACTTCCCGGCTTTCTCTGTGATACCTTCTCCGGTTTCTTCATCAGGCTTGCCTTCATCACGGCCCCGTCCCCGAACCGTGCGTTCAGCTCGTCCATCGCTTTTTTCAGCTTCTTGTGCTTCTCATCCGGTTCTTTCGGCGGCTCCCACTCAAAGAGCGTCATCTGCTCGGGTTCGGATTCATCTGACAGCTTAGATGTGCGGATACCCAGCAGACGCACCGGCTCGCCGCTCCACACCTCAAGAAAGAGGGTGCATGCTGTCTCCTCAAGTACCTGCGGGTCATTGGACGGCTTCTCAAGCTGTGCCTGATGGGACAGTGTGCGGAAATCATAATACTTGATCTCCATGCTCACCATCCCCGCCTTTTTCCCGGCCTTCTTAAGCCGCCGTCCCACACTCTTGGCCAGTTCGCCGAATACCGGACGCACTTCCTCGACGGTCTGTGCGTCCTCCCTAAGCGTAGTGGAATTGCCAATTCCTTTTGCCTCCTCAGGCTCAGACTGCACGATATCAGTCCCCCGCCCGTTGGCAAACTCCCACAGCATCCGCCCGTGGCTTTTAAGATGAAGGGCGATCAGCTCCGGGTCAGACTGCGCCAGATCGCCGATGGTATTGATCTCCAGCTTCTTTAACACTTCCACGCTGGAGCGTCCCGCCATATACAGTTCCCCGATGGGAAGCGGCCACATTTTCACCTGTATTTCCTCGGGGAAAAGAGTATGTATCCGGTCCGGCTTCCGGAAGTCCGACGCCATCTTCGCCAACAGCTTGTTCGTAGAGATGCCGATATTGACGGTAAATCCGAACCGCTCTTTGATCCCGTCCTTAATCTCTGCCGCTCCGTCCACGGGCGATTGGTAGCGATTCGCGATGGGCGTAAAGTTCATGTAACACTCATCCACGCTGACCTGTTCGATCTCTTCTGTAAATGTCCGAAGATACTTCATGAGCATACGGCTTTTCTCATGGTACATCTTATGATCCGGCGGATACATCGCAAGGTTCGGACACTTACGAAAGGCATTCGCAACAGGTTCCCCCGTGCGGATGCCATACCGTTTCGCCGCAGGGGATTTGGCGAGCACCACGCCGCGGCGGGACTTCTGGTCCCCGCCGATGATCGACGGTATCTCGCGCAAATCCACTTTCGCGCCGTTTTTCAGTTGTTCTACCGCTGTCCAGCTAAGGTAAGCGGAATTCACGTCAATATGAAAGATGATAGGTGTCATCCCACGATCTGCCCTTTCGCGTCCGCCGTCAGCTTCCCGTCCTTCACATCGATCAGGATGGCGCTGCCCCTGCCTACATTTCCTGCAAGGATCAGCTTCGCTGCCAGTGTCTCCACATTTTTCTGCAGATAACGTTTCAGCGGTCTCGCTCCGTACATCGGGTCGTATCCTCCGTCCACGACGAAGTCCTTCGCCGCCTCGGTCAGCTCGATCCGAAGCTCCTTCTCCTCAAGCCGCCTGTTCACATCCTCTGCCAACAAGTCAATAATGGCACGGATATTCTGTTTCGTCAATGGCTTAAACATGATTATTTCATCCAGACGGTTTAAGAACTCCGGTCTGAAATGCGCCCGCAGGTCGTTCATGGTCATTTCCTGACACTTCTCATCGATAGAGCCGTCGTCGCGGATGCCTTCCAGCAGATATCCCGCCCCGATGTTGGACGTCATGATAAGGATGGTGTTCTTAAAGTCCACGGTACGCCCCTGTGAATCCGTGATTCGTCCGTCGTCCAGCACTTGAAGAAGTACATTGAACACATCCGGGTGCGCCTTCTCAACCTCATCGAAGAGCACTACGGAATATGGTTTTCTTCGGACTGCCTCGGTAAGCTGTCCGCCCTCATCATAGCCTACGTATCCCGGAGGCGCTCCGATAAGACGGGACACGGAATACTTCTCCATGTACTCGCTCATGTCGATGCGGACCATGTTGTTCTCATCGTCGAACAGGCTTTGTGCAAGCGCCTTGGCAAGCTCTGTCTTACCGACCCCGGTTGGGCCTAAGAACAGGAACGAGCCGATCGGTTTGCTTGGGTCTTTGATTCCCGCCTTGGAGCGGATGATAGCTTCGGTCACAAGCTCCACTCCTTCGTCCTGCCCGACCACTCTCTTGTGCAGCTCGTCGGCAAGGTGGAGGGTCTTGTTCCTCTCACTCTCGTTGAGCTTCGCCACCGGAATTCCTGTCCAGCGGGATACGATGCGGGCGATCTCCTCATCTGTCACCGCCTCGTGGACAAGGGCAAGGTCTTTCGCCTTTACCTTCTCTTCTTCGTCGGCAAGCTGTTTCTGAAGCTGCGGGAGACGTCCGTACTGGAGCTCCGCCGCCTTATTTAAATCATATTCCCTCTGTGCCTTCTGGATATCCTTGTTGACCTGCTCGATCTCCTCACGGATCTTCTGAACGCGCTCCACGGAAGTTTTCTCATTCTCCCACTGCACTTTCTTCCCGGCGTACTCTTCCTTCAAGTCCGCCAGTTCCTCCTGCAAGTGCTCCAGACGTTCCCGGCTTAAGCGATCCTCTTCTTTCTTTAACGCCTCTTCCTCAATCTCAAGCTGCATCACGCGCCGCCTCAGTTCATCCAACTCCGTCGGCATGGAATCTAGCTCCGTCTTGATCAGGGCACATGCCTCGTCAACTAAGTCAATGGCTTTGTCCGGCAGAAAACGGTCCGAGATATAACGGTTGGACAAGGTCGCCGCCGCCACAAGTGCGCTGTCCGTGATCTTCACGCCGTGGAATACCTCATATCTTTCTTTCAATCCTCTCAGGATGGAGACGGCATCCTCCACCGTCGGCTCGTCAACAAGGACAGGCTGGAATCTTCTCTCCAGAGCCGCATCCTTCTCAATATACTGACGGTATTCGTCCAGTGTGGTCGCGCCGATACAGTGCAGCTCACCTCTGGCAAGCATGGGTTTTAACATATTGCCCGCATCCATGGCGCCGTCCGTTTTGCCCGCTCCCACGATGGTGTGCAGTTCGTCGATAAAGAGAATGATCCTGCCGTCGCTGTTCTTCACTTCCTCAAGAACCGCTTTCAGACGCTCCTCGAACTCGCCGCGGTACTTCGCGCCCGCGACAAGCGCTCCCATATCAAGGGAAAAGATCGTCTTCTCTTTCAGACCTTCCGGCACGTCCCCGCTGACGATCCGCTGAGCCAGTCCTTCCACGACCGCCGTCTTACCGACGCCCGGCTCACCGATGAGCACGGGATTGTTCTTCGTCTTACGGGAAAGGATACGGATTACATTTCTGATCTCCTCGTCACGCCCGATGACCGGGTCTAATTTCTGATCCCGGGCGCGCTCCACAAGATCCTGCCCGTATTTATTCAACGTATCATATGTGGCCTCGGGGTTGTCGCTGGTCACTCTCTGGTTTCCCCTGACAGTAGACAGCGCGTGAAGGAATCCCTCCCTGCTGATGCCGAACTCGCGGAAAAGCTCCTTGATCTCCCTTGAGGCATATTTGATCAGAGCTAAAAACAAATGCTCAACGGATACATACTCGTCGCCCATCTGCTTCGCCTCATCCTCCGCGTGGATAAGCACGTTGTTGAGTCCCTGTCCTACATAAGGCTGGCCGCCCTGAACCTTCGGGCGCTTTCCGATCGCTTCCTCTACACGGTCGATGAAAAGCTGCCCCTGTATGCTCATTTTTTCAAGCAGCTTTAAAATAAGGCTGTCGTCCTGCGTAAGCAGCGCATATAATATATGCTCCTGCGCAAGCTCCTGATTCCCGTTGTCCGCAGCAATCTTCTCGCAGTTCTGGACAGCCTGCAGTGAATTCTGTGTAAATTTATTAATATTCATGGTACATCCCTCCTGTCTGACCACGCATTGTTTCCGTGTTCTATTAGTAATATAGCAGTAGTTGTTAGCACTGTCAATAGGTGAGTGCTAATATTTTTTGAATTTTGCAAATACTCTCTGCTCGATCATTTTCTTCACCATATAATCAGAGGCTTGTACGCTTCTATCACAATAATTGGGGTATAGAAAAGCGGTCGATCTTGAGAGACCAACCACTTTTCATATCAATATTCAGTTGTATACCCTTTATCGTAAGACTGGCATGAGTCCCCACGGTTTTATCCCATCTCTGCCGATATGACTTCCAACGCCTTCTCAAGCTGATTATCCGCCTGCGGATCGTCCGCGTTATACTCATACTCCACTTCCACGTCCGGCGTCACGCCCTCGCCGTTGATGCTCCTGCCGCTAGGTGTGTAGTATTCGGCAATGGTCAGCTTAAGGTATGTGCCGTCTCTTAAGTCCATAAGCTGCTGAACCACGCCTTTTCCGTATGTGGTTATCCCCACGATCTGCCCGGTGCCGTAGTCCTGCACAGCTCCGGCGAATATCTCCGAAGCGCTGGCACTGTACTGGTTTACAAGCACTGCCAGAGGCTTTGTGAACTCATTTTTTCCGTCACAGGTGATCTCCTCCACATTGCCGTACTTATCCTTTGTAGAGACAATGATCCCTTCCGGCAGAAGAAGCTTTAGCATATCCGTCACTGTGATGAGGTTTCCGCCGGGATTACTGCGAAGATCGATGATAAGTCCGGCCATGCCCTGTGCTTCCAGATCTGCGAGCGCCTCTTTGAACTGCTCGTATGTCACGTCGTCAAACTCGCTGACCATGATATACCCGATACTGTTCTCTTTCATCTCATACTCAACGGTCTGCACCTGTATCACGTCACGGGTAGCGACAGTCGTGATCTCCTCCCCATCTCTTATCACGCTCAGCGATACGTCTGTCCCCTTCTCCCCCTTAATCCATGAGACAACCGTATCCAGCTCCTGTCCTGCCGTGTCTTTTCCATCTACCTGATACAGGATATCGCCATCTTTCAATCCCGCTTTGTCGGCAGGAGAATCTTTGTAAACGTTCACCACTGTGATCTCTTCGCTTGCAGTGTTCTTGGACATCGTCGCCCCGATCCCGGAGAACTCACCGCTGGTCGTCTCCAGAAGCGCCTGCGTCTCCTCTTCGTCATAGTACACCGTGTATGGATCGCCCAGCTCGCTGGCATATCCGGAATAAATGCCGTCTATCAGCGCGTCCGCGTCAATCTCGTCCTCATACAGATAATAGGCTTCGATCAGGCCGTTGATCTTATCTAACTTCTCCTCCACGTCTGACTTCGAGGTCTCCCCGGAAGCAAAGTTCCCTGTATATAAATACGAGCTAAGCTGCCAGACCGTCCAGCTGCCCGCAAAGATCAGCGCCGCCGCCAGAAATCCGGCGCCCGCCCCTAACCAGAACCTCTTTTTTCCCTGCGCCTTTCTTGTATCCTGCTCCATATCTGCCTCCCGTTACCTTTATAGTGTATGTTCAGACTAAAAGAGGACAAAGCGGTCCGCCTTTTCCACTTTGCCCTCCCTCTTGTATGATACAGCCTTTTGTCCGGCTGTTATGTATCACATATAGCCGCTCGGATTTACCGCGACGCCATTTAACTCAACCTGAAAATGCAGATGATTTCCCGTGGAATATCCTGTGGTTCCTACTCCGCCGATCTGCTGTCCTTTCTCTACATAATCTCCGGCTGAAACGCAGAGGAAACTGTGGTGCATGTATTTTGTCACCAGACCGTTCCCGTGATTGATAACCACCCAGTTGCCCGCGCTGTTGCTCCACCCTGCCGTAGTGACTCTTCCAGCCGCTGCGGCGTAAGTCGGTGTTCCTGCCGGAGCCGCATAGTCATGTCCCTTATGCGGAGTCGGATCGAAGGATCTCACCTCACCAAAATAACTGCTCTGATAGGTGAATCCGGGACAAGGATGTGTAAAATATCCATTGCCGCTGACCACGCTTTCTCCGGGCTCTCTGTATGCGCCTGTGCTGCCTGCGCTCTGTAACTGCTGCTGTCTGATGCGCTCTGCCTCCAACTGCTGCTGTCTGAGCCGCTCAGCCTCGGCAGCTTTCTCCTTCAGTTCTTCAAGCGTCTCTGAGTTTTCCTTAATCTGGGACTGAATATCCGCAAGAGCCTCCTCGTTGTCCTCCATCAATTTCTCGACTTCGGCCTGCTGTTCAATGAGCTGATTCTGGAGATCGTTCAGCTCCTCATACTCTGCCTGAACCTGCGCCTCTTTTTCTTCTACCTGTCTCACGGTATCCTGATAGCGGATCAGCTCATTTCTATCATATTCAGAAAGCTGTGAGATATACTCTGCTTTGTTGAGAAAATCACCCATATTCTCACTGGACATGAGTGCTTCCACCAACTGCGTATTCCCGCCCTCATACATGAACTTGATGCGCAGCTTCATGCTCTCGTACTGGTCGTCAGCATCATTCCGCGCCTGAACCAGCTCGTTCTCGACCGCTTCTACCTCAGCCTCTTTTTCCTCGAGCTTCTGCTTCGTCTCATCCGCCTGCTGTATGATGGAGGTCAGCTTCTCTTCGAGCGATGCCTTCTCCTCTTCCGCAGCCTTCTTCTGCTCCTCCAGCTCGTCCGCTTTCTTTTCAGCTTCGTCGATCGTAACCGCACCCGCGCTGCATGCCAGTCCTGTCACCAGCGTCAGCGTCAGCAGTACGGCCGCCAGCCTTCTCATTCGTCTCTTCATAAGACACCTCCTATACTTTCAGGTGCTTACGTACTGTAAAGAAACTTCCGAGAAAACCAATTCCGATTCCCATGACAATGCCAATCGGAAGAAGAATCTGATATACAGTGCCCACCGGGAGGAAATCAATAATATTCTGTAAAATGCTGAACTTCTCCATAATGTACTGTACTGCCTTGTCATACAGGAAGAACAGCAGTGTCAGCGGGATCGCCGCGCCGAAGATACCGATAATGAGACCTTCGATCACGAACGGGGAGCGGACTACAAAGTCCTTTGCCCCGATGTATTTCATGATGGCAATCTCTTCCTTTCTGACCGTGATACCCATTGTAACCGTATTGCTGATCAGGAAGATGGACACTCCGAAAAGAATGATGATGATCGCGATGGACACCACTGCCACAAGCGTATTCACGCTCGACAATGTATTTGCCACCACGTCGGATTTATTGACGTCGCGCACACCGTCCAGCTTCTGGGCGAAAGACACCAGTTCTTTCTGTGTCTCAGAAAGAGAGCGGCTTCTGGCAATTAGACCCTCATCTTCATCCATTGTTTTCATATATACTTCGTAGTTATCAGAGTTCGCCAGCGGATTATCATCCTTGAACCCTTCCGCAAGCTCCGGGTTGTCCCCAAAATACTGCTTCTGGAACTCATCCCACGCTTCTTCTGCGGAGACATATACTACCTCTCCTACGCCGTCGTGGCTGCGCAGCTCGTCCCCGATCTTATCCTTCTGCGCCTCTGTGGCATCCTCCTCAAAAAATACGGTGATCGCCACACCTTCCTCGGCAGTCCTTATGATATACTGAAAGTTTACGATAATCGAGAAAAATAAACCAAACAGGAAGATACAAGCTGACATCGTCGCAACAGATGCGAGAGAAAACATCTTGTTCCTCCAGATATTCTTAACGCCTTGTTTTCCGACGTATCCTACTGTACTAATCCTCATTTATATACCCACCTTTTTGTTCATCGCTGACGATCACGCCCTGTTTCATCGTGATAACGCGCTCGCTCATCTCGTTTACGATCTCTTGGTTATGCGTAACGACAAGAACTGTCGTCCCGCGCTCGTTTGCCTCCTTAAGAATACTCATGATCTCCCATGAGTTCGTGGGGTCAAGGTTACCTGTCGGCTCGTCGCACAACAAAATGGCAGGTTCATTTACCAGCGCCCTTGCGATCGCGACACGCTGCTGCTCTCCGCCGGAAAGCTCCTTGGGGAAGGACTTATACTTCTGTGCAAGTCCTACAAGGGAGAGCGCCGCGGGAACCTTCTTCTTGATCACCCTTGTCGGCGTCTCTGTCACGCGCAATGCAAACGCAATATTCTCATAGATGTTTCTGTCCTTCAGAAGCCGGAAGTCCTGAAAGACTACGCCAAGACCTCTTCTGTACTTCGCGATATGGCGGTGCTTCATCCGGTTTAAGTTCTGTCCATTTACGATGATCGTGCCTTCCGTCGGATTTAATTCTTTCATAATAAGGCGGATCAGAGTTGACTTTCCTGACCCGCTGTCCCCGACGATAAAGACGAACTCACCGCGTTCGATCTTTACGGAGACCCCGTTCAGGGCGGCATTGCCCTTGGAATACTCCTTCGTCACGTTCCTTAATTCGATCATATGTCCCTCCTAATTACTTATACTCCTGTGTATCTAGTACTCTAATGACTCCATGTACTTCATGTATTGTACGACCATGAGCGCAATCTTGAATGTGATGGCATCCTCGAACACTCTCAGGTCCAGTCCGGTGCTCTTCTGAAGCTTGTCCAGTCTGTATACAAGAGTATTTCTGTGAATATAAAGCTGCCTTGACGTCTCTGATACATTGAGACTGTTTTCAAAGAATTTATTGATTGTCGTCAATGTCTCCTCATCAAATTCGTCCGGAGACTTCCCCTCGAAAATCTCCTTGATAAACATCTTGCACAGCGGTATCGGAAGCTGGTAGATCAGGCGTCCGATGCCAAGAGTTGTAAACGCTATAATATCCTTTTCCTCAAAAAAGATCTTGCCGACGTCAAGAGCCAGCTTTGCCTCTTTATAGGACTTGGAAACCTCCTTGATGTCGCCCACAATGGTGCCGTATGCGATGCGGATCTGCTCCTCTTCCCCTTCACTGTAGAGCGTCTCAAGCATCTCTCGCGCCATCTTCTCCAGTTCCCGGCCACCGTCCTTCTCCGTCAGCTCCTTGACAACGATGATATTCTTCTCATCCACGGCGGTTATAAAATCCTTCGACTTCCCGCCGAGAAGGCCTCTCACATTCTCAAGGGCAGCGTTATCCTTTTCATGCGATGTCTCAATAATAAAGATAACACGTTTTACCTCAGTGTCAATATGTAATTTTTTTGCACGGTTATAAATATCCACCAAAAGCAGGTTGTCAAGAAGAAGATTCTTGATAAAGTTATCCTTGTCAAATCTCTCCTTGTAAGCCACCAGAAGGCTCTGTATCTGGAACGCCGCAATCTTGCCCAGCATATATACGTCCTCCGTGTCCCCCGCTGCCAGAAGTACGTATTCCAGTCTCTGCTCATCAAAGATCTTGAAGAACTGGCATCCCTGTATTACCTGACTGTCCGCGGGTGATTCCACAAACGAGAGTACAGCCTCGCTCCAGTCCTGAATATTTTCAAAAGTGGCGGCCAGTTCCTTGCCCTCCGTGTCCAGTACGCAGAAATCGACTCTCGAGATCCCTCTTAATCCCTCGATCGTACTTTGCAGTATCTGATTCGAAATCATACTTTTCCCTCCGCTCCTTTGGATTGTTTCATGTACATTTTTCACAAAATTTTAATGAAAAAATTCCTTCCGTTCACATACTCATGTATTATATTAAGGCAAAACAGCAAAAAAAGAAAGAGGAAAT
>DWYT01000013.1 GCA_019118545.1 Candidatus Mediterraneibacter merdavium | reverse complement strand
ATTTATAATGAGAAAACAAATGAGTATACGGTTTCCGCTCCATTAATCGGACAACTTGGGAAAAATTACACAAACGGAAATAATACACTTATTTCGGGAGATGATTTGTTAAGGCTGGCAATGGAAAAGATTAAAAAGGTGCAGAATGAAGTTGGCGGTAGATTTGTTTATTTAGAATGTGAAGATAAAGAACAACTGAGAAGTTTCTACGAAAGAAACAATTTTAAGCTATTTGGAAAAAGGGCTTTAGATAGAGATGAAACAGATATGAGTGGAAATTATTTATTACAATATTTTGCGATGCTTTTTTAAAACTTCACTCTTGCGCTATTATAGGTTATATGCTATTATAATACTCGGTTCTGTCAAAGTTGCCGGAATCGCACGTAAGTGCCTAAAAGATAGGCACTAAGTGCTCATACCGAGTCGTCTGGTAAGCTCGGAAAGACCTCGCTAACGGCGACGACATGGATCGCACGTAAGCGTCCAAAGGACGGACGCTAAGTGCTCATACCGAGGCGCAGTAGCCAAGTGGTAAGGCGTGGGACTGCAACTCCCTGATCACCGGTTCAAATCCGATCTGCGCCTGTCAATAAAGTCCGGGACATCATGTTCCCGGATTTTTCATTTTTAAAAATTCCTCAGAAAACATGCTCAAGATTTCATCTGTGACTTCATCCGGCGTGAAAGCGCAGTCCTTTGAGATCCATTCCAGCATATCGGAGAACATTCCCCCGATCAAGAACTGCCGCTGCATTGGCGGAAGATTCTGCAGTACGCCGATGTGTTCCGTCAGGGTCTGCATACAGGTTTCAAAAGGGCGTTGTAGGATATAGGTCATATCGTGACGGATGAACAGCCTGATTTCTGCCGAGCGTTTCTCCCAAAATGAAAAGCATAATGAAATGGCCGCTCTCAGATCGTTTTCCGGGGCGTTTGTTATTGTGGACAGATATTCGTTGAAGCCTTGGTCGATATGCCATGCAAGTATGTGTTCTTTGGAGTCAAAATTTCTGTAAAAGGTCAGGCGGGACACACCTGCTTTTTCTGCGATGTCTTTGACTGTGATGGCTGTATATTCTTTCTTTTCCATAAGCAGGAGCAATGCTTTTGAGAGATAATCTTTACTGATGTCCGACGGTTTCATATAGTACCTCCTTGTGTCTGACTGTAACAAATCAGCGTGATCTGTATCTTCCTTTATGCTTTGGCAGCGTTATAATGAGTGTAACAGATGTTACATTGATTGTAAACGTAAGGAGGATTTTTAATGAGAGAAATGATTATTCTTATTTTAATCGGTATCAGCGGCATCTGCTGGTCGATTGTGTATATTGAGTGCATACGGACAGGGTTTAAGCAGAAAACATACTGTATGCCGCTGTTTGCGCTGGCGCTTAATTTCGCGTGGGAGGGAATCTACGCGTTTACGGACTTGTTTATAAGGAAATCCATCGGTGCGCAGGCAATCGCAAATTCGTGCTGGTTTATACTGGACATTGTCATATTGGTCACATGGTTCAAGTTCGGTCAGGCTGAATTTACGGGAGAAAAGAAAAAATACTTTATCCCATGGACTGTACTGGTCGTTATCGTGGCGTTTGTCCTGCAGTTTTTGTTCATCTATGAGTTTGGCGACATTGAAGGGGAAAAATACTCCGCTTATCTCCAGAATATCGTCATGAGCCTTATGTTCATCGGCAGGCTGGACCGGGAGGGGAGCAGCAGGGGACAGACCATGACGATCGCGGTCTGCAAGTGCGTCGGTACGCTGACGCCGACGGTCTATGGCACTCTGGAAGGAAATGTATTTATCCTTATCACGGGAATCATATGCTTTATATTTGATATGATCTATATCTTATATCTGAGACAGGTACAGTTAAAAGAGCGGAAGCATTGTGGTTGAGAAAATGAGCAGCAGAAAAACAGATGGCAGACAGAAGAACCATCGGCTAAGCCGATGGTTCTGATTGTCCCGAAGAGACCTTAGAGTCCATATTCATCCAGTTTTCCTGATTGATATAAGATAACTGGGAGTCAATAATTCGGATATACACTTCATCCCGTTTCTCAGAAGACAGGCGGGAGGTCAGGGAGAGAATGGACAGGAAACGTTCATTCTCATGGAGGGAACGATAATAATGATTGAGCTGGGCAAGCGTTCTGCGATAGATGAAAAGAGCAGTGGCCGCGACAAACTCGATGATGGTGCCTCCGACGGCCCCGATTGTTAAAGTTCCCTGATAATGGTCGAGAAAGAGAAGGGCGGCGATGGAGAGGAACAAAACGAGCGCCCCGATCAGGCACATTACTGCGGAGAGAAAGAAAGCTCCGCGCGCCTGCTTGCGGCTGATCTGATAGAACAGACGCAGTTCTTTGATGTTCGAGAGCATGAGTCCTAAGATGCCCTGCTCCTGTTCTGTATCCGCCTGCGGGTTCTGCATTGCCTGCCGGAGATAAGAGTCGATTTTTTCCTGTTCCTTTGCCCAGTCCTCAATTCCGTCAGGACGGAAAATCAGATAGAAAAAAGCGGCCGGCACGAAGGACATAAGCAGCATGGCAAACAGTGCCATAACGACAACCGGTATACTCCTGTTCGTGATCAGAAGAAACAAAAGGTAAATGCAGATACTGACAAGAAGTAAAAACGTACATATGATTCCAATGCGTTTAACACGGCTTTTCAAAATAATCCCCCCATTCAATGCTGATTCCCGCGAACAGCGAGCCAAGCGGACATGCTCGCATTGTCCGGTTGGCGGCTGCCGCGAGAGTCTTTGACTTGCTGACAAGTATATATGTCCTTCCATAAAATGTCAATTTCTTTTTGGGAAAACGAGGGGAAATCTACTTTGCGCAAATCCATTGTTTACGGACTCAGCGGACGGTGTTATAATATCAATACTGGCACAGAGGAAAAGCAGCCGGGGAACAGGCTGCTCTTTTCTTTGTTTCCTAGGAAACTTCGTTCCTATGAAACAAAAACGCCCCGCAAGGATCGCACTGCGGCGGAGATGAAGATGGCGCCGGAGTGCCCCGCCGCAGGCGGAGAATCCTGCGTGGCAGGATTCTTTTTTATAAAACATGTATAAGGAGTTATTTTGATATGGAATTGACAACGGTTCGTGAATTATTTAAGAACAGGGAAGCATATCTTGACAAAAAGGTTACGGTAGGCGGCTGGGTACGCAGCATCCGTGATTCCAAGACATTTGGATTTATCGTGATAAATGACGGTTCTTTTTTTGAGACGCTGCAGGTCGTATATCATGACAGTATGGACAACTTTGCGGAAGTCTCCAAGCTGAACGTGGGAGCGGCTGTCATCGTGACGGGTACTCTTGTGGCCACGCCTCAGGCGAAGCAGCCATTTGAGATTCAGGCGGATGAAGTACAGATCGAGGGCGCTTCCGCGCCGGATTATCCGCTGCAGAAGAAGCGCCACAGCTTTGAATATTTGAGGACGATCTCCCATCTGCGTCCAAGGACGAACACATTTCAGGCAGTGTTCCGTGTGCGTTCGCTTGCGGCTTACGCGATCCATAAGTTCTTTCAGGAGAGAGGCTTTGTGTATGTGCACACACCGCTTATCACGGGAAGCGACTGTGAGGGCGCGGGCGAGATGTTCCGCGTGACAACATTAGATATGGAGAATGTGCCGAAGAACGAGGATGGCAGCGTCGACTACACACAGGATTTCTTCGGGAAGGAGACAAGCCTGACGGTCAGCGGCCAGTTAAACGGCGAGACATACGCGCAGGCGTTCCGCAGCATCTACACCTTCGGGCCGACATTCCGCGCGGAGAACTCTAACACGACGAGACACGCGGCGGAGTTCTGGATGATCGAGCCGGAGATCGCGTTCGCGGATCTTAATGACAACATGGATCTTGCGGAGGCGATGCTGAAATATGTGATCAACTATGTGTTGGAAAACGCCCCGGAGGAGATGAACTTCTTTAATTCCTTCGTGGATAAGGGACTCCTTGACCGACTGAAAAATGTAGTAGAGTCAGACTTTGCCCGCGTGACATACACAGAGGCGATCGAGCTTTTGGAGAAGAATAACGACAAGTTTGAATATAAGGTATCATGGGGATGCGACCTGCAGACAGAGCATGAGCGCTATCTGACGGAAGAGATCTACAAGCGCCCGGTATTCGTCACAGATTACCCCAAGGAGATCAAGGCATTCTATATGAAGCAGAACGACGACGGAAAGACGGTTGCCGCAGTGGACTGTCTTGTGCCGGGT
Source organism: Candidatus Mediterraneibacter merdavium (assembly GCA_019118545.1). Lineage (GTDB taxonomy): Bacteria > Bacillota > Clostridia > Lachnospirales > Lachnospiraceae > Mediterraneibacter > Mediterraneibacter merdavium. Next base: position 18,421 of record DWYT01000013.1, on the reverse strand, counting down.
ATCGGTGAGATTATCGGAGGAAGCCAGAGAGAGGATGATTATGAGAAGCTCTCTCGGCGCATGAAGGAACTTGGACTGAAAGAGGAAGATTACGGCTTCTATCTGGATCTGAGAAAATACGGTTCCACGAGACATGCAGGCTTCGGACTGGGATTTGAGCGCTGCGTGATGTACCTGACAGGAATGTCGAACATCCGCGACGTTCTTCCGTTCCCGAGGACAGTGAACAACTGCGAACTGTAACCATCATCGGCATCGCCGCAGGTGCGGATGCGGCATTACCGGACACTGCGGGGAGTGTTCTGCGGCTGATCAGATCCTGACGCGGGCAGAGGCGGGCAACAAAAACGAATGTATAACATACAGGAGGGCGCGGCAGTCAGATGCAGCGCTCTTTTCTGTTTCATTAGGAAACTTCGTTCCTATGAAACAAAACGCTCTGCGGAAATCTTTATTTTACTTAAGGGGAGGGAGGAGCATATGAGATTCATACACATTGCAGACGTGCATCTGGGCGCGCAGCCGGATGCGGGCCCCCTGTATAGCAAGGGGCGGGCGCAGGAAATATGGGATACCTTTGAGAGTGTGATCCGCGTGTGTGAGGCAGAGCGGACGGACCTTCTTCTGATTGCGGGAGATTTGTTTCACAGGCAGCCGCTCGTCAGGGAGCTAAAGGAGGTCGATTACCTCTTTTCAGAACTGAGTCATACGAAAGTGGTGCTTATCGCGGGAAATCACGATCATATCAGAAAGGACTCCCATTATAAGACATTTCAATGGAGTGAAAATGTATACCCACTTTTTGGCGAGACGCCGGAGTATATTGACTTCCCGGAGATTGATACGGCTGTATACGGACTTAGCTATCATAAAAAGGAAATACGCGAACCGCTGTACGACAATCTGAGGGCGGCCGGGGTAATGCCCTTTGAGATCCTGCTGGCCCACGGCGGGGATGACAGCCACATCCCCATCGACAAAAGGGCGCTGTCAGCTTCTGGCTTTGACTATATCGCCATGGGGCATATCCACAAACCTCAGGCACTTGAAAAAAATCATATCGTCTATGCGGGGGCGCTGGAGCCTGTGGATAAAAATGACGTGGGAGCGCACGGGTATATAAAGGGCGAGATCACGGAATCGGGCGTGAGGACAGAATGGATCCCCTGCGCGAAGCGGGAGTATATTCATCTGGAGCTGCCTGTGGAGACAGGGGATACTACAGGGAGTCTCAGGGACGAGATCGTGCGGCTGACAGAGGAATACGGCAGCGGGAATATCTATAAAATCATTCTCACCGGGAGCAGGAACGAGGATGTCCTGTTTGATACAAAGAGGCTGGAGGATGCAGGAAATATCACCGAAGTCGTGGACGAGACGTTTCCGGCCTATGATATCCCACGCCTGTATGAAGAGAACAGGAACAATATCCTCGGGCGGTATATCGGGCATTTCGCGGGATGCGAGGAAGGAAGTGTGGAGCATGAGGCGCTGTACGAGGGGATAGAAGCGCTTCTGGGAGGCAGAACTTAGCGCGGCAAAACGGCAGAAAAGGGGAAAGGAGGGGCAGACATGGTTATTAAAGAGTTATATGTCAAAAATTTTGGAAAACTGACGGAACGCCACTTCTATCTTCGTGACGGTCTGCAGGTTATAAGCGGGGAGAACGAATTTGGAAAATCCACCCTTCACGCGTTTATCCGCGCCATGCTTTTCGGACTGGAGCGGGGGCGGGGGCGCGCTGCGGCCAAGGATGATTTCACACGGTATGAGCCGTGGGATTCGCCGGGCAATTATGCGGGGGTTATGCGGTTTTCCTGCGGAGGCCGTGCCTTCCGGTTGGAGAGAAGCTTTGACCGTTATACGAAAAGGGCGTCCCTTGTCTGCGAGGACGACGGAGAAGAATTATCCGTGGAGCAGGGGGATTTGGACATGCTGCTGGGCGGCCTGACGCCGGGAGTTTTTGACAGTACGGTGTCCGTGGGGCAGCTTCAGGTGGAGCCGGGGCAGGAGCTTTACGACGCTTTGGAGAATTACGCGGTAAATTATTTTGAAACAGGGAGCGGGGAGATCGACCTTGCCGCTGCGTTCCGTCTGCTGAAGGATAAGAAACGAAGCGTTGCAAAAGCGGTCAAAGAAGAGGATACGGAGCAGGAGGCCCAGCGGGATAAGCTGCTTGCGGAAATCAGTTATCTTGAGCGGGATATCGATGGAATCCGTTCGGAGTATGCCCAGAAAGAGGAAGAGCTTGCCGACATCAAAAGAGAGCTTGCGGCTGACAGAGATTTTAACGGCCAGAGAGGCCCGGCCAGAGAAATGGATACGGGGGATGGTGACGGCGGCTCCCCAGCGGGCAGCAGGAACCTCATCCTCACAGGATTAGGCGGACTCTTTGCGGGCGCGGCGGGATTTTTGTGGAGCACGTTTTTAGGAAGCCGGGGAGAGGCGGTAAACTTCCTGACCGTCGGTGTGATCGCGGGCGCGGTGGCGCTGATTGGCTTTCTCTGCCTTGCCGGAGGCTGTGTTATGTGGCTGAGGGAAAGAAACTCCCGGAAGCTAAGAGGTCGGGGTGGGGGATTACGAGAGCAAAAGGAAGACTGCCGACAGAAGGAACGCATAAAAAGTGCGGACAAAGAGACAGCGAGGACAGGAAAAGAAGAGCAGATATCCCGTATTCAGTGGGAGATGGGGCACCTGCTTTCTGAACAAAAAGAGAAGGAGATCCGCCGGGATAATATCAGAGAAGAGTGGGCGGAGTGCGGGATAAGCGACATCCGGAAAAAGCTTTGCCAAAGCCTGCGCGCTTTGGAGCTGGCGGAGGAAACCTTGAGGCAAAGCGCAAAGGAGACCGGGGACGCTGGTGCGGACGCCATGAAAAGAAAAGCTTCTAAGATTCTTGCTCAGATCACGGAGGGCAGATACCAAGGGATTGAGCTTGACGGAGAGAGGAGGCTTTCTGTGTGGGACGGCGTCAGACGAATCCCGGCAGAACGGCTGAGCCGGGGGACGATTGAGCAGATCTATCTGTCAGTGCGTCTGGCGGCGGCAGAGCTTTTGCTGGAAGAAGAGATTCCCCTCATTTTTGACGACGCTTTTGCATTTTATGATGACAAACGGTTGGAATCTGCGTTAAAATGGTTGAGCAGAAGCGGGAAACAGGTTATAATATTTACCTGCCAAAACAGGGAAGAAGAGATTGTAAATAAATTAAGAGGGTAGTATACTCATGAAAATAACAATGCCGAGAAAAGTAATCATGATCATCAATAATCTCCAGCTTCACGGATATGAAGCCTATGCCGTAGGGGGATGTGTGCGTGATTCTATACTTGCCAGACGTCCGGAGGACTGGGATATCACAACGTCAGCGCGTCCGGAGGAGATCAAAAAGCTATTCCGCAGGACCGTGGACACAGGGATTGAGCACGGGACTGTCACTGTGCTTGTCGGGAAAGACGCCTTTGAAGTGACCACATACCGGATCGACGGAGCTTACGAGGACAGCAGACATCCAAAGGAAGTGCGGTTTACCAATCGTCTTGAGGAGGATCTGCGCCGCCGTGATTTTACGATCAATGCCATGGCCTACAATGACGAGGTGCGTCTTGTGGACGTGTTCGGGGGGATGAAGGACTTGAACCATCACCTGATCCGCTGTGTGGGCGACGCGAGGGAGCGTTTTTCAGAAGACGCCCTGCGTATTCTGCGCGCGGTGCGTTTCTCTGCCCAGCTTGATTTTCCCATTGAGGAGAAGACGGCAGAGGCGGTGAAAGAGCTGGCGCCCACCCTTGAAAATATCAGTGCGGAGCGGATACAGACGGAGCTTGTGAAGCTGCTTGTGTCCGCCCACCCGGAGCGGATACAGGACGCGTATGAGATGGGGATCACGAAGATCGTCCTGCCGGAGTGGGACGCTATGGTCGGAGTGGAGCAGAAGACCCCCCATCACAAGTATGACGTGGCGCAGCATACGCTTCACGCCCTGAAAAATGTAAAGAGGGATAAGATCCTGCGCCTTACCATGCTGTTTCACGATATGGGGAAACCGTCCATGAAGACGACAGATGAAAACGGGCGCGATCATTTTAAAGGACATGCGCTTGTGAGCGAGGAGATTGCGCGCAAGGTCATGCACAGGCTGAAATTTGACAACGACACGATTAAAAAGGTTACCCGCCTTGTCTGCTACCATGATTACCGCATGGAGGCGACCCCGAAGAATGTACGCCGGGCGATGAACCGGATCGGCGTGGAGCTGTTCCCGTATTATCTGGCAGTCCGCATGGCTGACGCCAAGGCGCAGAGTCCGTATAAGAGGCGTGAGAAGATCGAGAATATCATTGCTATACGGGAGATTTATCAGGAGATACTTTTAAACAAAGAATGTATTAACTTAAGGCAGCTTGCCGTGAGCGGCAGAGATCTCATGAAGCTGGGGATGCAGCCGGGCAGGGAGCTGGGCGGCATGCTCACTGAGCTTCTGGAATATGTTCTGGATGATCCGGCCAGAAACGAAAAAGAAATACTGTGTAACTATGTGAAAGAAAAACTCAATCTGTAATCATACTCGGGCTGTCCCCGTCATACATTAGATTATCGATAGACGACAGAAGTCTGACAGGGGGCAGCCATGAGAGAAGAATACGGACTGGAAGTGCTGGAGAAATATAATATAGAAGTAAAAGGCACCCGAAAAATAAGGGGTGCGTTTTTTTGCGATACAAATGAAGGGACGATGCTGTTAAAAGAAACAAGGATTTCCGAGCGGCGCGCCCTTTTCTTATATCGTGTCCTAAGTCTTTTGGAGGCAAGGGGAAATGTGAAAGTTGACACTCCCGTATTTACAGAAGAGGGAGAACTGCTCGTGACTTCCCGGGAAGGCATTACTTATATGCTGAAAAAATGGTATCAGGGGAGGGAGTGCGATATCCGTCAGGAGAACGAGGTCGTCCGCGCGGCACGGCAGCTTGCCCTTCTTCACAGAGAGCTTGACGAGGTATCCGCTGACGCGGCGGAGCTGGAAGTTCCGGAGGGGAAAAGTCCGGTGGAAATGATAGGACGCCACAACCGGGAACTGAAGAAAGTGCGCACATTCATACGGAGCCGGGTGACAAAGAATAAATTTGAGTATCTGTTTTTGGAGAGCTTTGATAAGATGTACGGCATAGCAGAGGAAGTCCTGCTCAGGATGGAGGCTTCCGGGTGCGGGAAGCTTTACGGGGAAAGTGTAAACGGGGCAAAGCTTGCCCACGGAGATTATAATTATCATAATCTTCTTATACTCAAAGAGGGAATCGCGGTGACAGATTTTGAGCGGGTGCATGCGGATATACAAGTGAATGATTTGTATTATTTTATTAGAAAAGTCATGGAAAAACATCACTGGAAACTAAAAAGTGGACAGAAACTGATCGAAGCTTATGAGGCGGTACGCCCGCTGTCCTTGGAGGAACGGGAATATCTGGGACTTTCGCTTGCCTATCCTGAAAAGTTCTGGAAAACCGCAGGAAATTATTATCGCTCCAATAAGGCTTGGATACCGGAAAAGTACGTGGAAAAGCTGGAACTCGCGGTGCGCCAGTGCGAGGAAAAGTATGAGTTCCTCGAGGAGATATTTTCCTTGAAGATGTAGAAGAGTTTTATTGCCGTCCGGCGGGAAACATGGTATATTTAAACTAAGTTTGCGGTGGGTGTCGGCGAAGTCCGTTCCATAGCCGGTGCCGCGCGCAAAATAGAGAAAAAAGAAATGTCAGGAGTGGTAAAAATGTATCAGGAAGAGTATAAGCGCTGGATGGCGGCAGATCTTGAGGATGCTGATTTAAAGCCGGAATTGTCCAAGATCGAGGGAAATGACGACGAGATAAAAGAACGTTTTGCGGTTGCCTTAAAGTTTGGCACAGCGGGACTGCGCGGGGTGCTGGGGGCAGGAACGAACCGCATGAACATTTACGTAGTACGTCAGGCTACACAGGGACTGGCCAACTGGGTAAAGACACAGGGCGGTACGCAGACCGTAGCCATCAGCTATGACAGCCGCTTAAAGAGCGATGTGTTCGCTAAGACCGCAGCGGGAGTTCTGGCGGCAAACGGAATCAAGGTGCGTATCTACGACGCTCTGATGCCGGTGCCTGCGCTTTCCTTTGCGACACGTTATTACAACTGCAACGCGGGCATCATGGTGACGGCTTCCCATAACCCCGCCAAGTACAACGGCTACAAGGCTTACGGGCCGGACGGCTGCCAGATGACAGACGACGCGGCTGCCATCGTATATGAGGAGATTCAGAAGACAGACGTGCTGACAGGCGCGAAGTACATATCTTTCGCTCAGGGCGTTGAGGACGGACTTATCCGCTTTGTAGGAGACGACTGCAAGAGAGCTCTTTATGACGCCATCGAGTCCCGTCAGGTTCGCCCGGGTCTGTGCAGCACCGCAGGACTTAAGCTGGTTTACAGTCCGCTCAACGGTTCGGGACTTGTACCAGTGACACAGATATTAAAGGATATCGGAGTGACAGATATTACTATCGTCCCGGATCAGGAGTATCCGAACGGCTACTTTACTACATGCAGCTACCCGAACCCGGAGATCTTCGAGGCGCTGGAGCAGGGACTGAATCTTGCGAAAGAGACTGGCGCTGATCTGATGCTGGCGACAGACCCCGACGCGGATCGCGTAGGCATCGCCATGAAGTGCCCGGACGGCTCTTATGAGTTGGTAAGCGGAAATGAAGTAGGAGTTCTTCTTCTTGACTATATCTGTGCGGGGCGCATTGAGAAGGGTACGATGCCGGACAAGCCGGTGGCAGTAAAATCCATCGTGTCCACGCCGCTTGCAGACGCGGTGGCAGAGCACTACGGCGTAGAACTTCGAAGCGTACTCACAGGGTTTAAGTGGATCGGGGATCAGATCGCACAGCTTGAGCAGGCAGGCGAGGTGGAGCGCTTTATCTTCGGCTTCGAGGAGAGCTATGGATACCTTGCAGGACCGTATGTGCGTGACAAGGACGCGGTGATCGGCTCCATGCTCATCTGCGAGATGGCGGCTTATTACAGAAGCATCGGAAGTTCCTTGAAGCAGCGCATGGAGGAGATCTATGAGCAGTACGGAAGATATCTCAACAAGATCGACAGCTTTGAGTTCCCGGGTTTAAGCGGCATGGACAAGATGGCGGGTATCATGCAGGGGTTGCGTGAGAATCCGCTGACTGAGATCGCGGGATATAAGGTTGCGGCTGTGACAGATTATCAGAAACCGGAGGAGACAGGTCTTCCCGCTGCAAACGTGCTTATCTATAAGCTGGAGAACAACGCGACTGTGATTGTCCGCCCGTCAGGGACAGAACCTAAGATCAAGATTTATTACACAACTCTTGGAAAGGATCTCGCGGAGGCGGAAGCAGAGAAGGAGAAGCTTTCCGCAGCGTTAAAACCAGTGATGTCATAGGGCATATGGGACACTATTGAACGGTAACAGTAAGAAGCCGTAAAAAACGGCGAAAAATCTTGACAAAGCATTGGGAAACCGTTATAACAGTACATAAAGGCTGAAATATGCGGACGACAGGGCATAGTCGCCTTTGTTAAAATTAAATTGTATGCAGGTACAATAAAGAGGAGGATTTACCTATGAACAAAACAGAACTGATCGCAGCAATTGCAGAGCAGGCAGACATTTCCAAGAAAGATTCTGAAAAAGCATTAAAGGCTTTTATCGATGTTGTAACAGAAGCACTTAAGAACGACGACAAAGTACAGCTTGTTGGTTTTGGAACATTTGAAGTGAGCAAGAGAGCGGCAAGAGAGGGAAGAAACCCGCAGACAGGCAAGACAATGAAGATCGCGGCATGCAAGGCTCCGAAGTTCAAAGCCGGAAAAGCATTAAAGGATGCTATCAACTAATCTTATCTTGTTATTATTGATAAAAGAGTTGGAGAGGGTGTCTCAAAAGTTATTTTGAGACGCCCTTTTTGCTCAGACGGAGGTGTAAAATGCGTCTGGATAAATTCTTAAAGGTGTCTAGGATTATCAAAAGAAGGACTGTGGCAAACGAGGCGTGTGACGCGGGGCGCGTCATGGTGAACGACCGTCCGGCAAAGGCGTCGGCACAGGTGAAAGCAGGAGATATCATCGAGATCGGCTTCGGGACAAAAAGCGTCCGCGTGGAGGTGCTGAACGTTCAGGAGACAGTGAAAAAGGAAGAGGCAAAAGACCTGTTCAAATATCTTTAGGAATAAATAAAAACAACCTCTCATATATTTAAAAGCAGAGTGGGAGGGAGTGCGGATGGAAGAACAGCGTATTGCAAAGACACATAAACTTGTAGTCAACAACCGGAAGACAGCTATGGTGACGGGAGTGCTTGACGTCCTCTCCTTTGACCTGAATGAGATATTGCTTGAGACAGAGCAGGGTATGCTGATGGTAAAAGGGAGCGATCTGCATGTGAACAGGCTGACCGTGGAAAAAGGGGAGGTTGACCTGTCCGGAACCATAGACAGTATTGCCTACTCTAATATTTCCCAGACAGCAAAGGGCGGCGAGAATTTCCTGTCAAAGCTGTTTAAGTAGGCGGCCTATGATACTGGGGATCGGAACAGAGGCGGGCGTCTTTCTCTACGCCGGACTGTCGGGGATGACAGTCCTGTTTGCGTATAATATATTAAGCTGTCTGCGTAAGATCATACCGCATAATTCTATCGCCATGGGGATAGAAGACCTGCTTTTCTGGATCGCGGCAAGCGGATACTTCTTCGGCAGGATGTATGAGACGACCTACGGGAGCATACGATGGTTTTTCGTGCTTGGCGTGGTGTGCGGCGCCGGGACAGGCGGACTTTTGCTCCGCCTTGCGGTAAAAATTTGGGCAAAGCTGAAGAAAGACCTTGAAAAGTATAAAAAAAGCGGATAGAATAAATTTTATACAGGGGAGAAAATAACATTAATAAGCAGGGTGAGTATAAATGAATAAGATGAGAAGCCAGAAGACTGGAAAAGCAAAGCAGAGGAGAAAAGGTCTGCGGCTCAGGCATTATAAGAGGAGCATTTTCCTGATCTGTGCGGTTCTCGTATGCCTTTCGGGGTCATTGGCAGTCAGCTCCGTGAGACTTCAGGAGAAGAATGCGCAGTATAAGGCTCAGGAGGAGGAGCTGGAGGCACAGATCAAAGAGGAAAAGAAGCGGACAGAAGAAGTAAAGCAATATGCGGAATACGTCAAGACGGACGATTACATTAAAGATACTGCGGAAGATAAGCTGGGGCTTGTAGATCCGAATGAGATCATTTTTAAACCCTCAGAGTAAATCCGGCCGTCAGGTAAAGCATGGCACGGACATGCCTAGGATAGAGAACAGATAAGCTACGAATGAAGACTCCGGGAGAGATACTCCCGGGGTTTTTATTTCATAGGAACTTCGTTCTTATGAAATAAAAATGCTCCGCACAGACCGCAAAATGTCCGGGGGACATTTGTTCTGCGCCGACCGAAGTGGAACAAAGACCGCGCTGCGGAGGAACTTGATATAGAGAAAGGGAGACGACGGCATGAATGAGGGACAAGCGCTGCACGGCAGCCCCTATGTAGAACAGATTGAAAAATTCGCACATTCTTTGAGGCAGCTATCAAAGACCTTCCTAGGACTTGAGGAGGCACGGCAGGCATTTTCTTCGGAGGAGATCGAGAGCATGTTCTCCCGGGTGAGGGAAAAGGTGTGCGGGAAGTGTGAGAAGTGCGGCTGGTGCTGGGGTGAGAATTTTGTACACACGTATCAGATGGGGTATGATGTGCTTTTTGCGGTAGATCACTACGGAAATGAACTGAATACGGAGACAAAGCGCAAGCTGATGCAGCGGTGTATCATGGCGCCGAGGTTTTTAAGGGAGATGTTGGAGGGATTTCACGATGCCAGACAGAATATTATATGGGTAAACAGGATGGCAAGGAGCAGGGAGAGCTGTGCCATACAGCTTGATACCTTTGCGGATATGATGCAGAGTACGGCAAAGGAGCTGGAGAACAGTATCTTCACCGATGAAAGGCTGGAAAAGAAGATTACCGCACTTCTGCGGAAAAAGGATATCCGTGTGCTGTATACGCATTTCTTCATGAACGGGGAGGGCAAGTATGAGATCCATGTTACTGCCCGCACGATGAAGAAAGAGAAGATAGCCGCAAAGGAAATTGTGCGCGCCGTATCAGAGGCGGCGGGCAGACGGCTTGTGCTTTCGCCGGACTGTGCGCAGATGGTCGGTCCGAAGTATATGACTCTGGTATGCAGGGAAGGCCCGGCGTATTATACGATGCAGGGGACGGCGCGCATCGGAAAAGGATGCTCCGCTATCTCGGGAGATAATTTTGCCATGATGGACATGCCCGGCGGGAAAAGAGGGGCAGCTCTCTCAGACGGGATGGGTTCCGGCGAGGAGGCGTGTAAGGAGAGCACCCTTGTCATTGAGCTTCTTGAAGAGCTTTTAGGCACGGGGTTCCCGGAAAAAACAGCCATACAGATGATCAACACCACGCTCGTCATGGGGAGAGAAGAGATTCATTATTCCACGGTTGATATGACAGTGTTTGACCTGTATACAGGAGAGTGCGAGATCATCAAGGCCGGGGCCTCGTCAACATTTATAAAGAAGAAGGACTGTGTGGAGCACTTAAGCTCAACAAGCCTTCCCATCGGTGTGATGAACCATATTGAGATCGATTCCGTGAAGCGAAAGCTGGAGGACGGAGACTTTGTGATCATGGTGACGGACGGTGTGTTGGACGCTCTTCCCGTCGGTGAGCAGGACATTCTTCTTGAGACGATCATACAGGGGACAGCGATGACAAATCCGCGGGAGATCGCCCATCATATATTGGAGCAGGTGCTTGCGTGGACGGGAAAAGAGCCTGCGGACGACATGACCGTGCTGGCGGTGGGAATATGGGAAGTATAAGAAAGCTTTGCTTTTCGTGGAAGATTAGGGTATAGTTTACATATGATGGATAAAGTAGAAAGAAAAGTGGAAGTGTTTATCAGAGAGCACGGCATGATAGAGAGTGATGACGTGGTGATCGCAGGTGTATCGGGAGGAGCGGATTCGGTATGCCTGCTTTTTGTACTTTGGGGCCTGAAAGAAAAGCTGGGGTTTAAGCTCCGCGTATGCCATGTGAATCACGGCCTGAGAGGCGCGGAGGCTGACGCGGACGAGGCATATGTGAAGTCGCTCTGCGAGAAGCTGAGTGTTCCGTGCCGCTTTTTCCATGAAGATGTGGAATCATTTGCAAAAAAATGGAAACAATCTCCTGAGGAGGCCGGGCGGACAGTCCGCAGAAATGCTTTTGAGGCCATGTGCAGGGAAGACGGCGGAACGAAGATCGCGACCGCCCATCATCAGGGGGACAACGCGGAGACCGTCCTATGGAACATGGCAAGAGGAACCGGACTGAAAGGACTGCGCGGCATCCGGCCTGTGGAAGGACGGTGTATCCGGCCGCTGCTCGCCCTCACAAGAGAGGAGACAGAGCGCTTCCTTCAGGAGAAGGGAGTCCGCTGGTGTGAGGACGCGACCAATGCGCAGGACGGCTATACAAGGAACCGCATACGCCACAACATCCTGCCCGTACTGGCGGAGCAGGTAAATCCACAGGTTGCCCGCCATCTGGAGGAGCTGTCCCGGCAGGCCGGGGAGGTGTGGGACTATCTGGAGCGGGGGACAGACCGGGCGTGGGAGCGCTGTGTGAGCGTTTGCGACAGTGATGGGAAGACTCCCGCGCATGAGAAGGATGCAAGGATGCGGGACGGCTGTTCTTTATATATTGAAGAGAACACATTCCGGGAGGAAATGCCAGCGGTTCAGAAGCAGTTATTAAAGCGCTGTCTTTCCTTGGTGCGGGGGAGGGAGCAGGATATCGGCTCCGTCCATGTGGCCTCGCTGTCGGAGCTTTTCACAAAGCAGACAGGACGCAGCCTTAACCTGCCCGGAAAAGTGACGGCAAGGAAAATGTACGGCGGCGTGTCGCTGAGCCGGGAAGAACAGTGCAAAAGCAGTATACCGGCAGAGGATATCCTTCTGGCAGTTCCGGGAACGGTCGTCTGGCCGGGCGCGGACGAGGGTGGAAAGCGGTGGAGAATTACATGCCGTTTTCTGGAAAACGCGGATTTTGGGCAGGCAGAAGAGTTCCCGCAAAAAAGCTACACGAAATGGATTGATTATGATATAATTAAATATGGTCTTTCTGCGAGAACACGGCAAAGCGGCGACTATTTTATCGTAGATGAGAGTGGGAGCCGCCAGAAGCTGAAGGCGTTTTTTATCAACGAGAAGGTTCCGCAGGAGGAGCGAAAGAGGATGCTTCTCATCGCGGACGGGGAGCACATCGTATGGATCCCGGGCAGACGGATGAGCCGGGCATACCATATCAGCAGCACGACAAAGAAGATTCTTGAGATAAACATAACGGAGGAATGAAAGATGGCAGAGACGATCAGAGTCCTGATCCCGGAAGAAAAGGCTGACGAGAGGATCAGGGAATTGGGAAGGAAGATCAGCGAGGATTATGCGGGCAAACAGATTCATCTGATCTGTGTGTTGAAAGGCGGCGTGTTTTTCATGTGTGAGCTGGCGAAGCGGATCAGTGTGCCAGTGTCCATGGATTTCATGTGCGTTGGAAGCTACGGGGACGGTACATCCTCCAGCGGCGTGGTTCGACTGGCGAAGGATCTGGATGAGAGCATCGAGGATAAGGAAGTGCTGATTGTTGAGGATATCATTGATTCGGGGAATACATTATATTACCTCATGGATATCCTGAAGAAGAGAAACCCGGCGAGTCTTCGTCTGTGTACGCTTCTTGACAAACCGGACCGCAGGGTGAAGGATGTAAAGGTGGATTACTGCGGATTCGAGATTCCCGACGAGTTTGTTGTGGGATACGGACTTGATTATGCTCAGAAATATAGAAATCTTCCCTACATCGGAGTGGTGGAAGGACTGGAATAGGAAGGAGTAGCAGCTTTGGATAATAACAGAAATTACAGGAGCGTCAACCTGTCTACGGTTATCATGTTTGTGGTCATCGTCGCGGCGGCGCTCTGGATGGCAGGACGGATGCAGACGCACCGGCAGGAGACGGCATATACGGACTTTGTCGCCATGGTGGAGGATAAGAACGTCACAGACGTTTATATCGACCTGAACAGCGCCGTGCCTACGGGTACGGTGTCCTTCATGCTAAAAGACGAGGAAGGAACCCGCGTGGTCAATGTCTCCGATGTGGAAGAGGTGAAGGATCTTTTAGACGATAATAAAGTGAAATACAGTCTGTCAGCGATTCCCGAGGAATCCATTCTCACGGCAGTCCTTCTTCCTCTGCTTATTACACTGGGCGGCGTGTTCCTTATCTTCTGGCTGATGAACCGCCAGAACGGGGGAGCCAACGCCAAGGCCATGAGTTTTGGCAAGAGCCGCGCCCGGATGGCCGGACAGGACGACATCAAGGTGACCTTTGGAGATGTGGCAGGATTAAAAGAAGAGAAAGAGGAACTGGAGGAGATCGTCGATTTCCTCAAGTCTCCCAGAAAATACGTACAGCTCGGTGCGCGTATCCCTAAAGGAGTGCTCCTTGAGGGACCTCCGGGAACCGGAAAGACGCTGCTAGCCAAGGCGGTGGCAGGAGAGGCGGGGGTTCCGTTTTTCAGTATCTCCGGCTCTGATTTTGTGGAAATGTTCGTGGGTGTGGGAGCATCCCGTGTGCGCGATCTGTTTCAGGATGCGAAAAGAAACTCTCCGTGTATCGTGTTCATCGATGAGATCGACGCTGTCGCAAGGCGGCGCGGAAGCGGCCTTGGCGGCGGGCACGATGAGAGGGAGCAGACATTGAACCAACTCCTTGTGGAGATGGACGGCTTCGGCGTAAACGAAGGGATCATCGTCATGGCGGCGACAAACCGTAAGGACATTCTTGACCCCGCGATCTTAAGGCCGGGGCGTTTTGACAGGAATGTCATCGTAGGGCGCCCGGACGTAGGCGGACGTGAGGAAATTTTAAAAGTCCACGCAAAGAACAAGCCGCTGGGAGACGACGTGGATCTGCGCCAGATCGCGCAGACAACCGCCGGGTTTACCGGGGCGGATCTTGAGAACCTGTTAAATGAGGCCGCCATCCTCGCGGCAAAGGATAACCGCGTGTATATCCAGCAGCAGGATATCCGTCATTCATTTGTAAAAGTGGGTATCGGGCCGGAGAAGAAGAGCCGTATCGTGTCAGAGAAGGAGCGCCGGATTACAGCATTCCATGAGGCAGGACACGCGATTCTCTTCCATGTGCTGCCGGACGTGGGGCCTGTGTACAGTGTATCCATCATCCCTACAGGCGGGGCGGGCGGTTACACGATGCCCCTGCCGGAGAAGGATGATATGTTCAATACAAAAGGACATATGCTTCAGGAGATCACGGTTTCTCTTGGCGGGCGTGTGGCGGAGGAAGAGGTCTTCGACGATATCACGACCGGGGCGTCTCAGGATATCCGGCAGGCGACCGCGATCGCAAAGTCCATGATCACAAAATTCGGTATGTCCGAGCGCCTCGGACTTATCAATTATGACAATGACAATGACGAGGTGTTTATCGGGCGTGACTTCGGGCACACATCAAGAGGCTATGGAGAAAAAGTGGCGGGCACGATTGACGAGGAAGTGAAGCGGATTATCGACGACTGCTACGAGAAAGCGCGGGGTATTATCAAGGAATACCATGATGTACTGGAAGCATGCGCAGAGCTTCTCCTTGAAAAAGAGAAGATCACGCGCGGCGAGTTTGAGGCGCTGTTTGAGAACAGAGAGGCAGAGGGGGCTTGAATATATGAACAGAGACGCTCTGTTCTGCGACGGAACGCAGGATTATGTGATCCCTGCGGAGCCGGCGGAAAATGAGAAGATATTGCTGCGGTTCCGCACAGCACACAACGATGTGGAGGAAGTGAATCTCCTCACGGGCGGGAACAGCTACGCCATGTGGAAAGCGGGAACTTACGGCGAATTTGACTATTATGAGATTGAATGGCAGTTAGGGCGCGGGCCTTTCCGGTATTCCTTTGAGATAAAAAAAGGGGAACAGATCTGCTACTATAACCGTTATTCCGTCTCGGATCACAAAGAGGATTATTATGCCTTTACGATTGTTCCGGGGTTTTCTACGCCTGACTGGGCGAAAGGCGCGGTCATGTACCAGATCTTCGTGGACCGTTTCTATAATGGAGATCCAGATAATGATGTGGAGGACCGGGAGTATATCTATATTGGAGAACCCAGCGCAAAGATCCGGGACTGGGATCAGGTTCCGGCCGCGAAGGACATCCACAACTTTTACGGCGGAGACCTGCAGGGCGTGATGGATAAGCTCGACTATCTGCAGGAGTTGGGAGTTGAAGTCATTTATTTCAACCCGCTCTTTGTATCCCCGTCCAATCATAAGTACGACATACAGGATTATGATTACATTGACCCTCATTACGGAAAGATCGTCGCTGACGGCGGCGAGGTGCTTCCGGAGGGGGCGCAGGACAATATCGGTGCGACGAAATATCAGAAGCGGACAGGAGATATCCGCAACCTTGAGGCCAGCAACGAGCTTTTTGCCCGTCTGGTGGAAGAGATGCACAGGCGCGGAATGCGCGTGATCATAGACGGAGTGTTTAATCACTGCGGCTCTTTCAACAAATGGCTGGATCGTGAGAGGATCTACGAACAGCAGGCGGAGTATTCCAAAGGCGCCTTCGTGAGCGCGGACAGTCCGTACAGAGGATTTTTCCGTTTCTTTGATGAGAGAGATGAGGCGTGGCCATATAATCGCAGCTACGACGGATGGTGGGGGCATGACACTTTACCGAAGCTGTCCTATGAGGACTCGCCGGAGCTTGAACAATATATTATGGACATTGCAAAGAAGTGGGTTTCGCCGCCTTATAACGTGGACGGCTGGAGACTGGATGTGGCGGCGGATCTCGGGTGCAGCAATGAATATAACCACATGTTCTGGAAGAGATTCCGCAAAGAGGTAAAAAGAGCAAACCCGCAGGCAATCATCCTCGCGGAGCATTACGGGGATCCCGTGGACTGGCTTCAGGGCGACGAGTGGGACAGCGTGATGAACTATGATGCTTTCATGGAGCCGCTGACATGGTTTCTTACCGGAATGGAGAAACACAGTGATGAGCGGCGGACAGATCTGTGGGGCAACGCGGATAATTTCGTGGGCGCGATGCGTCATTTTATGGCGAGTATGCTTACACCGTCCCTTCAAGTGGCGATGAACGAGTTGTCCAACCATGACCATTCCCGTTTCTTAACCCGGACGAACCATATCGTGGGCCGCGCGGAGCATGTGGGCGCAAAGGCAGCGTCGGAAGGCATAAACCACGCGGTTATGCGGGAGGCTGTAGTCGTGCAGATGACATGGGTTGGCGCGCCGACTATTTATTATGGAGATGAGGCGGGACTTTGCGGATTTACAGACCCGGATAACCGCCGGACATTTCCATGGGGGAAAGAAGACAAGGTGCTCTTTGAGTTTCACAAAGAGATGATCAGGATACACAAAGAAGAAAAGCCGCTTCGGAAGGGATCGCTAAAGCTCCTTTCCGCTGAAAATAATGTTCTGGCTTACGCGCGGTTTGAAGGCGGCGAGCAGATCGTTGTTATACTGAATAACAGTAAGGAACTAAAACAAGTGACTGTTCCGGTATGGCTGTGCGGAGTTCCAAAAGAGGGACGCATGGAGCGCCTCATGTATACATATGAGGAAGGATATACGACAGTGTATGATGAATATATCGTAGAGAACGGCGAGATTGTCATCAACATGGGGCGGCACTCGGCGGTAGTGCTTAAACCCGCCGGGGAAATTAGGCGGTAAAAATAAGAGAGGGGAGTTCCTGAGATGGGACTCCTCATTTTCTTATATCATAGGATAGTCCGTCGGACTGACCTGTGATGACTGACCGATGATATCAAAAGCGCTCCGTGCGAGATGCACACATCGCATTAAGGTGTTTTACCGCTTTGCGGTATTGCGGCGGCGGTGTCCCGACGGAGTACTGTGGCGGTGTCACAGCGGAGAGAACAGGAGGAGAGGAATGGCAAAGAAAATAGCAGTTGTAAATGACTTGTCCGGCTTCGGGCGGTGCTCCCTTACGGCGGCGATCCCTGTAATCGCCGCCATGGGTGTGCAGCCATGCCCCCTGCCGACAGCGGTATTAAGCGCTCAGACAGGTTACCCCAGTTATTTCATAGATGACTATACAGAAAAGATGGAAAATATTTACAGAGAATGGCGGAAGATGGATGTGAGGTTTGACGGTATCTATACCGGTTTTTTGTCAGATGTCGGGCAGATTCGCCGGATTGAACAATTTCTGGACATTTTTCACGGTGAAGATACATTTCTTCTCGTAGATCCCGTCATGGGAGATAACGGGGCAAGGTTCGGAATCTTTTCAGAAGAATTCCAGTATGCGATGCGGGAGCTGGTGTGCCGCGCGGATATTATTACGCCAAACCTGACGGAACTGTGCCTGCTGGCGGGCGAGGACTGCCGTCTTGCGGGTGAGGGCGCCGCAGCCGCCGGAGAAATGTGCCATTGTGAAACAAAAAGTGGATTTGCTGAGACGGGTAAAATGGGGAAAGGACATATCACAAACTTAGCCGGGCAGATGGCGCGGGACGTGATGGCACAAGGCCCGTCGGAGATTGTCGTCACGGGAATCCGCTTTGTAGATGAAGAAAGTGGGAAAGAAATGATGGGAAATCTCGCCGTTACCGGGAAAGGAGCAGAACTCTTTGCCGCAGAGTTTATAGGGGAAAGCTACTCCGGGACGGGAGATCTCTTCGCCTCGGTCATCGCGGGCGGAAGGGCAAGAGGCTTTGGGCCGGCAGAGAGCGTGAATCTGGCCCAGAAGTTCGTCGGCGCCGCCATCCGGGATGCAGTAAGAGAGGGTGTGCCGAGGAATGAAGGGGTAGAGTTCGAAAGACATCTGGGGATGCTGGTGTAGACAGATTTGCCGTAGGGAGAGATCATCCATCCGAGATGTTTTATTAAAGACACATTCTGAGCAGACCGTAAAGCGGCGCCGGTACTTGGCTCGCGTTCTTTGTGAGCCTATGTACCGCTGCGCCGTGTCCCGAGTGAAAACGTGTCTGTGAGGGATATATGCCTCTGTGACCGGGAATTGCCCTGACCAATCCGTATTCTAAAGGCACATATGTTTTGTCTATTCTGCCGGATTGTTTTCCGGCGCTTTTTATGCTATTCTTTCTTCACTGATACGGACGGCGCTCTTGCCATCCTGTATTCATGCCGCTTAGGCTTCTCATTTTCGGAAGTTCCCTTTCGGAACGCTTACCCGATGATGAACGCAACCCGCTAACCTTAGATTCA
>DWYT01000119.1 GCA_019118545.1 Candidatus Mediterraneibacter merdavium | reverse complement strand
TCCATTCAGATACTGCTCTACAATTTTTACTTTCTCCAGTGCATCAATCTTACTTTTTCTGGACATAAAATACCCCCAAGTAGGTTTTTTATATTTTAGTGTCCTACTTGAGGGTATCATATCAAGGATTGCGGTTACTTTTTTGTAACTAAAATGAATTTGGACTGACCGTCTATCGGTAGTGCCTTTTTCTATTCAAATTGTAACAGATGTATTTGAAATTGTCAAAGCTAAATTTCAAGATCAAATGCGACGGAAATCATCAAAGTTCATTTTTTTATACTTGACAACTCTTTATGAACTCTGGGACAATGATGCAAGACAGAATTTGTGAGGAGTTTTTTATGAATATCATCAATATAGAGCATATCAGTAAAATATACGGAGAGAAGACCATTTACGACGATGCTTCTTTTGGCATCCAGCAGGGGGACAAGATCGGGATCATTGGGATAAACGGAACCGGGAAGTCTACCCTGCTTAAAATGATAGCGGGGGAGGAGACGCCGGATGAAGGGCAGATCATCCGGCAGAACGGACTGAAGACCGCCTATATCCCGCAGAATCCTGTGTTCCCTGAAAATGCGGAGATCCGTTCCTATGCCTTCGATAAAGGGCAGGGAGGGGACTGGCAGGTGGAGAGCAACTTAATGGAGCTTGGCATCATGGATTTTGACCAGAAGATCGAACATCTTTCCGGCGGACAGAAGAGAAGGGTTGTGCTTGCAAAGACGCTGGCGCAGGACTTTGACGTGCTTCTGTTAGACGAGCCGACGAACCATCTTGACGCAGAGATGATCGACTGGCTGGAGAATTATCTGCGAAATTACAGAGGTACGGTTCTCATGGTGACGCACGACCGGTATTTCCTCGACCGGGTGACAAACCGCATCCTTGAGATCAGCCACGGGAAGATGTATGGTTACGACGCGGATTATTCGGGTTTTCTTGAGCTGAAAGCGGCGAGGGAAGAGATGGAGCTTGCATCCGAGCGCAAACGTCAGAGTATCTTAAGGATGGAACTGGAATGGGCGAAGCGCGGGTGCCGCGCACGTACAACAAAGCAGCGGGCAAGACTGGAGCGTCTGGAGGCGCTGAAAAACAGAAAAGCGCCTCAGGCAGACCAGACGGTGGAGTTGGATTCCGTGGAAACGCGTATGGGGAAGAAAACGATTGAACTCCATCATGTGAGCAAAAGCTATGGCGGGAAGAAGATTCTTGATGATTACAGTTATATTGTGCTCAAGAACCAAAGGCTTGGCATCATCGGGCCAAACGGATGCGGAAAGTCTACGGTCATGAAGCTGCTGGCAGGACTGGAGCAGCCGGATTCCGGGAAGATTGATGTGGGCGAGACGATCCGCATCGGATATTTCGCACAGGAAGAGCAGCATATGGATGACAGCCAACGCGTTATTGATTATGTGAAGGATATCGCGGAGTACATCACCACAAAGGACGGGAAGATCAGCGCGACGATGCTGCTGGAACGATTCCTGTTCACGCCTGATATGCAGTATGCGCCTATCGGAAAGCTCTCCGGAGGGGAGAAAAGGAGACTTTATCTTCTCGGGGTGCTGGCGGAGAACGCGAATGTACTTTTGATTGATGAGCCGGGCAACAATCTGGACATCCCTACGCTGACCATACTGGAGGACTATCTGAATTCCTTTGTGGGAATCGTGATCGCTGTATCCCATGACCGGTATTTTCTTGATAATATCGCGGACCGTATCCTTGAGCTGGACGGAAAAGGGCATGTGACCCAGTACGAGGGCGGCTACACCGATTATCTGGAGGCGAAGAAAAGAAGCAACAGGGAAGCGGAAAATGGAAGCACTGTACAAAAGATGCGGGTGAGTTCCGTCGCCGGAGCGGAAAAGCGCGCGGAAGGAAAAGAGGGAAAGGATCAGTCGGAAAAAGCTGGAAAAGACTGGAAGCAGAATCAGCCGCAAAAGCTGAAATTCTCTTATAAAGAAGAGAGAGAATATGCGGCCATCGACGAGGATATCGCAGCGCTGGAAGACGATCTGGAACGGATCGAACGCCAGATCGAGGCGAACGCCACCAACTCTGTGAAGCTAAAAGAGCTTCTTGAAGAGCAGGAAAAAGCTCAGGCTGCTCTCGATGAGAAAATGGAGCGGTGGGTGTATCTGAGTGATCTTGCAGAAAGGATCAACGCGCAAGAATAAGAATTGAACAGACAGTTCAGCCCGCGCCATTCGCAAAGCCGCACTGATGCGTAAAATTGCATCTTGACAAAGGAAAGCGCAGGTGATACTCTTATTAAAGACAAAACAGATTGCACTCTGTTTTTTATATCGCAGAAAAGTTCTTATGACCGGCCTATGATATAAAAAGTAAGAAAGGGAGAAGACGATGAGAAGACAGGTTTTTTCATTGCTTGTAGACAATAATCCCGGCGTGTTAAGCCGTATATCAGGACTGTTCAGCCGACGAGGGTACAGTATCGACAGTATCACGGCCGGAATGACAGCAGATCCGAGATTTACAAGGATCACAGTTGTGTCTTCCGGGGATGAGCTGATTCTGTCGCAGATTGAGAAACAGGTCAGAAAGCTGGAAGATGTTGTGGATATCAAAGTCCTAAAAGACGGGGACAGCGTCTGCCGTGAACTGATTATGGTAAAGCTTCGCGCCGACGCCGCGCAGAGAGGTGAGATCATCTCAGTGGCGGATATCTTCCGCGCGAAAATCGTAGATGTGGAGGAGGACTCCCTGATCGTTGAACTCACGGGAACTCAGAGCAAACTGGAAGCATTCCTGAATCTTCTGAAGGGTTATGAGATACTGGAACTTGCAAGAACCGGTATCACGGGACTTTCCAGAGGAAGCAAGGATGTAGCATATTTTTAATCTTATCATTAGGAGGAAATCAAAATGGCAGCAAAAATTTATTATCAGGAAGACTGTAACCTTTCCCTGTTAGAGGGCAAGACAATCGCGATCATCGGCTACGGAAGTCAGGGACACGCACACGCGCTGAACTTAAAGGAGTCCGGATGCAATGTAGTGATCGGTCTCTACGAGGGAAGCCGCTCATGGGATAAAGCGGTTGCACAGGGATTTGAGGTGTACACAGCGGCTGAGGCGGCGAAGAAAGCGGACATCATCATGATCCTGATCAACGATGAGAAGCAGGCTGCTTTATATAAGAATGACATCGAGCCGAACCTTGAGGAGGGCAACATGCTCATGTTTGCTCACGGCTTTAATATCCACTTTGGACAGATCGTGCCGCCGGCAAATGTTGACGTTACGATGATCGCTCCGAAGGCTCCGGGACACACCGTAAGAAGCGAGTATCAGGTTGGCAAGGGAACGCCGTGTCTGGTAGCTGTAGAGCAGGATTACACAGGAAAAGCTCTTGACAGAGCACTGGCTTACGGTCTTGCAATCGGCGGGGCAAGAGCAGGTATCCTTGAGACGACATTCCGTACAGAGACAGAGACAGACCTCTTCGGGGAGCAGGCAGTGCTCTGCGGCGGTGTATGCGCTCTGATGCAGGCAGGATTCGAGACACTGACAGAGGCGGGATATGATCCGAGAAACGCTTATTTTGAGTGTATCCATGAGATGAAGCTGATCGTTGATTTGATCTACCAGTCCGGATTCGCGGGAATGAGATATTCCATCTCCAACACAGCAGAGTACGGCGATTACATAACAGGACCGAAGATCATCACAGACGAGACAAAGAAAGCGATGAAGCAGATCCTCAAGGACATTCAGGACGGAACCTTCGCGAAAGACTTCCTGCTCGACATGTCAGAGGCGGGCGGTCAGGCTCACTTCCGCGCCATGAGAAAACTGGCTTCCGAGCATCCGGCAGAGAAGATCGGCGAGGAGATCAGAAAGCTGTACAGCTGGAGTGATGAGGATAAACTGATCAACAACTAATCTTGTTTTCAGACGATCCATGTAGAATAGCGGGCTCAAATGCTTGTCCCAAAGGACTGCGTTTGAGTCTGTTTCGTATTGCGGCTGTGCAATACGGTAAAATGTGTGTTCAGTAGGAAAATATAATCGCATTTTTTATTAAGACAAAATCTTTTCTAAGTTGTTATAATAGACAAGATAGGAGGATGATGTCATGAGCACACATAAAAAAATTGCTGAAAAGGTTATTGCCTACATAGAGGATAATATGGAAAATGATATTGATCTGAAGGTAATAGCAGAGAGTATCAGATATTCTAA
>DWYT01000118.1 GCA_019118545.1 Candidatus Mediterraneibacter merdavium | reverse complement strand
CATTCCGTTTCCATCCGGACATCCGCCCTGGATCATAAAGCCGCGGATCACGCGATGGAAGGTCAGTCCGTCATAAAATCCCTTGTTCACAAGAGAGATGAAATTGTTTACTGTGTTCGGGGCGATTTCCGGATAAAGCTCCGCCTTCATGATATCGCCGTTTTCCATTTCAAATGTAACGATTGGATTTGCCATGTTTGTATACCCCTTTTCGTTTGATGTAAAGTGAATTTTTGTTCCGCCGGACAAGGGGACATGTCCCTGCCCGCGGCACAACGATATTGTATAGGATTTGTATTCAAACGTCAATCGATCAGGTGTGCTTATGTCACAAGTGTACATTTTTTTTTCTCTTTTTTAGTCACTCGTGACATTGTCTGTTTCTGCCTGGAGAAGTATACTGATTCCAGATTCAAAGAGAAACATTTTTTAAGGAGGCAATATAACAATGGCAAGTTTATCACTTGAAGGCATTCAGAAAATTTATCCGAACGGATTCCATGCAGTAAAAGATTTTAATCTTGAGATTGCTGACAAAGAGTTTATTATCTTTGTAGGACCTTCAGGATGTGGAAAATCTACAACACTTCGTATGATCGCAGGTCTGGAAGATATCTCCGGCGGTACTCTTAAGATCGACGGAAAGGTTATGAATGATGTGGAGCCGAAGGACCGTGATATCGCAATGGTATTCCAGAACTACGCTCTGTATCCGCATATGACAGTATATGATAACATGGCATTCGGCCTGAAGCTGAGAAAGGTTCCGAAGGCTGAGATCGATCAGAAGGTAAGAGAGGCTGCAAGAATCCTCGACCTTGAGAAACTCCTCGACAGAAAGCCGAAGGCTCTCTCCGGTGGACAGAGACAGCGTGTTGCCATGGGACGTGCGATCGTTCGTAACCCGAAGGTATTCCTGATGGACGAGCCGCTCTCCAACCTTGACGCGAAGCTTCGCGTACAGATGCGTATCGAGATCTCCAAGCTTCATGAGAACCTTGGCGCTACGATCATCTACGTAACACATGACCAGACAGAGGCTATGACACTTGGTACAAGAATCGTCGTTATGAAGGACGGCGTTGTACAGCAGGTAGATACACCGCAGAACCTTTACAATACACCGTGCAACCTGTTCGTTGCAGGATTCATCGGATCCCCGCAGATGAACTTCATGGACGCTGTATGCAACGTAAAAGGCGACGATGTTACTCTTACAGTTGGCAAACATACACTTAAAGTTCCGGCTTCCAAGAAGAAAGCTCTCATCGACGGCGGATACAACGGAAAGACAGTTGTTCTCGGAATCCGTCCTGAGGATGTACATGATTCAGAAGCATTCATCAGCAACTCACCGGACAGCGTGATCCAGTCTACGATCAAAGTTTACGAGCTGCTTGGTGCAGAGGTATTCCTGTACTTCGATGTAGAGGGCGTTCAGATGACAGCACGTGTCAACCCGCGTACAACACTGAGAACAGGCGACAAGGCTACATTCGCTCTTGATATGGAGAAGATCCACGTATTCGACAAAGAGACAGAGTTGACGATTACAAACTAATGTTTTAAAATTGTGGATAGCAGCTAGGCGGTTGCCGGGAGGCTATCCATTGCTGATCGGGACAGACCGACAGCTTACCGCTTATCTATACTATACATGAGGGGCTGCACTTTTACCGGTGCAGCCTTTTTATTCAGAACGGAGAGATAGGATGGACCACACACAGGAGCTTGCAAAAGCGCTTCAGGAATTAAAACGGATCACAGGCATTTCCCTTGATGTGTCCGCAGATACGTCTGAGGAGGCCGGGCATGCCCTCACCCAGATCCGCTGTCTGTGCACAGCTTATAAGGAAAAATACAATAAAACAGATTTCCTTCAGGGTCTCTTGACCGGCGGTATCCCGTCATACGATATCCATGACCGTGCTTCCCGTCTCCATATCAATGCAGATGAGAAACGTGTGCTGTTCCTGCTGGAGACAAAGTCCACTGATGATATGACGGCTGAAATTCTAAAAAGCCTGTTTCCGTCACAGACAAAGACTTACCTTGTTCCTGTAGCTGATAATACGACCGCTATCCTGCGTTCTCTTAAGCAAGGAGAGAGTCAGGACAGTATACGCGGCATTGCCCGTGCTATTGTAGACACTCTGAACACAGAGGCTCTCGCCCATGTCCATCTGTCTTACAGCTCCACTGTCGAAACGCTTGCCGATCTGCCGGAAGCTTTCCGGGAGACAAGCCTTGCGCTGAAAGTGGGCAAGCTTTTTTATTCGGAACAGACGATATTCCCGTACAATGAGCTGGGGATCGGACGGCTCATCTATCAGCTCCCTGCTACTCTCTGCGAAAGCTTTTTAAAAGAATTATTCGGTGAGGATATTCCGGATTCATTTGATGAGGACACGACCGTCACTATCAACCGTTTCTTCCAGAACAGCCTCAATATCGCGGAGACATCCCGTCAGCTCCATATGCACCGGAACACTTTGATCTACCGTCTGGAACAGATCCAGAAACGCACCGGTCTGGACTTAAGGCTCTTCGAAGACGCCATGACTTTCAAGATTGCCACAATGGTAATCAATTATTTACACGCAGAAAGGAATTCGTAAACTATGAACGACGCATTATATGAACTGATCGTAGCTCGCAAACCCAAACCGTATGATCTTGCAGTTCGCATCCTCGTGATCCTGCTGATCGCCGCAGTAGTCATTATCGGCATGCCCTTCATCGGAATTCTCTCATTTGTCATTGCCGTAATTCTCGCCATGCTTGCATATTATTTTGTCTTTCCAAGACTTAGTGTAGAATACGAGTATATCCTCCTGAACCACGATCTCCAGATCGACGTGATCTACAATCGCGCAAAAAGGAAATCCCTGCGGACTTTCGATATTCAGGGCGCTGAGATCATTGCCCCCAAGGGATCTCCCCGCCTTAATTCCTATAAGCCGGACAAGGTGTATGATTACAGCAGCGGCGGCTCTTCTGATAAAATATATGCCGTTATGATACCTATGGAGCAGAAAAATGTGTGTATTTACATCGAACCGGACGCGAAGATGACTGACCTTATGAAACAATGGATGGGGATGAAAATGTATCAGGATTAACGCCGCTTCAGGCCAATGGAAATATGGCAGCCGTGTCATCGGCTGCTTTTTCTATTGCCCTTTCACCTTTTTCAGCCTACAATTTTCCGCAATTTTCTTCTTCCTTTTATCACAATAAAGTGGTATAATAGTCAAGACTGCGTTAAGAAGTCGTTAAAAAATCTAGAAAGGAATGAACATCATGGATAACAAAAATGAGTTCAAACCGTATATCCCGGCTGACAAAGTCGTTCCGGAGTTTACGGTCACTTCTATCGTGATTGGTATCCTTCTTGCGATCGTGTTCGGCGCAGCAAATGCGTATCTCGGTCTTATCGTTGGTATGACGATCTCCGCTTCTATTCCGGCGGCCGTTATCTCAATGGGTATCATCCGTGTGATCCTCCGCAAGGATTCCATTCTCGAGAACAACATCGTACAGACCATCGGTTCTGCCGGAGAGTCTGTAGCAGCAGGAGCAATTTTCACGCTCCCCGCATTATTTATCTGGGCTGAGGAAGGCAAGATGGACGCGCCAAGCCTGCTGACGATCTTCTTCGTCGCCCTGTTCGGCGGTATCCTTGGCGTATGCTTCATGGTACCTCTCCGTCAGGCTCTCATCGTTGAAGAGCACGGCACACTGCCATTCCCGGAGGGAACAGCCTGTGCTGAGGTCCTCCTCGCAGGCGAGGAAGGCGGCGCGAAGGCCGGTACTGTATTCGCAGGACTCGGCATCGCCGCTGTGTACAAATTCGTAGCTGACGGTCTTGGAGTTTTCAAAAGCGAGATCGGCTATGCTTTTGAGAGCTACGCAGGATCCCAGATCGGTATTCAGGTGCTTCCCGCCCTTGCAGGCGTCGGTTTCATCTGCGGTCCGAAGATCTCCAGCTATATGCTGGCCGGCGGTACATTGAGCTGGTTCGTGCTCATGCCGGCGATTGCCCTGTTCGGAGGGGACGCTACGATCTTCCCGGGAACAGATTCTATCAGTAACCTGCTCGCGACAAGCGGTCCGTCCGCTCTGTGGAGCAACTATATCAAGTACATCGGAGCCGGAGCGGTTGCTGCCGGCGGTATGATCAGCCTGATCAAGAGCTTCCCGCTCATCATCCGCACATTCAGGCAGGCGATGGGCAGCATGTCCAAGAACCATGCAAGAACAAACTTGAAGCGTACAGAGCAGGATCTTCCGATGCCGGCACTTTTGGTGGTCATCCTTGCGATCGTTATTGCGATCTGGCTGATCCCGGCATTCCCGGTGAATCCGATCGGTTCCCTGATCGTTGTTGTATTCGGTTTCTTCTTTGCAACCGTATCCTCACGTATGGTAGGTCTCATCGGATCATCCAATAACCCGGTATCCGGTATGGCGATCGCGACTCTGATCATCGCGACACTGCTCCTGAAAGCAACGGGAACAGACGGGACAACAGGTATGATCGGCGCCATCGCTATCGGCGGCATCATCTGTATCATCGCGGCCATCGCAGGAGATACTTCTCAGGACTTAAAGACTGGTTTCATTGTAGGAGCCACACCGAAGAAACAGCAGATCGGTGAGATGGTTGGTGTCATCGTTTCCGCTGCTGCCATCGGCGGCGTCCTCTATCTTCTTAACGAGGCGTGGTCTTACGGTTCAGAGAGACTTCCGGCTGCTCAGGCTACAATGATGAAGATGCTTGTTGAAGGTATCATGAACGCGGAGCTTCCATGGGGACTGATCTTCATCGGTGTGTTCATCGCCATTGTGGTTGAGATTATCAAAGTTCCGGTAATGCCTTTCGCAGTTGGTATGTATCTGCCGTTCAGCTTAAGCGCAGGTATCATGGCAGGCGGTATTGTCCGCTTCATCCTTGAGAAGGTAAAAGGTTCGGACGAGGAGAAAAAGGCGCGTACAGACAAAGGTGTACTTTTCACATCCGGCCTTATCGCCGGGGAAGGTATCATGGGTATTGTCCTTGCCGTACTTGCTGTATTAGAAATCAATACAGTGGTTGGTGTGACACTGCCGCAGATCTTCAGTCTGATTATCTTCATCCTCCTGCTGGCCGGTCTGTTCTGGCTGTGCATGAGAAATACAAAGACACAGAAGTAATACGTATCTAAAAAGCAGTCTGTTCCTTGCAGGCTGCTTTTTTTTATGGTATGCTATCCATTGTGTGCAGAAAAATTTCTGCGGATATACACAGATCAGACACTCATTGGTCATCAAACGGAAGGAAAGTTTTGTAATAATGAAGAAAAAAGAGAGTCAGAATTATCTGGACTTTATACCAGTGAAGAACCCGGAGATCGAATACGAAACAGCAGAAAACGGACGGGTCACAGTATTTGTCGAGTGGAAAGGCTTCTATCACAAGATCGCGCAGAAGTTCTTCCGCCGTCCGCGAGTCAGCGATATTAAGATGGACAGCATCGGGAGCTTCGTATGGCTTGCCATTGATGATTCCAAAAATGTCCACGAGCTTTCGCTTGAACTCGAAAAACAGTTTCCAAAGGAGGAGAAACATCTGTCCAGACTGATCAAATTTCTTGAGATCATGCACGACAATCACCTCATATACTGGAAAGGGGAGGCGAGGAAATAATGCTGCAGTACATCCCATATATTCTCCTCTTTGCATTTGCAACTATGCTTATTTATGGCTGGGGTCTGTGGCGCACCATGCGTCAGGGCCGGGATCTCTCCAATATGCTGAGCGCGAAGGGCATCTCACGTATCAAGAAAGCGCTGAAAAAGAACGGCGCTATGACCCGAAGAGAACTGGAACCATTTGTGAAAGGCCTGACCGCACGGCAGCCTTTTTCCAGAGAACAGATCGGGGTCACCGAACCGGGGAAATTCCTCGACTCAGTCCTGCCTTATATGGTCAGGCAGAAAATGATTACAGAAAAGAAGGACAGCGGCAAGGTTCTCTATGAGTTGAATAAAAAATAGACGGCCAGACACCGTCTATTTTTTTATCCAACATTCTGTCCAAAATACTCTGCCTTGAAATACCCTGTCTGAACCTCCGGCCAAACGGCGGCGCAGCGGATATTCTTATGAATGATAATAAAGCTCGATCGGATCAATGGGGTCAAAGGGATGCTCCTCAACCATTTTCTTATTCCGCCCCCTGCGCTTGATCAGTTCTCCGCTCTTGTTGTATACCCAGAAAGAATATACAAGCACTTTATTAATCTTCCCGATCCGCTCCTTTGTCGTTTTCTCGTAGAGTGATCCGCCTGCCTTGAAAGCAGTTTTCTTATGGATCAGGGAGATCAGCTCTGTCTCACAGGTGACAGGCTCCGGCAGAATCGTATATCCCCGTCCCACGCAACCCGGCTTGTGTGAGTCGCTTCCCCCTGTCATAACCTTTCCATATTTCTTTGCCAGCTTCTCTGCCCCTGCATTGGAGCGGACAGATTCGCAGCTATTGAAAGCTTCCACGAAGTCAAAACGCTTCACAATCTCCGGCGATTGGTAGAACTTCCGCGCATTGGTAAAGCTCATATACTTCTCGCCGCACGGATGCGCTGGGCCAAGGACGCCGCCGTTACGGTGCACCAGATCGATCAGGACGGCCAGCGGCATCCCTCTCATCTCAAGGAGCCGCATCTTGACGCCCTCGGGCATGATAACAATGATATGACCCGCGTCTCTTGTATCGTATTCGATACCCTTGAGCACGACGAAATCCGTGTGCTTCTTTCCCTTTATGTGCTCCTTCCAGTACCGGTATCCGTTATATGTGTCATGATCCGTTATGACCATTCCCTGAAACCCGTGTTTTTTAAGTATTGTGATATATTCCTCCAGTCCGACTTTACTGTCGATGGAACCCTCTTTTACGTGGCAGTGCATATCGATCTTCATACGTATGTCCTCTTTTCTTATATATTCACTGACATAAAACCCATATATATTTTCTTGATCTTTATGCTTATTATACATCAACAGGCCGTTCTGTGACAATACAGGACACGCACTTTTCACTTCGAGAGGAACCATGCCTCTCTCTGCCGCGGCAAAGCCTTGCAGTCCCTTTCATCATAATATACAGACAGCCGATCCATGCAGCCGCGTACACGAACGTCGGTATCCCCACCTCTGTAAAAGAGAACATTACAGCCAAAAATACAAGACAGACCAATCCGCCCGCCGTTATAAGACCTCCCAGAAATGATTTTTTACTGTACATAATGAAACACACCCTTCTCTAATAAGATTTTTCTTCGATCATCTTATCAGAGAGGGTGTGTCATAAAACGGACTTCACTTTTCTTCTTCCACATTATCTGATGATATACTGTCGAGATCCTCCATCATAGCACGTGCGCGCTCCACCTCATTTGCGGCAGACGTCTCCTCCCGGATCTTTGCTGCTTTCTTAAGGCTTTTCTTCTTGCGCTTCTTTGATTCCAGAAGAAGCTGGATCATGATTCCCGCCACCGCGAAGGCAGCGCATATCAGGATATGTATGATCTCTCCCCTTACCGCAAGCATATGGTAGACCGCAGTTCCGCCCATTACCGCTCCCAAAGCGGCGGTCGCAAGGATTGTGATAACCTCGGTGAATTTCACAGACAATATGGCTGCCACAAGACCGGCGGCCGCGCAGACCGCAAACAGGATACTGCTATCAGGTCTGATCACCTGTGTGCAGAAGGAACTTACAGAAACAAATACTGTAATAAATATTCCTACCCGGTACAGGGCCGCTCCCAGTGCCGCAAGCACGATCCCCGCCGCAAGTCCCACGATGAGGCAGATGTTTGTATCCATCCCCCCGGCACCTCCGGCCATAATGCCCACAGCGAATCCGAATCCAAACCCTGTGAGTGCGGCCCAAAGCCGTACCACCTTCAGTCCGAACAGGCAGAGGAGCAGTCCCACTGCGGCTGTTACTGCCAGCGCCGTCAGTTCTGTCTGAGTCAGTACGTGCCCGCTCTCCCCGATGTCTGCGAGCATATCCCGGATATCAAATTCCCCTGTCTGTCCGAATATTTCATTGATACTGTTCATTTTATACCCTCCTCTTATAATTATTTTATTCCCCTGTCAAAGGCTCTCATCTATTCTATCAATTATCGTAGACATTGACAAGATTACAGACGTAACGAAGATGGATGCCAATCACTTACCTGATCAACATCCATCTTCATTCTGATATTGCTATCATTCTTTTTTACCTCTTTCTTTTTTCTACCTTGTCTCTGATAGACTTAACTTATGTTCCCGGTGGTCCGTACCTCCTATTCTTAGATTCCTTTCGGACTTTGGTTTCCGAAGATCTTTCTTGTGATATAGATTTTACCTCTCTCATAACTTTCTCGTCATTATGATGTTTCTCTATATCTGA
>DWYT01000117.1 GCA_019118545.1 Candidatus Mediterraneibacter merdavium | reverse complement strand
CTCGGGTTCGGACTGGCAAGGTTACTGTTCATCACGGAATCCTCTTCTTCACAATCCTGCCAAAAACTGACCCCAACACTTCCATAGCCAGCTTTTCCCTTGTAATCAGGAGAATCGCAGCGTATATCGCGAAATATCCACATGCACTGATAAGCAGTTCCATGAACAGTCCCACATGGAGATTCAGTTTGAGGAATACTCCTGCCATTGTGCTGCATATCAGCGCGGCTATCATCTTGCCTGCGCTGATCTCACGAAGGATGCCTTTTAGCATGTATCTCAGATAGACACACTGTATCAAAAGAACCGCAAGCTCTGCCACCAGTGTGGCAAACGCGGCGCCTGCTTCACTATACCTCGGAATGAGGATCAAATTCAAGAGGAAATCAATGGCTGCCCCCCATAAAATGGAGTACAATACTTTTTTTTCCTGATTTTTGGGGGTCAGCACCTGTATCCCCGTGATATTAGACAGTCCGATGAGAAGAACCGCTGGCATCAGGATAATCATCGACACCGTCGACCTGCGAAACGCTTCGCCGGCGAGAAATACGATCGATTCCTCCGCAAACATGCTGAAATAAATCACCAAAGGGGTTCCCAGCAGCATCACAAAGTTGGCGGCTTTTCCTACGGTCCTGCGGAAGTCTTCCTCCTGCCCCATCTGTGTGTAGTAGGATAACCGGGGAAGAAGGACTGTCCCAAGGGAAGTAATCAATGTAGTCAGTATGACCTTGATCTTGATCGCCGTGTTATAGTAGCCTACGGCAGAATCTCCCTGCATGAACTGCAGCATAACCACGTCCAGATTCGTGTACACATTGATGGCTGCAGACATGGAAAAAAATACAAAGATCGGTTTGATATGTCTGCGGAAATTATATTTCCCGTTTTTTTTCAGGCTTACATATTTTCTCAGGTTTATCAGGTTCAGCACATAAGAGCCTGATCCAGCGACAACGCTGACCGCGCCGTATATGATGTAATCCTCCGGCGCTTTTACAAAAAGAAACATCAGCACGATCCCGATCACTTTGAACGCCATAGAGCACACAGTGATATAGGCATACTGCTCCAGCGCGCTGTACAGCCAAGTGACTCCAAGCGTTGCCAGCACCATACTCACGCCATTAATCAGCATCAGTTCCTTTTCTGCCGCGAACTGCGGCACTGTCACAAGAGAAACAAGAAACGCCAACAGTGATATCCCTGTGGTCACCATATTGATGATAAGGAGTTCCTGTACGGTGTGGGAGAGTTTCTCTTTATCCCCTCTCACCTGTGCGCATGCCCGTATTCCGTAAGTCGGTATCCCCAGAGACGCGATCATGGAAAAATAGTTGACCACCGAAGACGCGAACGCAATCTTCCCGTTTCCTTCCACAAGGAGTACTCTGGAGATATAGGGGAAAGTGATCAGCGGGAATACGATGGTGGACGCCGCCAGTATTGCATTCATGATAAAGTTGAATTTAATAGATCTTATCTTCACTCGTCCTACCTTCTGTCTGATTTGTTTCGAAATCCGCTGACCGCGCGGATCAGCGCGTATGCCCGGAATCCCGTCCGGCGCAGAAGCCGGAGCATGCCGCTGTACTCACCGGTCCATACATACACCAACGGGTCGCTCTCTTTAAGAAAAGCATCAAATTCCTTAAATTTTCTGTATATCTCTTTATCCCCGGCCGGATAACTCATATAAATATTGACCTGCGTCTCAGCCATCTGAGCGATCCGTCTTGCCATATATCTTACCTTCCCCTGATCCGCCTCCGCAGACAGTCTGTATTGCTTCAGATAGTCTAAAAGATGGGCGATCACCGTCGTATGGTTGTCCAGATGCTTCTGGTAACCCTGCATGCTGACGCTCTGCGTGACGACCGCGAGACGGTACATATACACAAGACAGTCAAGATATTTCACTGTACGGACATACGGCACAGGATACAGGATGTACTCCACATCAACATAAAAGCAGTGTTCGTCAAGACGGATATGGTTTTCTCGCAAAAGCTCCGTCCGTATCACGAGCGCGTGCATGGGCATCTGAACCTTTGACGCTGCCTCTGAAAACTCCATCGTTTTCCCGACCGGAAGTTCAGGAAACGCCCGTTCTCTCTCTGCCTTCGTCTGATCGTCCACCTCATGGTATCTGGTGAGTATATAGTCTTCGGCACAATCTCTCAGGGTTCTGACAAGTGTGACGAACCCTTCTTTGTCAACCCAGTCGTCTCCGTCCACCACCTTGAAATATTTCCCTCTGGCCTGTGTGATGCCTGTATTGATCGTCGAACCGTGGCCGCCGTTTTCTTTTGATATGACCCGGAAGGTCTCCGGATATTTTTGCTCATAAGAATGCCCGATCTGCGCTGTTTTGTCCTTGGAGCCGTCGTCTACGATAAGCACCTCCACCTCTTCCATAACAGCTTCATTTATAAAAGAGGTGAGTGTCTGGTCCAGATATTTTTCTACATTGTATGACGGCACAACAACCGTAAGTGTTTTATCCATGACGGTGTCTCCTTATCTTCTTGTCTTTATCTTTTCCACTGCGCGCCTCGCATAAGACAGCGCGATCATCATCCAGTACTGCTTTGTCTCAATGATATTATAGTGCAGCCTCTCTTTCGGCGTCAGATTTCTTAAATACGGATTATCGTGGTATCCGGGAAAGGCTTCTGTCATATAATCCCTGAACCGCTTTAAATAAGGACTCTTTCGATCCGCAAGTATGATCTCCTTGGACGGCTCAAAATAGATATTCCGAAATGCCAGATATTCCAGCTCATCATGAAATTGCTGCCATTTCCCGCAATCTCTGAAATAATCAAGCGATGCCTGACACATGGCCGTCCTGTCTGTAAAATTTTTAGAAAGCGCGGTGCTTGTCATGATAGAACCCTGACGTATCAAATAATGGTAAAATGCCCCTCTGACATATACAATACTCTTTGCATCAAGGAATATCTTAGGGATACTGCCGAGATCTTCATAGAGACGGCCTTTTGGAAACCAATGCCCGCACTCCAGATAGAACGCTCTCTTATACAGCTTTGACCATGCGGAGAGCGTACTTATCAGAATCTGCGGATTCTTTTCCAGTGTCAGCACCTGTCCTTCCGGCAGTTCCGAATAGCAGGGAAGGCTAAAGTTCTCCTCCTCGCGGATATAGTCGAACATCACAAGATCACATCCCGTTTTTTCCGCCGCTTTCACTGTCTTTTCTACCAGCTCAGGTTCGATGTAGTCGTCACTGTCCACAAAGAGGATATACTCCCCGGAAGCCTGTTCAACCCCGGTATTGCGGGCGTCACTGAGTCCCCCGTTCTCCTTGTGGATCACATGGACGCGGCTGTCCTCTCCGCCGTACCGGTCGCAGATCGCTCCGCACTGATCGGGCGATCCGTCGTCCACAAGGATCACTTCCAGATCCCGGTAAGTCTGATTCAAGATACTGTCAATACATTTTTTCAGATATTTTTCCACCTTATAGACCGGCACGATCACACTTACTTTCATCGCATGTTTTCCTTCCTCTGCCTATCACAATATTTTCCTCAATTCCTCCTGCTGTTCCCTGCGGTCATACGCATATTTGACAGGGAGGAAGCGGCAGTCATCCCGGTTAGTTTTCCCTGCGCTCAAGACGATATCCGCCCATTCCTCTGCGCTTTTGTCAAGAGATACATATTGGCAAACATCCGTTATACGAGTCTCCTCCGGGACTGTGTCGCTGAGAACACAGGGGAGCTTAGCGCACTGGGCCTCCAGACTGACAAGAGACATTCCTTCAAAAAACGAGGGGAGAAGGAACACGTCCATCGCCTGTACCAGACGTTCTGTATCTGATCTCCACCCCGTGAATTTCACGTAGGAAAGAACCCCCAGTTCTTCTGCGTCTCTTCGCACTTCCTCATACAGCGCTCCGTCTCCCACCAGAAGCAGACGCGCTCTCTTTTCCTTCTCATATATTTCCCTGAAAATGCGAAGTATAAATCCATAATTCTTTACATAACAGAAGTTGCCGACATGCCCGATCACAAAGTTATCTTCCACATGCTCTTCCCTGCGCACTTCCTCTCTGAGCGCCCTGTCAAAAGAATACTTCTCCTTATCCACGGCGCTTAGTATGACATGAAATACTGAGGAGTCAACGATCTTCTCAGGGAACATCCATAAACCCGCCGTCCTTGAGGCGCCGTAATATTCTGTGCCCATCCGGTACAGGAAACCACGGCAGACCTTGTGGATAAGGTCGAATACCAGTTTTTTCAATCCGTTTTTGCAGTCGTTCCCACTGGCGTGACTGTGGATCACGATTTTATTGACGCCGCACTTTCTTGCCGCTATCGCCCCCACACAGTCAATGGCTGTAGAGATATTAAAATATGCAGTGTCATATTTCCTCTCTCTGATCAGAGCACACATCTTCCTGTACTGTGCGGCAGGATGCCGCAAGGTAGGTATTTCTTCCAGCCGCACTCCTTTTGGTCTTAGATAACTGTTCAGATCATCGTCAATCTTGTTCGTCAGAAGGTCGATCTCAAGTCCTTGTGAGCTGACAGTCTCTATAAAGTTCAAAAGATAGGTGTCAAGTCCTCCGGATCTGCCATCCATGATATATCCGATCACTGCCCTTTTCATATCTGCACCGCTTCGCTCCCCTTCTCATTGGCATGCTGCGCCATACTCACTATGTATCCCATGCAGAGCCAGAATATGTATGTCTGCGGAGAATGCAGGTAAAACACATAGGTGTAGAACATGCTCGCCGCAGTCATGGCGGCTATAACCGACAGAAAGAATACCATCTCTGCAGAATGTCCTTTGTCTGTCTTTCCCGCCCCGCGCACAAGAATACGGATCGTGTTCGCGGCAAGGAGCAGGGATATGAGTAATCCTATGACCCCCTGACATGCCAGAACATCAATAATAATATTGTGGAGAGAATCGTATGCCACGATCGGATTACTTATGATATAGGTATCCGGAAGATTCTCTTTCGTATAAGGGGTCATATTTCTGAAGCTCACCCCGTAAACCGGAGATGTGCCCGCGATCTCGAGGCCGCTCTTCCATATATCGATGCGCCCGTTGCTCTCGTCCTGCTCAAGCTCCTGTTTCCTCTGACTTTTCTGAATATTTTGTTTATCTTTATTCGCCGGTTTAACAGTATTTTTCTCCGTATGGAGCTTCTGCACATAGGAATAAGTCTGTACATTGGCCTCTTCAAGGGCAAAGAACCCGCCCGCGCACAGAATGACCACCGCAAGCGCCGCTAATAACGACTGCAACACAGCTTTTTTTCTTGTGTAAAATATTCCAAAGCACCAGATGCCGATCCCTGCAGCGAGCGCTATGATCGCTGTTCTGGAATTGCCAAAACCGATATACGCGAACTGAACGGCTACGGTCAGGACAAGTGCGCATTTCTGCCATATCTTTTGACAGCTCCTCCACAGATATACGGCGAACAAAATGGCAATGACTGCGATGACTGATCCGTGATTCGGATCGTCATACACTCCCCACAGTCTTCCCAGCCGATATCCTGCCGCGTGGACTCCGCCCTGTGAATCTACATAATCGCGATTGAACATCCAGCCGATCATAGACAGGCTCACAATATTGAATACCGTACAGACTGCAATCCAGATCCAGCCGAGTATCCTCAGCTCTTTTTTAATCATATCAGCAGAATATTTGTAAGAAGCAATATATAAAAGTCCCATTTGGCAGGTCAGCCATACCATCTCCTGAACATTTTCCATCACACCATACTTAATATTCATCACGGAGCTGAAAAGATAACTCAGAAGAAAAAGAATCAGAAGAACGCAGTTTCCCATCTTCCTGTACTCTTTCCAGCGGACGAGTACCCCCAGAAGAAGGAGCGCACCCGCCCCGGCAGCCAGCAGAGTGGCATATTTCATAAAGGTCTGCCCGTTAATAAAAGAGTTAAACGCAAAAAGCAGATAAACGAGCATATAGATTTTATAAATCAAAAGACATTTTTCATATTTTATATATTTACACATTGGAACAACCTTTCTCACTCATTCTATTCCGTCATCCTGCCAGCAGCCTGCGGATCATCCTCTCAATCTTCCGGTACGCCTTGGGACGGTCGAACTCTTCCTCTGCGATCCGCCGGGCATTCCCGCCCATCCGCAGCCTTCCCTCTTCATCGTCGAGCAGTCTTTCTACCGCGTCAGCCAGTATGTTCACATCCTCAGGCAGAATATTTACGCCGAAGCTGTCCTGTTCCACCTTCCTGCGGAATTCAGGACTCATACATGTATTGATCATCGGTCTGCCCGCAGCCAGATAGTCCCCGATCTTGGTCACGATACTCTGGGGCGCCTTTTTCACAAAAGAGTTCACAAGGATATCCGAGGCTTTTAAGTACGCTGCCATCTTATCATATGGCACATATCCGACAAATTCAACACTGGAAATATTTCTTGAACGTACAAGTTCTTCCAGTTCTTCCTTCATAGGGCCGCCGCCGAGGATCTTAAAACAAATCTCTTTCCTGCCCCTGCGGGACAGTTCTTCCGCGGCAAGCACCATAGTCCGTATGTCGTAGCTCGTTCCGATGGTTCCCGCATAAGATACCCAGAATTCTCCTTCAGGCTTCTTCACGGTATCCTGATTCCTCTCTGCTCCCTCGTCAAAGACAGCAATCTCATTTCCCACATAGACCGTCTCCCGCGGGATATCTCTGTCCTGCTTCTGAAAGGGGCGGTCCCTGTACTCGTCAGACGTCCCGATCACACCGGACACAAGACTGTACACCTTCTCCGCGTCGCGCAAAAGCGGATAGAAAATGAGATCGCTCACCACAGGCACATCCAGCACCATACGCATGGCCTCCGGCCACAGATCATTGACATCCGCAACAAAGGGAATGCCTTTTTTGCTCGCATATTGAGCCGCTGCCAGCGCCACGTCGTTCGGCGGTATTTCCGCGTAGATCAGATCATAATCCCCTTCTTTTTCGAGGAGTGCGGTCAGATTCTTCGCCGCCGTTCTGTGACTTGTCACGCGTTTCAGATCAATATTTTTCTTATAACCCGGTTCGTAGATGAATTTTAAACGGAACTTATAATCCTCTGCCTTGATCTTATCAAGATCGCGCTGCTCTTTTTCCCAGTGCTGGAATGTGGTCGTGATCAAGTCCACCTCATATCCTGCCTCTGTCAGGAAATCGCAGATATAGCGGAATCTTGTGTATCCTTTTTCATCATTTAAGCGCACACCCATCGTAATGACTGCTATTTTATACATTGGTATCTTCTCCCGGTTTTTCGTTCTTTTCATCGGATCACCGCAAACACAGTGTCGATCATTACTTTAATGTCTCCCGCAATACTAAAATTCTTGAGATATTCCAGATTGTATCTCATCTTTTCCGGAAGGACATGGCGGATATAAACTTCATCCACAGTGTCTCCCTCTTTTAAATATTTCTCCATAACCTCGTCTTCATCTTTATAAGCGATGCTCGTCCGGGATGTAATCCCGGCGGGCAGAAGAAGGGTAGCCCACATTTCTTCTGTGTAAGCCTCCACATATTTTTTAACTTCGGGTCTTGTTCCGACAAAACTCATATCGCCCGCAAGCACGTTAAAGAGCTGCGGCAGCTCGTCCAGTCTGCATTTCCTGAGCAGCCGCCCCATCCTCGTGATACGGCTGTCCCCGCATGTCGTCACCGCAGGCCCTTTTTTGTCCGCGTCCGCCACCATTGTGCGGAACTTGAAGATCCTGTATGATCTCCCGTACTGCGTGATCCTCTCCTGTCGGAAAAAAACGGGACCCCTGCTGTCGATCTTGATTGCGGCGGCAAGAATAAGCATAACAGGAGAGAGTATCACCGTAAGAACCGCACCTGCAGCCACATCCATCGCTCTCTTTGCCGCCAGATCCTTCTTCCGCACACGAAGCCTGTCGTAATATGGTCTGACACTTTCATTTCTCATGCGCTTTGGCAGCCGCTCCCATTCCACTAACCGCATCTCTTTCCTCTCCATTCCTAATATTTATCATCTCTCTGACTTGACTTTTGAGTACACCATCGGGAAATATGTCCTGACAATATGGACTGCTCTCCCGAAAGAAGTACAGAGAAAGACTGACCTTCTCTTCATACATTTCAGGGCAAGCGCAAGCATCCGGCTGTCCCTTGCCGCGGCAGGAGGTATTAGCCGCCGAAATAGCGGGTCGCCGAAAACTTCCTTGCAAAACGCTTTCCGCTCCCGTCTGCCCATCTTGGCTCTTTTGTCACAATTTCTCTCCAAAGCAGAGAGAATATACCGTCCATACAGGCTTCCCAGAATGGAACGGACTTCCTCTGTATCTCTTCCCCAATATTTCTGCTGATCATACAGCATGGCGATCCGCCGGCGGTGAAGCTCATAATAGTCCGGAACGAATTTCGTCGTAAGGCTTCCCTCCATACGCTTCGCATAATGGTACGGAGCATAATCGAGCGTGTTCAGACTGTCGATATCCATACAGTATTCAATATTAAACACGATGTCCTCATTCAGGCTCATCGTCTCAAAGCGCAGTTCCTTCTCCCTGATATAATCCACACTGTACACCTTGTTCCAAGGATATCCGTAGACAGTCTCCCGCTCCATGTGCATCACATATTCGTGCAGCTTTTCTTTGTCTGCAAAATGATTTTTCTCCAGCGTTATAATATGAGAGTAGCTCAGATTCCCATCCTTGTCAAAATATTCCTCCACATGGCCGAACACTGCCAGTTTGGCTGGATGCTCTTCAAAGGAGGCCTTGACGCGCTCCAGAAGATCAGACTCTGCAGTATCGTCGGGATCCATAAACCAGATATATTGCCCTGCCGCTTCACGGATTCCTGTATTGCGCGCCTCGCTTGCTCCTTTATTCTGCTTATGGCGGATTACCCGTATCCTGCTGTCCGCCGCGGCAAGCTGCTCCGCGATCTTCCCTGTCCTGTCAGGGGAGCAGTCCTCCACAATGAGCAGTTCCCAGTCCGTACAGGTCTGCCCTCTTACACACTCCACCGCCTTTTCCAGATATCTCTCTACCTTGTAAGACGGCATCACCACTGTGAAATATGGTCTTTCCATTCCTACGTTACTCCTCTTTGACATCATACGGGTTTCCTAAATCCCCGCTGCTTTTCTAAACACCTTTATCACATAGTCCTGCTGCTCATCCGTAAGGCAGGTATGCAGGGGAAGGGTGAGCTCATTCTCAAACTGGGCGTATGAATTCGGAAAGTCCTTGATGTCAAACCCCAGATTCTTGTATGCTGTCAGCAGAGGAAGCGGCTTGTAATGCACATTAGCCGCCACACCTGCCTCAGCCATCTCTGTTATGATCTGATTACATTCCCCACGGCTTCTGCCCCGCAGACGGGTCAGATACAGATGTCCGCTGGATACTGAGTCTCCTTCATAGTGGCGCAGTGTTTCCACCTTCTCTTCCGGCCACGACGCATCGTATCTCTCGATAAGCTCTTTTCTGCGCTCCAGTATACCTTTATATCTCTTTAGCTGTATGAGTCCCAGTGCAGCCTGAATATCCGTCATATTGCATTTATAAAGAGGCGCCACGATATCGTATTCCCACGCTCCGGCCCTTGTCTTTGCAAGAGCATCCTTTGACTGGCCGTGCAGCGACAGGAGCATATATTCCCTGTAGAGCACATCTCCATCAGCCACAATACCCTCTATGGCATCTGACCATGTGACAGCTCCCCCCTCTGCGGTTGTCAGGTTCTTCACCGCATGGAAGGAATAGCAGGTAAAGTCCGCGATCTGCCCGCACATCTTCCCGTCTCTGACAGCTCCGAAGGCATGCGCAGCGTCGGCCATCACAAGAATCCGCCCCAAAGCCTCCTGACGTTCATTCGACGGATGGAAAAGATGCTTTTTCTCCTCAGCGATGCGGAAGATCTCCTCGTACTTTGAATACACGATCCCCGCCAGATCCACACAGATAATGGCCTTTGTCCGCTCTGTGACCGCCTCCCGCATTTTCTCGGGGTCCATCTCAAAGCTGCCGGGCATGGTATCTACAAGAACCGGCACAGCGCCTACATGGCAGATTACGCTGCATGTGGCTGTGTATGTGTAAGCGGTGGTGATAACCTCGTCCCCGGGGCCAATTCCCATCACTCTTAATGTCTGCTCCATACACGCTGTCGCCGAATTCAGACAGACTGCATGGGATGTCCCGCAGAACGCGGCAATCCCGCGCTCGAATTCCTTCGTGCGCGGGCCAGTAGTAATCCAGCCGCTGCTAAGAGCCGCTGCAACCTCATTTATCTCTTCTTCTGTAATATCCGGCGGTGAAAACTCAAC
The DNA here is from genome assembly GCA_019118545.1 of Candidatus Mediterraneibacter merdavium. Taxonomy (GTDB): domain Bacteria; phylum Bacillota; class Clostridia; order Lachnospirales; family Lachnospiraceae; genus Mediterraneibacter; species Mediterraneibacter merdavium. The sequence goes on along the minus strand of DWYT01000117.1, from coordinate 3,793 downwards.
TCTCATTGTCCTCTCCTCCTTTTATTTGTGAGCGCTGTCCGCCACGCTCCGATTTAAGAACGCACTTGGAAGCGCGGAAGCATTGTCCGGGAAATCATCCCGCAGGCTTTCCTGCAGCTTGCGGTCTCTCTCAATATCCGCTTCCCGCTGATGATACGTAGGCACAATCTTGTGCACAATCTGCTTCATCTCTTTTGTCTCCCCGTATGCCTCTCTGTATAAGGCTTCCAAATCTTTTAAGAATTCCTCTTCGTCGAAGTCAATAGGCTTGCCGATGTGGATCCGCTCATTTTCTGTGGCCTGAAGTCCTTCCTCATCCATAAGGAGCTCCTCATAGAGCTTCTCTCCCGGACGAAGACCTGTATATTTGATCTCAATATCTCTATCCGGCACGTATCCTGAAAGCTGGATCAGGTTTTTCGCAAGATCCGCAATCTTCACCGGCTGGCCCATGTCAAGCACAAAGATCTCTCCGCCCTTTGCGCTGGCTCCCGCCTCGAGCACGAGGGATACAGCCTCAGGGATGGTCATAAAGTAGCGGATGATATCCGGGTGGGTCACAGTCACCGGACCTCCGGCCTCGATCTGTTTCTTAAAGAGCGGGATCACGCTCCCGTTGCTTCCAAGGACGTTTCCGAAGCGGACTGCCACATACTCTGTGTTTGAGTGGTTGTTAAACGTCTGTATGATCATCTCGCACATGCGCTTTGACGCGCCCATAATGTTCGTCGGGTTCACCGCCTTGTCTGTGGAGATTAGCACGAATTTCTGCGTCCCGAACCTGTCCGCCGCCAAAGCCACCTTGTATGTTCCAAACACATTGTTTTTTATCGCCTCATTCGGACTGTCCTCCATCAGCGGCACATGCTTGTGGGCTGCCGCATGGTACACAATATCCGGGCGGTATTCCGCAAACACACTGTTTATCTTACGCCCGTTGCGCACGGAACCAATGAGAACGACCAGATCGAGATATGGATACTGCGCTGTCAGTTCCTGCTGAATATCATAGGCATTGTTCTCGTAGATATCAAAGATAATAAGCTGGCGCGGTCCGTTTGCCGCAATCTGGCGGCAGAGCTCGCTTCCGATGCTGCCGCCTCCTCCGGTCACAAGCACCACTTTGTCGGACACATATCTTCCGATCTTTTCCGTGGTGATCTGTACAGGCTCGCGCCCCAGCAGATCTTCGATCTCCACATGACGCAGCTTGGACACCGTCACTTCCCCGTTCACAAGCTGGTATACGCCCGGAAGGATCTTGAGTTCACAGTTCGGTATCTTCTGGCAGATCTCAAGAATCTTTCTCTGCTCACATTTTTCCGCGCTTGGTATGGCCACGATAACCTCTGTTATGCCGTATTTTCTCGCATTGTCAAGGATCGTATCCCTGCCGCCCACGACCTTCACGCCGTGAATGTAAGTTCCGTGCTTTCGGGGATTGTCGTCAATAATACAACGCAGCTTTGCGTCAAGCCTTGTGCTAAGCTCTAATTCTTTCATAACCACGTTGCAGGCTTCCCCTGCGCCGATTATCATCGTATTGCGCATGTGCATCCCGTGGAGGTTGCTCCGGTATAAAAGTCTCACCAGACGGTAAGAGAACCTGCTCACGCATGTGAGGAGGAAGAGGGATACACCGTAGAGCAGAAAGTAGCTGCGGTATATCGGGCGGTAAGTCAGATAATACGCCAGCACATTGATCAGCATACACACAACACATGCCTGAATGATATATACCAATTCCTTGATGCTTGCATAACGCCACAGACTAGTATACAGCCTGCACAGCGCAAATACAATCAAAGTAAAGATTGTGTTAGGCACAACGAGAGAGAGCACCGAAGAATAATACTCCGGCGGTATCTCTCCGATATGCATGTTAAATCTTACCCACAGTGCCAGAAAGGAGCTGATATTGATGAAAAGTATATCCAGCAGTATGAGAAATGATCTGTATACAATAGATAAATCCCACTTTTTTATCAATTTCCACATAATGGACGTATCCCCTTGCTTTTTTTACTCGATTGCTGTTCCACCCAGAATCTCGCCGTTCTCTACTGCGTCGATGGCCTGCCTGATTGCCTCCACGGAAGCCTGATCCGGCTGCATCACATACAGCGGCGCTCCGGAATAGGAATAGCAGTACTGATTGTCGCCGGTTCCCTCGGCTGCCATGGAAGTGATATTCCACGACGATCCGTCAGAGAGCTGCATCTTAATCAGCTCTTGAATCTGCTGCTCTGACATATTTGTATCCACATTGCCGCTCACACTGTTCAGGATCTGATTGGCTCCTGTCAGCATGGCCGGCGACACCATCTTCTTGATGATACCCGTGATAACTGCCTGCTGGTCTTTTCCACGCTGGTTGTCGCCTCCGGGCACATTCTGACGCTCTCTTGAGAAGGCCAGCGCCTGCTTGCCGTTGAACGTATTCGTCCCCTGCTGTACATTCATCACCAGACCGGAATCATAGCTCGTAGTAAACGCATATTCTGACTCAACCTCCACTCCGCCGAGCGCGTCTACGATCTCGATCAGAGAAGTAAAGTTCACTCTCGCGTAGAAATCAAGCTCCGTATCATAAAGATTTTCCAAGGCGGTCATAGATGCGTCCACTCCGTAGATACCGGCGTGGGTCAGCTTGTCCTTCTGCCCTCCGGTAATCCCCGGGAACTCTACATAATAATCTCTCGGCGTGGTCACAAGAAGGATCTGGTGCGTCGTCGGGTTGACTACCGCCATAATGTTCACATCACTGCGGCTGTTCGTCTCGATTGCCCCAAATACGTCAATACCGCTGATATATACGCTGAAACTGTCATCTTTCACCTCAATATCAGCAGCCTGATTCTCAAGCTCGCTCTTGATACTGTGCGTGTAGATAATCTTTGTGTTCTGGGAATAATCTTCAAACACTTCTTCCAGAATTCCCGTATATCCTTCATTATATATGATGGCGTCCACCTCGCCGTCGTGGAGCGCCTGCGCCTGCTCTGCGAGGCTTGTATATTCAGTGGTGGAGATGGTTTTTCCAAGCTCCTGATTGATGGCGTCCACGGTCTCCCTGATCTGGTCGCCGTTCATACTGTACTGAACGCCGAACACGTAGTCCGAAGCGCCTGCAATATCCTCGGCAGGATCGTCGGCCATGACAGCCACAACGACATTGTCCAGCTTATAATCGCCGCCGGTAATATTTGACACTGTGCTGCTCGTCTTAAACAAGAAATATGCTCCCACAATCAGGAGAATGGAAATCAGAACACTGATAATCTTGCCCGTGACGGCGTTCTTTTTTGAAAAGAACTGGCTTGCCAATATCCCGCCCCAGAAGATCAGGAAAATCACACTGATGACGATCATATACATATCCGGCAGCATATTCAGGCTGAAAAGTCCGATGATAAAGGCGAACGTGGCTATTAACTGAATGCCCGCGAGCACAAGACCCACGTTGCGGCTCACCTTATTGTCATGCCTCTTTCTTCTCTTCCCTCCCGATCCTTTCGTATTATTTACTCTGCGTCTGGCGTCATAATGTCCCGCAGCAGAACCCGGACGGGTTCCCTCTGCGCTCCTGCGCCTGTGCGCGCTCTTCTTTCTCTGCAGTTCATTTCTCTGACTCATTCGTTATCAAGCCCCTTTTCTTTCTATCAACAATATCTGTAGCAATATTTATCGACATTTTTATTAGTCTTTCTACATACGCTTTCTTATATTATCATTTTTTGTCTGACTTCGCAACAATATCAATTTTTTATCAGAAATTCTTAAAAAAACCATA
>DWYT01000116.1 GCA_019118545.1 Candidatus Mediterraneibacter merdavium | reverse complement strand
AAGACAGTTGCCGAGAGGAGAGAGAATATGCTGTGGTTCAGAACACCTGAGAAGGTATACTTTAAGAAAGGCTGTATGCCGGTAGCTCTGGACGAGCTTGGCACAGTGATGCACAAGAAGAAAGCATTCATTGTAACAGATACATTCCTTTACAAGAACGGATATACAAAGGGCATCGAGGACAAGCTGGACGAGATGGGAATCCAGCACACATGCTTCTACAACGTAGCTCCGGACCCGACACTGCAGTGCGCAGAGGAAGGTGTTGCGCAGATGAGAGCATTCGAGCCTGACACGATCATCGCTCTCGGCGGTGGTTCTGCGATGGACGCTGCTAAGATCATGTGGCTGATGTACGAGCATCCGGAAGCAAACTTCGAAGACATGGCTATGGACTTCATGGATATCCGTAAGAGAGTATTTACATTCCCGAAGATGGGAGAGAAGGCTTACTTCGTAGCGATCCCGACATCTTCAGGTACAGGTTCAGAGGTAACACCGTTCGCGATCATCACAGACGCAACAACAGGCGTTAAATGGCCGATCGCTGACTACGAGCTGCTTCCGAACATGGCGATCGTAGACGTTGACAACGCGATGACAGCTCCGAAGGGACTGACAAGCGCGTCCGGTATCGACGTTATGACACACGCGATCGAGGCATATGTATCCATCATGGCTACAGATTACACAGACGGTCTTGCTATGAAGGCTGTTAAGATGGTATTCGAGAACCTTCCGTCCGCATATGAGAACGGAGCAAATGATCCGAAGGCCCGTGAGGAGATGCACAACGCTTCCTGTATGGCAGGTATGGCATTCGCAAACGCATTCCTCGGCGTGAACCACTCCATGGCTCATAAGCTGGGTGCGTTCCACCATCTGCCGCACGGTGTCGCTAACGCTGTTCTTCTGACAGAGGTTATGAGATACAACGCAGCAGAAGTTCCGACAAAGATGGGAACATTCTCCCAGTACCAGTATCCGCATGCTCTTGCTAGATACGCAGAGCTTGGACGTTTTGCCGGATGCGTAGGCAGCACAGACGAAGAAGTATTTGAGAACTTCCTCGCGAAGCTGGAAGACCTGAAAGAGAAGATCGGCATCAAGAAGACGATCAAAGATTACGGTATCGACGAGAAATACTTCCTTGATACTCTGGATGATATGTGCGAGCAGGCATTTAACGACCAGTGTACAGGCGCGAACCCGAGATACCCGCTCATCAAGGAGATCAAAGACATCTACCTGAAATGCTACTACGGTAAATAATACTGCGCGAAAGCAATAAGCAGTGCGAAAAAAGACAGACCGCAGACTGACCATGCTTGCATGGGATCAGGCTGCGGCCTGTCTTTTTCCAAATTCGCCGTCCGCTTCCCACGTATTACAAAGCCAAAATACCGCCCGATCAAATCAGCACACACCGACAGGCGCGGCTTGAAGACGCCCATCTTGCGGACGCTTCCCCGCCGCGCCCGTGCAGCGTTCCAGCATTTTATTCGGGAACTTTATATTTGGAGAGCTTAAGAAAACTAAATGTTTGGAGAATCTTTCGGGGCGGATGAGGGAGCTGCCCGGGTGACTTCGGAAGAGGATTAGCAAAACTTAAGGCTCCGGATATGTCCCTTAGGACTGTCGATGGAATTGTCTGACCGAAGGGAGTTGTCCATCGGCAGTCCTTGTTTTTCGGACATAGCCGGAACCTGTAGTTTTCCTTATCCTCTGTAGTGGAATCCCGGCAACCCTTCATCCGCTCCGAATACATTTTGCAATCTGTCCGTTTTAAGCTCTGCAAGGAAAGTTCGTGAATTAAACCGAATATTTTTTGGATTATCATGCAACAATCTTCATTTCATGATACTCTTATATGTATCGGTGAGACAAAGAGGGACAACAGTGTGCGGTATTGTAATGCCCGTGCGAAATGGGAGGAGGGGCGATGATGTTTGATTATGACAACGCTTCGCAGGCGGAGCTTATCCAGCGGGCGAAACGCGGGGATGCGAGGGCATTTTCCCGGTTATACGCGCAGATATATAAGAACCTTTACAGATTTGCGCTCTATATGACAAAGCATCCGCAGGACGCGGAAGATGCGGTCAGTGAGGCGGTTATATCTGCGTTTGAGAATATGAAAGCATTAAAGAAAGAAGAATCCTTTAGAAGCTGGATGTTTACGATCCTGAACAATCAGTGCAAAAAGGCGATGCGCATAGGGCAGAGGGAGAAAGCGCGGCTGTCAGAGAACGGAACATATCAGATCGCGGAGGAGCCTGATTATGCACAGTGGCATGATGTGCGCCGTGCATTTGACGCTCTGGATGAAGAAGAGCGGATGATCGTGGCGTTCTCCGTGTTCGGCGGATACAAAAGCGAGGAGATTGCGGGGATGCTTGACAGAAATGCCGCCACTGTGCGGTCGAGGAAGAGCCGGGCACTGGAGAAGATGCGAAGCGCCTTGAGTTAGAGTGTGTTTTGGGCATGAGGGTGCAGCAATAGCGTTGCCGGAAGGAGGATGGATATGGACGAGAATAACAGAAACGAGACAGAGCTTCATCAGATAGAAAATGAGCTCTGTAGCCTGACGGAGGATGTTCAGGTGCCCCCGTCTCTTGAACCTGAGGCAGTGGAAGAGATGCTCAAAGAGAAAGCGGGGCAGAAAAAGAAAGCATACAGGCGGAAGTATGCCGGACTTGCCGCGGCGGCATGTGTCTGTGTGGTCGTCGTGATAGCGGCTGTAATGGTCGGCGCGCTTAACAGTGGTTCGGGCAGAGATTTTGCGGCGGGTTCCGCGAAAGATGAGCAGGGAGTCTCAGATGCCAGCAGAGCGTCAGAGAGCACGGCGGCAGGAGAAGATGCGGCGGGTCAGGATTCGGCCGGAGAGGGCAGCACGGTGACAGAGCTGACAGCGGCGGAAGATTACGACGAGATATATGCGTACATTCAGGAAGAACAGGAACAGGCGAAAAAGCAGGCAAAGGCAGGCGGTGCTTCTGTTGATATTGCTTCCTCAGATCAGGCGGCATTTTCCGGGGATACAGCGGCCGCGGAGAGCGCTTTAGACAGTGGGGCGGCGTCAGGATCAGCGTCAGGTTCCGCATCGGGTTTGGCGGGTTATTCGGATACGAACGTGAGGGAAGAAGGTGTCGGCGAGGCGGATTCTGTTAAGACAGACGGAAAGAATCTGTATATTTTAGACGGTCAGACCGTGTATATCGTGGACATTGGCTCAGAAGAAATGCAGGCGCTCTCTGAAATCCGTCTTGAGGACGACTGCTATATCCGGGAGATTTATATTGAGGAAGGAAAACTTGTTCTTCTTTACACAAGGACAGAGATTCTTTACGGGGAAGACGGTTATTATAAACCGCTTACCTGCGCGGAGGTATATGATGTCAGCGATCCGTCATCGCCGGAGAAAATCAATACTGTTTCCCAGAGCGGGAATTACAATACTGTGCGCGTAAGCGGCGGCTATGTATATCTGTTCAGTGATTTTTATGCCGCAGGCGTGGCGCGGACAGATACGAGCCTTTATATTCCCGAGGTTCAGGGAAAGCTTATAGAGCCGTCCGCGATCTATATGCCGCAGGGGAAAATGGGAAGCTCCTATACAGTCATATCTTCCTTTGATCTTGACGACCCGTCAGGAAAGACGGACAGCAGGGCAGTGTTCGGTATTGGCGGGTTATGCTATGTGAGTGGAAATAACATTTATATTACAGAGGCGCAGTATGAGACGGGGGAAGTGCCGCAGACTTCCATCCGCAAGCTCTCTTACGGCGACGGCGAGATTGACGGGGTAGCGCAGACCAAGGTGAACGGCACTCTCAATGATTCCTTCTGCATTGATGAGTATGGAGGATATCTGCGGATGGTGGTCACAGTGGAGCCTGCGGATATGGACGATGGCATCATGCCGTTGACGGGACTGTTTGGTTTCGGAATCAATGATAGTGAAGAAACAGCAGAAGAGTCTTTAGACGGTGGCCGGGAGCAGACAGTCAGCAATTCGCTTTATGTGCTAAATGAGGATCTTGAAATGGCAGGAGAAATCAGTGGTCTGGCAGAGGAGGAGTATGTGTACTCCGCGCGTTTCATGGGGGATATCGGATATTTTGTGACCTTTAAGCAGGTTGATCCACTATTTTCCGCAGATTTGTCCGACCCGGAGAATCCGAAGATCATCGGTGAGCTTAAGATTCCCGGGTTTTCCGAGTATCTTCATCCGTATGGCAGCGGGAAACTGCTGGGGATCGGGATGTCAGTGGATGAGGAAGGCATGACCACGGAAGGCGTCAAACTTTCCATGTTCGATGTGTCCGACCCGGAGAATGTAGAAGAGACGGCGAACCTCGTCTTAGAAGATATGTACGGATCAGATGTATTTTACAATTACAGGGCAGTATTTGTAGATACAGAGAAAAATCTGTTCGGCTTCTCAGCGTATGGTGATGAGACAGAGTATTTCGTATTCTCTTATGATGACGCTGACGGTTTCCAAGAGGTGTTCTCGCGAAAGCTTTCAGGCTACTACGAGCCGAGAGGGTTGTACGCGGGAGAGCGTTTCTACCTGATTGCGGGAAACACCGTGGAATCCTATGCGTTGTCAGATTTTGAAAAATTGGACGATATCGTGCTTTAGAAGCCGCCTTTCTTCTTTACGATGTAGATCGGACGTTTCTTGCTCTCTGCGTATTCTCTTGATATATACTGCCCGAGGATGGAGATGAAAAACATCTGTATCCCGTTTAGCAGGAAGAGAAGGCAGATCAAGAGCGTCGTCCCGGTCAGTCCATTTCCTGATACGAGCGAGCATATTGCGGTCAGGGCGGCGATAAACAGAGCAATCACTCCGCCCACTGCGGACAGTGAGGCAGGGAAAGAGGAAAAAGAGAAAATTCCATCCAAGGCGTAGCGGAACAAAGCGCGGATGCTCCATTTCGTTTCGCCTGCGCTCCGCTCTACATTATGGAAGGGAATCCATTTCGTTTCATAGCCTACGAATGAGAAAATGCCCTTCATATAGCGGTTATATTCCTTAAGCTCCAGTATGGAATCCGCCATGGCACGGCTGAACATGCGGAAATCCCCTTTTCCGTTGCCCATGTCGAGACGGCAGATCTTATCGATGACATGGTAAAACGTGCGGGAGAGAATCGAGCGCACACGGCTTTCTCCCGTGCGGTCTTCTCTTAGACCGCCGCAGCAGTCATACCCTTCTGTTTTCACGACACGGTACATCTCTTTGAGAAGCTGGGGCGGGTGCTGAAGATCCGCGTCCATAAAAACGCAGTAGTCGCCGGAAGCGTTCAGAAGTCCCGCGTACATGGCGGCCTCTTTACCAAAATTCCGTGAGAAGGAAAGATACTTGCAACGCTTATCCGCGTAAGAAAGGCTCTGAAGGATGTCCGGCGTGCGGTCGCGGCTCCCGTCGTCAACAAAGATAAATTCACAGTCCGCGCCTTCGATGTCCTTTACTGCGTCTGAGGCTGCGCGGTAAAACGCGGACAGGACGTTTTCTTCATTGTAGCAGGGAACGATGACGCTGATCAGGTCATCTCTCTGTTCATGTTTATTGTTATTGGCTTCTGTCGGTTTATTCATGGCAGGTCACCTCTTTTTTAAATACACCGAATTTGCACAGTATATAATTGCCTATTACCGTAACTACGCTGACTATGAGCTTTGCCGGGAACGGAGCAACGCAGAGTTCTCCGACCAGAAGCTGGAGAAGAGCATTTTCCGTCAAAAGAGTAAGGAAACGCAGACCGGCAAATGAGAAAAGCTCCTTGATAACCGGACGGCCGGAGTGAAATACCCATTTGCGGTTGAGGGCATAAGCCACCAGTACAGCGCCCACCCAAGCGATGCTGTTGGCGGCGAGAAGGGGGACTTGCAGGAAAAGCAAGCATACATACAGGCTGTAATTGACCCCGGTGGTGATTCCGCCGCTGATTATATAAGTGAAAAATTCTTTGTTAAGTTTCATTTTGGTTCCCCTTTTTGTTTTATCACTTGTTTGATTAAGCAACTTTTTATATTAAGATATTTTGGTTCAAAAGTCCACTCATATGATAAAATTTCTTGACAAATTTCGGAATTATTCTACCTTATTTGCGCAAGGTTTTCAATAGCTTAGGCATTTTAAACCGCTTTTTCCATATGATGGACAATGCAAGGTAAGCGGCATATCCCGCCAATGAAAGAAGGCTGACCGCGCATCCCGCGGTTTTTCCGGGAGGGGAGAAGCGGATGTCTATGCAGTGTGTTCCTTCTGTGAGGGTGGCCCCAGCGAAGGCCTCGTTGACGGTGATAAGCTCTGCGGACTTTCCGTCTACGAGGATTTTCAGTCCCTTCTGGAGAGGAATAGATGTGGCGAGATAACCACTGCTGTCTGCGGTAACAGTGCCGGACAGGACGTTATAGGAGACGCCTGCTGTCGGCTTTTCAAAAGCGTCCGCTGTCAGCGGGGCGTCTGTGTCCAGCTCGGAATCATCCAGTTCCAACGGCGTATACTCCTGCGCGTTCAAAAGCTCCTGAGCATAGAGCTGCCACTGTGGGTTGCGGAGTATGTAATGCCCTTTTGAAAATGTGACTGACAACTGCGCCGCTCCATTTTCAGAATCCGTCGCAAACTGGTAATTAAAGCAGTCATTGCCATTGGGATAAGGGGCAAACATACCAGACAGCTTATTGCGTATGCCGTTGATATTTATGACAACGGCCTTATGGGTCAGGTTATCTACCTGAAAGCTGAGCAGGACGATATCTTTAGGAGAGGGGTTCTTGACGGTGATGTCAAGCACACAGTCATTTTGTGCAGTGATCTCATATCCGTCTCCCATCTTTTGTATCGTAAGTCCTTTGGGGAGGCTACCCGCAGCAAGTTCGGGCGTATAGTCCCGCAGCTTTTCAGGCACCGGCATTGGTGCGGTCTCTTTTGAGATATCTTTTGTGAAATAGGCACGGGGCAGGACATTTTCATTTTCTGCGATGACAGTGTTGCCGCTTCTTGCTATGACCTTGTACCCGGCAGGTATATGATCTGCTGTGGTTTCCAGATAGCGGACGCCGAGCAGATGCAGCATAAAAGGATTATCCGAGGTGAGCAGCGCCACCCGGTTGTTAATCCGTATAGGTGTTTTCAGGCTGTCATAATAAAGGTGAGAATACGCCCGGTTTGTAATAGAAGAGTACATCGTGCTTCTTGCCATCCCTGTCTTCGGAAACTCGTTTCCGCTGATGAGCGGCTCTGCCATACTGTCAAAGTGATAGAGCGAACTCATATCGATCTGTGTCAGCTCTTTCTTGGTAAATCCAGCGTCCGTCTCGTTGGCGTATACCCAGTCTTCTGTTGAAGCGGTGGTCAGATACAACCCCACAGGAGCAATAAGTAACAGAAAGGGCAGCAGCCGGTGCCTCTTGTTCCGGCGGTTTATCACGGGACGGCAGGGGCGGCTGAGGCTTCTGTTGTGCAAGAGGCACAAGATCAGAAGCAGGATGGCTTCCGCCATGATCCATGGAAATTGCGGCTGGCAAAACCAGAGCAGTCCTACGGGAATGACGACTGCGAATGGGCGGATAGGCAGGCGTTCCATCGGCTGGGCGCAGAACATTTCCTGCCAGTACCGGACGCAGTGCACAATGACAATCGGCATAAATGGAATCAGGATCTTGGGGCGCGCATAGAGTGTACCATTTAGTACCCATGAGAAGAACCCGAATAACCCAAAGAAAAGGAAGAGCAGACTGTCTCTTCGGTACCCCTTTTTTGTCAACCCTGCAAGGATGGCATAGAAGCAGACAAAGGACAACCCTATACCGTACTCATTGAATAGGATATTATTCATCGCCGGATTCGGGCCGAAAAGCTCCAATACAGATAACAGGGTTACGCCCGTGCCGCCCCGTCTGTGCTCCATAAGGACAAGTCCCGTGGGGATGAGCAGTGCGGCGGACATTCCGACGGCAATAAAGACCGTCTGCGCATAATGGAGAAAGAAAGTCCTCTTCCGCGTTTCCTGCCAGTACCAATACCATCCCACGGCGGCAAAGGCTGAGATGCTGAAATAAAAGCTGCTCAGACAGATCAGGCACAGGAACAAAGGAAGGAGCTTTATGTATTTCCTGCGGATGCAGAGAAAAGCGGCCAGCAGAAAAGGCAGGTAATTGACGAACATGATCTGTCGGTGCATGTGGAACAGGCAGCCCGCAGTCATAAAGAGCACACTTCCCATAAATGCAAACGCCGGGCGTATGCCCTCACTTCTAAGCCATACAAAGCAAAGCAGTACAGAAGCGAGGTATGTGGCGAGCATATATCCTGTCAGGATATGAAGCATTGCTGTGTGGGGCAGCAGACAGCCTATCAGGATATCCGGGCGGAGAAACCCATAATAGGAAAACATATATCCGTTGCTGCCGCCTCCCAGTTCGATCCACGACGGGAGCAGGGTACGCTGCTCAAGACAGGCGTTCCGTATCGTCTCCGCCAGTGTGACGTGTTGGCTGAGCCAGTCTGTGTGGGAGCCGAACACTGCTCCCTTGGGAATACTTGCTAATATGAATACGGCGAAAAGCACCGTGAGGGCAGGGATAAAAAGATACTTTCTTTCCATAACAGAGAAAACTCCTTTCGAGGTCTTGCCTTTCCAAAGTCTTGTTTTTTCGCTGCTGTAAAGATAGCTCCTGATTCTTAAAAGACGTCCAAAGTGAATCTAAAGATTTCTTAAGAACAACTGCACATTTTTATGAACTGACGCTGCCCCCTCTTTACAAGAGCACACATGGTCGGTAAAGAGAGGGGAATAATCGCTGAAAACAGATCTGCGTGGGTAGGTTTCTGTCAGAATAGTCGTGCAATATTAAAAGCAGTATACAAATATGGCGTCTGGAAAGTCGGATTTCTGTATTAGAGAAATATAATTATCAGAAAATTTAGATAAAATAAAAATAATAATAAATTTATTTAATTTAAAATATAAAAAAGTGTTGACAAATTAAAACTCGGATGATATCATAAAAACATCCAAAAGAGATCAACACAAGACAACATCTCCAAAGGATATTTATCTAAGAGAACGAGATATCATTTGTCGTTCAATTAGGTTAAAAATATAAGGCAGCAGGAGGTAGGTCCCATGGACAGCATAGTTTCAGTTTATCATCAATATGTCAGTGGTACGGCAGATGTAAGTTCCTGTGACGTAAGAAACCTTTGCCGGAGAGAAGATCAATAATCCGGAAAATATAGGCTGAAAGAAAAGATCAGAGAGTTCGGAATCCGGATAAAAATTGACAAAGATTTCGCATTTGCAGACGTATTGAATATAGATACCACATATAACAGTATTTCGAAAGATGTGTAAAGAAACATCGAGTAGAATATCACCCTGTAGTAAAGGGTACATAGTTATAGAAGTAATAATCTGACGGGCATCTGGAATATCGGAAAACGGTACTGCTCTTGCCGGACGATTATAGGAATAATAACTTAGGATATTCTTTAAAGATACAGGCGGGTACCACAGGCAGAAACGGAAGTAAAAGCAGTGGATGTTGTTATGAACCTTAATTTGTTATTGAAGGAGGGAAGATTTAATAAGCAGGTCTTAATAAATCGACCGAAGATCACATAACAGACGGTGAAGGTTTCACAGGAACGAAATCAAAAGATTGCCTCTGATTTTTAAATATAAAAAATAAATGAAAAAATTAAATAAATATTAAAGTGCATCTTCAATGTCAACTGAGGATGCACTTTTTTTGACATTAGAGCACCTGTATGATAAAATATCGAAAGGGTATGGGTTCATGCCACAACAGCATGAACAGATAAATACTGAGCGATGAGAGATTGTGACAGTTCAGCCGCGTCATTCGAGAAACCGCACTGTACAGCAGAACTGTTACGAAAGATTATTTCGACGAGGTGAATGCGGTGGATAAGTATGAATATAAGGAAAAGACCGAACAGATGCTTGAACTTATGGAGCACGGCTCTTACAGAAAAGCGGCGGAGGTTGCCGATGAGATCGACTGGAAGAGAGTGCGTAATGCTTCAATGCTGACAAGCGTTAGTGATATCTATGAGAAGGCAAGGGACTATCAGAAGAGCTATGAGATCCTGAATCTCGCTCACCGCCGTGCGGAGGGAAGCAGAAAGATCATCAGCCGCCTGTGTACACTGGCAGTTAAGACGGGAAATGTGGATGAGGCGATCGATTATTATGATGATTTTATCCAAGCGGCTCCGAAAGACCCGAATCAGTATATTTTACGATATCAGATACTCCGTGCGCAGAGAGCGCCGATTGAGCAGCAGATCGAGGCGCTGGAGGAGTATAAAAAGTCAGAATACATCGAGGAGTGGGCGTATGAGCTGGCAAAGTTATATCAGGAAGCAGGCATGACGGCAGAGTGCCTTGAGGAATGTGACGACTTAATTCTCTGGTTCAGTGAAGGTCAGTATGTGTATAAAGCCATGGAGCTGAAGATGCAGTATAAGCCTCTGACCCCGTCACAGCAGGAGAAATACGATAAGCGTTATGAGAAGCTTTCCGTGGAGACGGAAGAGATGCCGGATATCGTATCCTATGCCGAAGCAAAGACGTCAGGCGGGGCAAGTGGTGAGAATGCGGAAGAACTTTTGAATCAGACAGAAGATGTAGAAAAGCTTACGGCGGATCACGCGGAAATTGGCGGGGCGTCAGAAGAGACAGGAGCAATCCGTGCAGAGTCTGCCGTTTCGGAAAATGCAGTCACCGGGGCGGTGCCTCAGAAAAAGAAGATCGGAGATACAATGCCGCTTGATGAAGCGCTCAGAAAGCTGCTTCAACCGGAGAATGAGAAAGTATCAGAAGACGGGGAGCCGGAACTGGCTGATCTGGAGGAGGCCATCGGTGAGATTGAGTCGGTGGCTGATATGGACATTGTCGAGCGTATTGCCGATGAAAAGATCAGTGCAACAGGCGGGATGAAAGAGATTACACCTGAGCAGGTTCAGGTGGAAGAGACGCAGGAGATAGACACGGATCAGATCAGCGGGCAAATGCGTCTGGAAGACATTCTTTCCGGGTGGGAAGGAGAGACGGAGAAAGATCTGCAGCCAGAGACACCCATAGAAGACTTGCTTGCAGCAGACGCAGAAGAAGCTGAGGATGATCTGCTTACAGTGCCCGTGGAAGAAGCAGAAGAAGACCTGCCTGTGGCAGGTGCAGAAGATGCAGA
>DWYT01000115.1 GCA_019118545.1 Candidatus Mediterraneibacter merdavium | reverse complement strand
ACCACATCCATCACGATTAAAGACTGTTCATCCCCCAAGCGGGGCGATTCCAGCGGAAGCACCTTTAAGATTTTTACTTTTTGTTTCAGGATCAGGGATAAAAGCTCCTCTACACGCTCCGGTGTGGTGTTGGGGTCGAGTATCTCCTTGAAAAACGTATCATAGAGGATACGAACACCCCTTTGCCCGCTGCAATAGTCCAGAAACAGTTCCTGCTGTTCCCGGTTCCACCCCTGCCAGACTTTCATGAGGCGGTCATTTCCGGTGATCTCCTTTCGTACCTCTTCCCTCGTACGTATCATAGGGAAATACTTTTGTAATACATTTGCCATACACAGTTTCCTCCTTTGTGCCGCGTCCAGAAAAACAACTGAACAATAGATGAATCTATGGTTAGTAGGTTGCGTTCATCATCGGGTAAGCGTTCCGAAAGGGAACTTCCGAAAATGAGAAGCCTAAACGGCATGAATACAGGATGGCAAGAGCGCCGTCCGTATCAGTGAAGAAAGAATAGCATAAAACGAGGCAAAATACAATCCGGCAGAATAGACAAAAATTCGAATTCGTCAGGAAAGTTAGTATAACCGCGGGAGACATATATCCCTCACAGACGCGTTTGCACTCGGGACGCGGCGCAGCGGTACATAGGCTCACAAAGAACGTAAGCCAAGTACCGGCGCCGCTTTACGGTCTGCTCGGGATATATGCCCCTGCGGTTTTCCTGTTCTCTGACGATTTGCAAATGGATAGGTTCTAAAACACTCCTCTCTGAAAACAGTAAATTTGCCATGCGGCCCGAATGAAAAGCGTAACAGCCGGAGAGACATATCCCCCTCACAGACGCGTTTGCACTCGGGACGCGGCGCAGCGGTACATAGGCTCACAAAGAACGCGAGCCAAGTACCGGCGCCGCTCTACGGTCTGCTCAGGATATATGCCCCCTGCGGGTTTCCTGTTCCCTGACGATTTACGATGAGCAGATTCCAAAATGAACGTCTCGGAAAGCAGTCGGGAAATACGCGATAACTGCCTGATTAAAGATACCGCTCCAACTGCGGATTGCCGCTGGAATGGAAAGACAGCCGAAGAGACATGTATCCCGAGCGAACCGTAGAGCAGCGCGTGTGTTTGGCCTGTGTCTTTAACAACCCTATGCACACCTGCGCTGCGGCCCGCGCGCCAGCATGTTCACGAGGAATACTTTATTCTGCGACGGATGATTTTTCTCACCGGCAAATCCGAATTTTAAATCTGGCAATCTACTGCCGCTCTTTCAATGGCAAGTCCTTTTGTATATTTCTCCATGAATTTCTCATATCCTTCTACATCCTCAGCGACCGGATCCATACCAGAGCCTTCCGCGTTGTGGAAGACTTTATTGTCGAGATAATCTGTCAGGCTCTCTCCTTCTTCCTTATTCACAAGGTAGTCTGCCAGCAGGGCGATTCCCCACGCGCCGCCTTCTCCGGCTGTCTCCATGACATAGACCGGCGTGTCGATGGCCCCGGCGAGGATACGCTGTCCCACTCCTTTTGTCTTGAACAGTCCGCCGTGTCCCATCATGCGGTCCAGCTTTACGCCCTCTTTCTTGAGCAGGATATCCATACCCGTTTTAAGCGCGCCGAGAGATGTATACAGATGCACTCTCATGAAATTGGCAAGGTTGAACTTGCTCTCAGGTGAGCGCACGAACAGCGGGCGGCCCTCGTCAAAGCCTGTGATATGCTCTCCTGAGAAATAATTGTAGGCGAGAAGTCCGCCGCAGTCCGCGTCGCCCTCTAACGCTTTGTTGTACAGAGTACCGAACAATTTATTCATATCCACGTCCATGCCAAAGCTCTCCGCGAACTCTTTGAACAGGCCTACCCATGCGTTCAGGTCGGATGTACAGTTGTTGCAGTGCACCATCGCCACCAGATCTCCTGCGGGAGTGGTGACAAGGTCGATCTCCTCGTAAGGCTTTGTCAGGTCTTTTTCAAGAACTGCCATGGCAAATACACTTGTTCCGGCGGATACGTTACCTGTGCGGACTGCCACACTGTTCGTCGCCGCCATACCCGTTCCCGCGTCTCCCTCCGGCGGGCACATCGGCGTTCCTGCCGCAAGAGTTCCTGTGGGGTCAAGGAGCTTTACTCCCTCCTCGCTCATACAGCCTGCATCATCTCCCGCGAGTAACACTTTCGGAAGGATTTCGCGGATCTTCCACGGATATGCTTTCTCCGCCACAAGATCGTCAAACTGATTGAGCATCCTGCTGTTGTAGTCTTTTGTCTCAATGTCTATGGGGAACATCCCGGCAGCGTCGCCGCTTCCGATGACCTTCTGTCCGGTCAGCTTCCAGTGGATATATCCCGCCAGCGTTGTGATGAAGCGGACGTCTTTCACATGCTCTTCTCCGTTTAATACCGCCTGATACAGGTGGGCGATGCTCCAGCGCTGGGGGATGTGATAGGAAAACAGCTCCGTCAGCTTCTCGGAAGCCTCCCCTGTGATCGTATTTCTCCATGTGCGGAAGGGAACGAGCAGGTTATCGTCCTTATCAAACGCCAGATAGCCGTGCATCATGGCGCTCACACCCATTGCAGCCAGTTTCGTCAGCTTTACGCCATACTGCTCTTCCACATCTTTTACAAGAGCGCTGTAGCATCCCTGAAGACCTTTGTGAATCTCCTCCATGCTGTATGTCCAGATGTGATCCACATACTGATTCTCCCAGTCATAGCTCCCGGACGCCACCGGAGATTTGTCCTCGTCGATAAGGACTGCCTTGATCCTCGTGGAGCCAAACTCGATCCCGAGCACCGCGCGCCCCGCGCTGATCGCTTCTTTTATCTGCTCTTTATTTCTCATGTCCATGATCCTCCTTCTGATCTCGAATCTCAATACAGGACTTGCCATTCCTATATAATCTTTGGTATCCTTTTAAGCCATGACCCGCGTCCGCTTCATGAACAGTGGACTCGGAGCAGCCTCCTTGGCGAGCGTCTGACTATACAGACAGGGCGCAATGAAAAGAAAATACCGCAGACGGAAGAAAATTGTCTCCTTCCGCTTTGCGGTATCTTCAAATCAGATCTGTCAGGGCACCCGGCCTGCCAGATTTTACAGCATAGATTTTCTCAGCTCTTCGCCGCTCTTTGCGCTTAAGTAAGCCGGGGCGATGTCAAATACTGTCCTGCATCCTGTCACGCCCTCAGATGACAGCTTGTAAGCCGCGCGGGCATATGCCACGAGTACGGAAGATGTGAACTCCGGATTGGAATCCAGCTTTAAGCTGTACTCGATGAGATGGCTGTTCTCGCCCTCCCACCCGGTCTTTCCGCTTCTCAGCACAAAACCGCCGTGGGGGATGCCGCTGTGATCTCTCTTTAACTCTTCCTCGCTGATGAAGTGCACAGTCGTGTCGTAGTCAGAGAAATAGTTCGGCATGGTCTTGATCTCTTCTTCTACCTTTGCCGCATCCGCGCCTTCCTCAAGGACGACGAAGCACTCTCTTGTGTGTTTCTGTCTTGTGGTAAGCTCCGGGTTCTCCCCGTTTCTCACAGCCTCAAGCGCCGCATCCACCGGGATGGTGTACTGCTTCGCATCCTTCACGCCCGCCACTCTGCGGATGGCGTCGGAATGTCCCTGACTTACGCCCTTGCCCCAGAAGGTATAGTCCTTGCCGTCCGGAAGGATGGCGTTGGCATACAGTCTGTTGAGGGAGAACATTCCCGGATCCCAACCCACGGAGATGATGCCGACATGACCGCCTTCCTTTGCGGCCGCGTCTACATTCGCGTAGTGCTCCGGGATCTTTGCGTGAGTGTCAAAGCTGTCGATCACGTTGAACATGCGGGCAAACTCAGGCGTCTGCTCCGGCAGGTCTGTGGCGCTTCCGCCGCAGAGGATGAGAACGTCGATCTTATCCTTCCACTTATCCGCGTCCTCGATCCGGCATACCGGGACTCCTTCTGTGAGGATATTTACCGCCTCCGGATCCCTGCGGGTAAATACTGCCGCAAGTGACATATCATCATTCTGCTTTATCGCGCACTCTACACCTCTTCCAAGGTTGCCGTAACCTAAGATACCGATTCTGATATTCATTTTTCATGCTCCTTTACTGTTTTCTTTTGTCCTCTGTTATTATACAGTCGCCGGAGCAAGTTTTCAACGGATTTCTACTTTCTGTACGCGATCTCATTCCAACGCAGCTCGTTCTTGAGGTTGCGGATCGTTGTATCCTTGTCGATGTATACCGCCTCGATGCCCATCGCTGCTGCCCAGTCTCCCATCTGCTCGGAAGTCAGGTCATAGGAGAACGCCGTATGATGAGCGCCGCCGCATAAGATCCACGCCTCTGCTCCTACCTGAAGGTTCGGCTCCGGTGTCCAGAAGGCTGTCGCTACCGGAAGCTTCGGCATCGGTTTCTCTGTCTTTTTGCAGTTCACGTCATTGATGATCAGGCGGAATCTGTCGCCAAGATCGATCAGTGATGTCGCCACAGCCGGACCTGTCTTTGAGGTAAATACCAGTCTCGCCGGGTCTTCTCTGTCGCCCATGGAGAGCGGATTGACCTTGATGCTGATGGGGCCGTCGCAGATCGTCGGGCACACCTCGAGCATATGAGCCTGAAGAATACCTTCCTTGCCCGGCACAAGATTGTATGTATAGTCTTCCATAAAGGAAGTTCCCTTCGCGTCCTTCATGCCCTCTGTCATGATCTTCATGATACGCACCATTGCCGCTGTCTTCCAGTCTCCCTCTGCTCCGAAGCCGTAGCCTTTCTGCATGAGTCTCTGGATCGCAAGTCCCGGAAGCTGCTTTAAGCCGCCCAGATCACCGAAGTGTGTGACAATGGCCTGATAATTCTTTTCCTCAAGGAAACGCTCGAATCCCAGCTCGATCTGCGCCTGTACTGCAACGTGGCGGCGGAACTCTTCGGGATCTCTTCCTTCCAGAAGAATCTCATATGTATCATAATATTCGTCAACAAGCGCTTTTACGTCTGATTCGGATACCGCGTCAACGGATTCCACGATCTCATTGACCGGATAAGCGTCAACCTCCCAGCCGAACTTGATCTGCGCCTCAACCTTGTCGCCCTCTGTCACGGCAACATTTCTCATGTTGTCAGCGATCCTCATAACGCGCACATGGCTGCTCTCGATCACGCCGATAGCTGTGCGCATCCATGAAGCAATCTTCTTCTGCACTTCCTCGTCCGCCCAGTATCCTACGATGACCTTTCTCTCGATGCCCATGCGTGTGAAAATGTGTCCGTACTCTCTTCCGCCGTGGGCAGACTGGTTCTCATTCATGAAATCCATGTCAATGGTGTCATAGGGAATCTCCTGATTAAACTGTGTGTGAAGGTGGAGCAGCGGTTTTCTGTACTCCTGAAGTCCTAAGATCCATGACTTTGCCGGGGAAAATGTGTGCATCCATGTGATGACACCCGCACATGTCTCGTCCATGTTCGCCTCGTTGAAGGTCTTGCGGATCAGCTCGTTTGTGATGAGCGTCGGCTTCCATACGATCTCATACGGAAGCACACCGGACTCGTTGAGTTTTGCCACAACGATCTTCGCATGCTCCGCTACTTTCGCGAGGCACTCGTCTCCGTAGAGATCCTGTGAGCCTGTGCAGAACCAGAATTTGTAGTCTTTTCTCTTTAACATGTCAATATCCTCCTTGAATGTGAATCATTATATTTCAGGGCCTTGTCCGCCCTTGTTACCTTATTAATTTTGTCCGTAATACGCGTTGGCGCCGTGTTTTCTGTAGTAGTGCTTATCCTGTAATTCCTGAGGAGCCGGCTTTACATCCGGGTTGATCATCTCGCAGCGCGCCGCCATCTTCGCCACTTCCTCAGCGACCACCGCGTTGTGCACTGCCTCATGGGCGTCCTTTCCCCATGTGAACACGCCGTGGTTTTTGCAGAGCACCGCCGGAACTGCCAGCGGATCCTTGCCCCGTGCCTCGAATTCATCCGCGATCAGCACACCTGTATTCTTCTCGTATGCTTCCTCGATCTCCTCTTTTGTCAGGTTGCGCACACAGGGGATTTCTCCGTAAATATAATCCGCGTGTGTCGTTCCGTAGCAGGGGATATCGCGCCCTGCCTGCGCCCAGCTCGTCGCCCATGCGGAGTGTGTGTGAACCACGCCGCCCAACTGCGGGAAACGGTTGTACAGGACAAGATGTGTCGCTGTGTCCGAGGACGGATTGTATCTCCCCTCAACCTTGTTGCCCTCAAGATCCATGACGACCATGTCCTCCGGTGTGAGGCTGTCGTACTCCACCCCGCTCGGCTTGATGACAAACAGGCCGCTCTCCCGGTCGATCCCGCTTACATTTCCCCATGTAAATGTAACCAGACCATACTTTGGAAGCAGCATGTTCGCCTCGTACACTTCTTTCTTTAACTGCTCTAACATTGTTGTTCTCCTTTCTTTGTGAAATGTATTTTATATCCTATTCTTGGTAAGCTGTCTCTAAAACTCTACACTTCGCTTCTGACCTGAACCGAACTCCTCATCACAAGCTCAGGCTCAAACTCCACTGTCTCTGTCTCTTCCTTATGGCAGATGCGGGCCACCATGCGCTCCGCTGCCGTCCTCCCCAGCTTTTCCACAGGATTCTTCACCGACGTAAGCGGCACGGTGCAGAATCTGGCCAGTCCCGAATCATCAATCCCCACGATGGACACATCCTGCGGAACCCGGATTCCGGACTTTTTGAAAATATTGACCAGTTTGTATGCGGTATCATCATTGTAGCAGACACAGGCCGTACAGTCCTTAAGCCGCTTTAATAGCTTGGCGCTCTCGCCGTCCATGTCGCGCAGCTCTTCTGAATCAATCCATATGACCCGCTCTCCCCGCACCTTGATCTCCCTCTCCATAAGCGCCTCTGTGTATCCCGCGTACCGCAGATGGCCCTGTCCGTCGTCTGACTTGAAGATGCCGCCAATCCTCGTGTGCCCACATTCGATCAGATGTCTTGCGGCGAGATACCCTGCTTTGCGGTCGTTCATGCTGATGTGCGGGATATCCAGCTCTTTGTAAAAACTGTTGACAAAGATCACGGGGATCTCCTGTTTTTCCAGCTCCCTGTACAGCTCCAGATTAGGGTTTGGCAGACCGCTCCTGACCGTCTCCGCAATAATACCATCCACTGTGCGTGTGCGGAGAAATTCTTTCAGGAGCATCCGCTCTTTTTCCACCGCGTTGTCCGTCACTGAGATCTGGAGAGTACAACCCTCCTTGGAGAGCACGGACTCCATACCCCGTATAATAGAGGGGAAGATATAAGTATCTACATAGGTCAGCATACAGGCCACCCGGATCTCTCTCCCCGTGTACCGCCGGGTATTCACCGACACGTAAGTCCCGCTGCCCCGCCTGCCCTCGACGATCCCCTTTTCTGTCAGATCCTCGAGCGCGCGGCGCACGGTCTGGCGGCTCACCTGAAACTGCTCCATCAGTTCATTTTCAGACGGAAGACGGTCTCCCCGGTTCAGATTCCCGTTCTCGATCTCAGCCTCGATCCACGAGACGACCCTCTCGTATTTCTTCTGCATCCTCCGTCCTCCTTTCCTTGACAATATAACTATATAACATAACAACTTTCAATACAATTCGCAGTTTTTCTAAAGATTCCTTTTGATTTTTGGCTAAAAATAAGAAGTTGTATTGTTTTTTATCCATAATTTCAATACAACTTCTCAATCGCATCATACTACCACCTTTTCCCGGCTCCCGGACAGTGCCGGATCACGGCGGCGGCGCGCATTTCCACAAAGCAGCCGCACACCCTGCACATGCCGTTCAAAAGACTTTCACACTGTCTGCACTCATTTAATCTGCGCTCATATTCGTCCTCCGGCGTCTTGTCGTCCTCAGGGATATTCGCGATATAGTCATACATATTTTGATAGAACTCTGCTTCGGGCATATCTTTGATCAGACATTTCCTGCACGCCAGTATGCGGGCGTCTTCCATGATCAGCGCCTCACTTCCAGATGAAGGACACTGCACTTGGGGATACAGAAGTTCAAAGTATCTCCTGATATCTCCACACCGTCAAACTTACGTATCTCAACACAGTGTTCGTCTTCAAATGTGTTCATATCGTGCATCTCTCCGGTGACGATCTGCGCGGACACGGAACTGATTGCTCCGCCTTCGACAGAAGCCTCGATCTTATAATCCTCAGACACGGAAAGATTCGTCAGCGTCAGATGAAGGACGCCGTCCGCGTCCACGGAAGCAGACTCCGTCAGGTTCGGCACCTTCCATTCTTTCCCGCCGATCGTCTCCGTCTCGATATGACTTTCCACAAGGTCTGCCCCCTGATGGTATTTATACATATTAAATACGTGGTAAGTGGGAGTCTTGATCATCTTCTCGCCTTCTGTCAGGAGCACCGCCTGCAGCACGTTGACCATCTGCGCTATGTTCGCCATCTTCACTCTGTCGCTGTGCTTGTTGAAGATATTGAGAGTGATGCCCGCCACCAGCGCGTCGCGCATTGTGTTCTGCTGGTAAAGGAATCCCGGGTTGGTTCCCGGCTCGACAGTGAACCATGTTCCCCACTCGTCTACGATCATGCCCACCTTCTTCTCGGGATCATATTTATCCATGACCGCACCGTGCTTCACGATCAGTTCTTCCATGTAAAGCGCCTTGTTCAGCGTCTTATACCACACTTCCTCGTCAAAATCCGTGGCGCTCCCCTTGATCTCAAACCCTTCCGGATGCACATAGTAATGAAGGGAAAGTCCGTCCATAAATCCGTGAAATCCTTCCGGCGTACGGCGGAAGCATGTCTCCATAACTTTCTCTGTCCACTCATAATCATCTACATTTGCCCCGCAGCAGATCTTCTCGATGTGGTGATCCTTCTTATAGTCGCGGACAAATGTCTGGTATCTGCGGTACTCATTGGCATAGAACTCCGGGTTCATATTGCCGCCGCAACCCCAGCTCTCATTGCCCACGCCAAAATACTCCAACTGCCACGGCTTCTCCTGTCCGTTCTTGGCGCGCAGCTCCGCCATTGGGGAGACGCCTTCAAAGGTCATGTACTCCACCCACTCGGACATCTCCTGCACGGTGCCGCTCCCAAGGTTGCCGTTGACATACGCTTTACAGCCGAGCTGGCGGCACAGTTCAAAGAATTCGTGGGTGCCGAAGCTGTTGTCTTCCACGACGCCGCCCCAGTGAGTATTCACGATCTTCTTGCGCTCCTCCTTCGGGCCGATGCCGTCCCTCCAGTGGTATTCGTCCGCAAAGCAGCCTCCCGGCCAGCGAAGAACCGGAACGCGGATTTCTTTTAAGGCTTCAATTACATCCGTGCGCATCCCGTTCTCATTTTTGATCGGTGAATCCTTCCCCACATAGATTCCCTCATAGATACATCTTCCAAGATGCTCTGAGAAATGTCCGTACACCTCTCTGTTGATCCTGCTGATCTTCTTTTCCGGATTGATCGTAAGTTTTGCCATTATTTCTGTCTCCTTATCTTGTCTCACTATTCTATTGCAGAAAGGGCGCTCCCCCATATGGAAGTTCCCGTCTCGGCGCACAGCGCCGTGAATGTCATGACGTATTTTTTCCCGTCCTCGTCAGCCTGTCTTAGGAATACGCCTTTATATGTGTGTCCGTCGATCTCGATCACGACCTCGTGATCCCCCTTAAGCTCCCATGTGCCCTCATATGCCCCGGTGATTTTCCCGCCGGACTCCAGCCTGATTTCCTCTGACTCTTTCATCTTGGCGGAGATGTCTCTGCCATGATTGATGAACTTATATGTCCCGGGCACAGCATCCTCTGTATATGCCTCCGCCGTCTCTCCCGTGTACCGGTACGGCGTGATGACAGGCCATCCGTCCTCATTGAAGAACATCTGGTGCACTCTTACCTGATGCTCCTCTCCGCTGTTCTCAAAACGGGTGTGGTATATGATGAAATATTTTCCTGTATCTTCCTGATACAGGCAGGAGTTATGTCCCGGTGAGAGGTATCCCCTCCGGTCCTCCCCATCTTCCCCTTCCGTCCAGAGGAACTTATAGCCTCCCATCAGCTTTGTGCCATACTGCTCTGCGGTCACATCGCTGAACGAGGAACCGTAAGGGCCTTTGCAGTCCGTCATCTCCTGCCCCATGGAATCCACATACGGACCGTCGGGATTCTCAGAGCGGCACACACGGACGTTATACCCGCCGTCAGAGTCCAACCCTCCAAAGGAGAGGAACATATAATAATAGCCTGTCTCTTCATTATAAATGATGTAGGGCGCTTCTATCCTCAGATGATTGCCTCCCAGCAGCTTCTCTCCATAGCCTTCCTCGAGAGGAAGTCCGGTTTTGGTGTCCAGCTCTTTGATAAAGATCCCGCCGGAATACGACCCGTACACCATCCAGAGCCTGCCCTTTGCATCGTAGAACACATTGGGATCTACCACGTTTGGGTCTGTCGCCGCCTGATAGAGATCCCCGTCCTCGTCTTCTTCTCCCGCATCCATACCGGATCTGAGCATGAGACCCTCGTTCTCATAAGGACCGTCCACACTGTCTGACACTGCCGTGCCAAGACAGGACAGGGGACTGTCTCCCTGACAGTTGCAGTAGTACAGGTGGTATTTCCCGTCTTCCAACCGGGCCACATCCGGAGCCCAGAACGTATTGCTGTGCGCCCACTCAAAGGCTTCCTTCATCTGGGAATATACATTGGGGATCAGCTCGTTGTCATTCTTCACTCCCTGATTGACATAAGTCCAGTTGATCAGATCATCTGTCTTAGCCACCGCCATATGGGAACCAAAAATATAATAGCTCCCGTCCTCCCCCTCCACAACGGACGGATCGTGGACCGACACCTCAGAAAACTCCATATCAAGCGGGGTATCCGCACGGAGCTTCTCTTCCTTTCCCGCACACGCAGTCAGTCCTGCGCACAATGCCGCCAGTGTAATACATGCTGTGATCTTCTTCATCCCGTTTCCTTTCCTATGATTTAACAAAGAGTTTCGTCTGCGAAATTCCCACGCCGGGCGCGGTCGTTTTAGCAGCATATTGTAGGTCCGAAGGACTTTCCCAATATAGAAAAGGCAGCTCAGAACCATGCCGTGGCACGGTGATATCTGAGCCGCCTTATAATGTTTTCATTTTCCGGTGCAGGCCGCTTTTGTCCCATCCCTTACATCGGACTGTACGCGATCCGCACTTTGATATCCTGATTATAGTTTCCGAAGCCGCTGCCAAAAAGGGTGATGCCGCCGACATTTTTCGCGTCTTCTTCGATCTGGAACTTGAACCGTACGGTACTTTTGTAATCCAGATTAAACTGCCGGATATTCGCATCTGATATCTTCAGGCCGTCCACGAACGTCCCCTTCTTGTTGATGACGATCATCTTGAGCAGGCCGTACTGGTTCCAGTTGGGGAACCACCAGTCCGGGGTAAAGATCCCCTGTACGTCGCCGAAATCTCCGGGACTCGTCCATGTGCCGATCTTCACGTCGTTTAAGAAGAAGGAGATATCTGACGGCCAGTCATTATTGATCCCCGGCGCCTCGGAGCTGATCTCCAGTGAAAGCGTGATCTGATCGATCTTCGTGGCGCTCGGAAGCAGATTCGGTATGATGTATTCGATGTAACCCTTGGTAAACCAGATAATGCGGGCCTTGACCCTGTCCGGATGCGCGAAGTAACGCGGGTCGTCCACCACCCCTACCAGCGCCTTGTCTGTGGCGAGGCCGCAGGTCGGATACACCTCATAATCTGAGTAATGTCCCACGCGCACCTCGGTATCATAGATGTTATTCTCGTCCTCCGCTTCCTCTGTCTCCACGTCGATCAGAATCTTATCTACAGCCACCCGGCACAGCTTTTGATTCCCATGTCCGCCCCGCTCCGTCAGAACATTGATCAGGCCGCTCTCCTCCAGCTTCTTGATATGGCTGGTGAGCGCGCCGTTCGTGATCCCCAGCGAAGACGCCAGCTCGTTCATATTCATCTCATGGTTTTCCAGAAGCAGCCGGATGATATTGACCCTCAGCTCCGAGCCGAGCGCCTTGAACACCTCCAGCCCCTCGTCTAAACTCTTTATATGCAACATTGCTATTCCCTGCTTTCCAGATAACCTCAATAATTTTAGATTATTCTAAACAATATTACTATACATGAATTTCCCCCAATATGCAAGTCCGGAATCTGTAAAACCTGTGACTGCTGCCGCTACTCCGCCATTTTCAAAATCAGGGCATCTGTATACAATACAATTATCCGGATAACCGGTCTTGTCGTCCGCCGTTTCCTCCTGCCCTGTCTGCATCCGGTTGTCGCTTTCCTTAAAGATCACAATTTCCCGGCGCCCCTGAACCTCACATGGCGAGAGCGGCTCATACTCTTCCCCCTGATAAGGCTCCGGGCCAAGCAGCGGCCAGTCATTCAAGAAAAACATCGGACGGATCATCATATAATGGGTCTTATAACTCGCTCGGTCCTCCTTTTTGTCATACACACGGTTGATCGCCGCTCCGTCCCGGAAATGATGGACAAAAAAATATCTTCCGGACACTGGATCGTAAAATGGCACTCCGTGACCCGGCCCCCGGATACCGCCCCACTTCCATCCGTTTCCGGTATCCCGGACATTCGGGGCGGACGCGCGGAACTGATAGCTCCCGGCGATCTTAAGTCCCATGGACGCTTCCTTAAGGTCACGTCCCAGAGTGTCCGTGTAAGGGCCTGTCACTGTACGGCTTCGCCCCACGCGGATATCATAATCATCCCCCAGCCATCCATAAGACTGGAACAGATAATAATATCCCGTCTCCGGCACGTAGATTACGGCGGCCCCTTCCGGGCCGTCAACCGGCCCTTTTGGCGCTCTCCTCGAGATACATATCCCAAGTGTGCGCGGATCTCCGTCCGCCGGAAGTCCGCTGTCAGCGTCCAGCTCCTTGATATAGATTCCACCGAAGAAGGACCCGTATACAAGGTATTCTCTCCCCTTCTCGCGCACGATATGGGGATCTATAGCATTGGGGTATGTATCGTCAGTTCCCCACGTATCCGCGGCCACACCCCTGTTCTCAAAAGGTCCCAGAGGATGGTCCGCCACGGCCAGCCAGATCTTTGACTCTGAGCTTCCAAAGGCCCTTGTCGCGGAGTAATACATACGGTATTCCCCGTTCACGTACTCCACATAAGGTGCCCAGAAATTCTCTGTCTTAGGGTATTCCCCATTATCTCTCGCCTGACGGACGGCATTCTCAGAAAGCACGGTCCCTTCATATTTAAAATGAACCAGATCCGGCGAGCTTCTCACCGGTATCCCTCTTTTTGCACAAAGTCCCGACTTTGGCCGGTAAACATCCGTGCTGTAAGAATAGTACCTCCTGCTCACAGGGTCCCACATCATAGACGGATCGTGGGACCACACGGCAGGATTCTGATTGATGTCTGTATCATTCAGCCTTAACATGCTAACCCTTCACTCCTGACACAGCCATTGATTCAATGATGTATCTCTGGAAGAAGAAGAACAGCAGCAGGGTCGGAAGGATCGCCAGCACGGACGCCGCCATGATCAGCGGATAATCACTGTTCACCGCATAGTACGCGTTGAACGAACGGATCACGACCTGCAATGTAAACCACTCCTCATTCTGGATAAAGATCGTCGGAGCAAGATAGTCATTCCAGATTCCCATGAACCACAGGATGAGCTGTGTCATCAGGGCGCCCTTCATAAGCGGAAGGAAGATGCTGTAATACATCTTAAAGTATCCGCAGCCGTCGATCTTCGCGGCCTCCACAATAGAGTCCGGCACACTGGTCAGGTTCTGTCTCAGGAAGAAGATAATGCTCACATTACCGAAAAGTCCGGGAATAATCAGCGGGAGCAGACTGTTCGTCCAACCGATCTTTGTGAACATTACGTACTGCGGGATCATGACGACCGCAAAGGGGATCATCATCGTCGCCAACAGTCCTAAGAAGATTCCGTTCTTCCCTTTAAAGCGCAGCTTGCTGAAAGAGAACGCCGACAGGGACGAGGTAAATCCTCCCACTAAGAGTACCGGCAGCGCTACGATCAGCGTGTTTCTCAGACCGCGCAGGAACTCCGGCTTCTGGAGCACCTCTGTGTATTTCCCGAACCTCCACGGATCCGGTATGATGCTGAAATCAGCGGAAAGGATCTGGTTCTTGGTCATAAAAGAACTCAATACCATGTAAACAAGCGGGAAGACCATGACGATCGCTCCCAGAAGGAGCAGTACAAACACAACGGTATCCACAACCTTCGTTTTTGTTGATTTAACCTCTGAACTTTTTTCATCAAGATTTGCCATGTCTTCACCCCCTACTCAATCGTTTTCACCCATTTATCCTGAACCTTGAAGTTGATCGCCGTAACGATAAAGATAAAGATCGCAAGGATAAATGCCATTGCAGAAGCGTAACCCATCTGGTTGTTTGCAAACGCTTTGTCATACAGATAGAATACAACGGTTGCCGCGCTGTAATTCAGTCCGCCGTTCGGAACCATTACGAGCACCTCCACGAATACCTGAAATCCGCCGATCAGACCTGTGATGAGCAGATAGAAGGTAACCGGGGACACAAGCGGTATCGTAATGTGGCGGAACAGGTTTAAGCCGCTGGCGCCGTCGATCTTCGCCGCCTCATAATAATCTCTCGGAATACTCTGCAGGCCGGACAGATAGAGGATGATCGATCCGCCAAGGCCTTTCCAGACCATGAAGATGATGAGGGATACCTTGACCCAGAACTCATCTCCCAGCCAGTTGGGGCCGTGTGCTCCTGAAATCGTCTTAACAATACTGTTTAAAAGACCATAATCATAGTTGAATACCCACATCCACAGAATCGCAACCGCCACAAGCGAGGATACGACCGGTACATAGTACAGGGTACGGAGCACCTTGATGCCCCGGATCTTGCGGTTCATGCCTACCGCGATGATCAGCGCGAGTATCATTCCGATTGGGATACCGATCATGTAGATCACTGTATTTAACAGCACTTTCCAGAACTTCTCGTCTCCAAGGAGCTTGATATAGTTCTCGATACCGATGAAATTGGCGAACATGTCGTTCATGCCGTTCCACTTTGTAAGGCTGGCGATGAACGCAAACACGATCGGGAATGCCATAAACAGGCAGAAGCCGATAAACGGCGGGGATACGAAAGCGAGTCCCCAGCAGTGTTCCTTAAAATCGGCTCTGTTCATTTTTTTCTTTGCTGGTTTTGTATTTGAATTGCTCATACCTTTTACCTCCAAATGGTAAGCAGAGCGGCGCATGCCGCACACGCTGCATGCGCCGGATGACCGTTATCAGGGTGAACGGGTTACTCTATACTTGCCCACGCCTCGTCAAGAGATTCCTGCATCTTAGGCGTTACCTCACTGATATACTCATCAACTGTCATGGAACCGTTCTTTACGTTGTCCAGTCCCTCAAGGAAGATGTCGCTCCACTCTGCGTTCGGAGTATAAGTCGTCTCTTGGAATTTGCCTTCGTACTTGTCCGTTCCGTTCAGGTAGTTAAAGAACACGTCTACATTGGACGGGAACGCAAGTGTTCCGTCTTCGATCGCTGTGACGAACTCGCCCTCAGCCAGTGTCTTGATGTTCGGAAGCTGGATGGACTGTCCTCCCGTGATACCGGAGAGTTCTTTCTGTCCTTCCTCATCTGTACACAGGTAAGAGATCAGCTCTGTAGCCTCCTCCTGATTCTTGCTGTTCGCGGATACACAGAAGCCGACTGTTCCAAGCCATGTCATTGACTTTCCTGTTGACAGCGTCGGGTATGCGCACAGATCCCACTCAAAGGGGAATGTCTCCTCATCCATGAAAGCTGCCACATCCCATGTACCGCATGCGTAGAATGCTTCCTGTCCTGCAAGCCATCTCTGGTATACGCCGAGAGACGCATCCTGCTCAACTGTGGGAGTTACTTCATGTTCGAGTGTAAGGTCAACGTATTTCTGGAGCGCTTCTTTGAACTCCGGCGTATCGACTGTCACTGTCTTGTAATCCTCGGACAGATATGTAGCGCCGTTAGACCATACAAACGGCTGGAGCATGAACGCGTTCGCCATACCGCATCCCCACTGGTCGATCTCGCCGTCTCCGTCTGTGTCCTTTGTGAACTGCTTGCACACTTCAACGAACTCATCGTATGTGTAGGGGTTCTCCGGATCCGGATACGGGATGCCTTCTTTGTCGAAGAGATCCTTGTTGTAAGCGTATGCGAATACTGACGCGTCCTTCGGAAGTGCATACAGGTCGCCCGCGCCTGCCTGCTCGCCGTCGTAGCGGTAGCTGTCCAGCGCCTCCTGAGCTACAAGTCCGTCTGTGGAGATTCCCTTCTCATCGAGGATCGGCTGAAGATTCGCGATATATCCGTTCTCAACAAACTGTTCTACCGACTCAGGCCCTACATAGAACACATCCGGAAGGTCACCCGCCGTCATCATACCCGTCAGAGTCTTGGAATACTCTTCCTGCGTTGTGATCTGTACATCAATCTTCGCGATCGTATCGCTGTGGTCTTCTTGGAACTGTGCGATCATATCTTTATAGATAGCAGACTCGTGGTCGTTCGCAAAGATGAACACAGACAGGTTCTTTCTGCCGTCCTCTGCGACACTGTCATCGCCACCTCCGCAGCCCGTAAGGACTGTACCCGCAAGCATCGCCGTTGTAAGTCCGACAGCAATCACTCTCTTCATTTTCATAAAAGTTCCTCCTTTTCTCGCGTCGTTTCAACGCTTTATTTTATGGTTTATATTATAGCTTTTATTTTAGATTATGCAATAGTTTTTTAAGTTTTTCTAAATTATAGAGGCATTTTTATGAAAATCCCATAATATTTTCGCAAGACAATTGTGCAATATTTTGTATTTGTATTCATTTTTTAGATATATTTAAAATAGTTGACATTATTTCAAATTTTCATGAAGATCAAAAACCGGGAACCCTTTTTCGTCAAACTTCATCTTCATGACCATTGCGTGTCTGTTCGGGTCGTACAGCGGATTGCCGATAATCTCATCATACTGGCGCGCGTGATAGACGCACAGATCCGTAACACCGTCCTCCGCCTTGACAAAGGAGTTATGTCCCGGGCCGTATATCCCGGCTTCTGCGTCCGTCTTAAGAACCGGATAGCGCAGCTTTACCCATTTATGGGGATCAAGGACATCCTCATCTTCATCAATATACAGCATACCCATACAATAACATTCGCCTGTGGCGCTGGCTGAGAAGGTCAGGAAGATCTTTCCATCGTGTTTTAAGATGGCAGGCCCTTCATTCACCCAGAAGTCGATCCTCTCCCAGTCATAATCCGGCGTTGTCAGCAGCACCTGAGCCGTGGCCAGCTTTGTCGGGGACTCCATCCTCGCGATATACAGATTCGAGATCTGCTTACCCACGCCGGTCTTCTCCGCCCATATGTAATAAAGCTCTCCTTTGTGTTTCAGCACGGTTGCATCAAGAGAAAAGGCGTGGAATGAGAATTCATCCTCATCCGCCGCCTGCATCATGCCGGCCTCGACCCAGTCGTCCTTCATCGGGTCCTGCCCGGTACATTTCAGGATATACGGACGGATCTCCCACTCGTCGTCCTTGTCCCCGGCCGCATAGTAGATGTACCATGCGCCCTCGAGGTAATGGATCTCCGGCGCCCATATATGCAGACTCTGCTCCCCGCTCTCATGCTTGTACCAGAGCGTGATCTCCTCCGCGTCCTTCAACCCCTCGACGCTGCCCGCGCTGCGCAGTATGATGCGGTCATACTCGGGCACTGACGCCGTGAAATAATACGTTCCATCCACATGGCGGTATACATACGGATCCGCCCTCTGTTCGATCAACGGCTGATTGTACGGCGTCTTCCGGTAATTGTCTTTATTCATATTTTCCTCCATTCCGTGCGCGGCACAGCCGCGTTCACTTATATAATGATCTCAGTCTACACTAATTCAGGTCAAGAAACAACTTTTATTTTATTTTTTATTAAAATATTACAGTTTTTTCTAAATATTTTTGTCTATTATTACGTCTGGTATTTCCTCTGTAATAAATATAAGATTAAACTGTATTCCTGATTTTTTTGGATTTTTAGATTTATCAGAGCACTAACCTAAGATAGGAGAGATGAACCATGAACCTGTTTTCTTATGACAGCCTGTTTTCCCGTTTTCTGTATTTTGTCGCTGATATTGTCGTACTGCATGTCATGTGGGTCATTTACAGCCTTCCGATCATAACAATCGGAGCCTCAACCACAGCGCTGTACTATAGCTGCATGAAGCGTATCCGCACAGGAGAGGGGTACGCTGCCCGCAACTTCCACCGCTCTTTCTGCCAGAACTTCCGCCAGTCCACTCTTATATGGATCGGACTTGTCCTCGTCGGCCTTTTCTTTACCGCAGACTTGCGGATCGGCATGGCGGTAAACGGAGCGATAGGCAAATTCATGCTCATAGGCTGCTCTGTGTTCCTGATCCCGTATCTGCTCCTGTGCATTTATATTTTCCCTGTTCAGGCAAAATTCGAAAATAAGATTTTTGATAATATAAAGAACGCACTGATCATGTCCCTGCGGCATTTTCCGTGCTCCCTGCTGCTTATCGCAATTTACGCTACCTTTATCCTGCTGTCGCTATCATTCCCGCCCCTGATCGGACTGCTCATCTGCTGCGGTGCAGGACTGATCGGGTATGTATCGTCCAACATCTTCGTGTTCATCTTCCGCAAATACATACCCGACGAGCTGGAGAACGATCTGGAAGCGTCAGGGGGAATCAGACCCTAAACAGCTTTTTCGGCTTCCTCGCTGCCCGCTTCAAAGACATAGAAATAAATGCCGTAGCGCACGTCATTTTTCAGAAAATGGGGCGCGAAAAAGAGACTGCTTCCGTCTGCCCCCGTATAGACAAACTCCGGGATGCCGTCCGCGCTTTGTCTGCGGGTCATCCGCTTTAAGAGCGTCTTTTCTCTTTCCTCCCGCGTACACGCGCCCTTTGGAATCAGAAGATATTCCGCCACCTCCGTCTCCTTCGTGGGCACCGTCACATCCACCCCTGTCAAATCTGTCCGCAGATCTTCTCTTCCAAGATCCGCGCTCAGCACAAAAGGCCCATAGGTGAACGCCGCCGCCCGCTCATGATCCGAAAGTCCCTTTACCCGCAGATCCATGGGAAGGCTCACGGTAATGGCGTCGCCCGGCTCCCATTCCCCGGAGAAGATCAGATATCCGTCTTCCCTGCTCATGCTGATGCGCTTGCCGATCTCCGCATTCCTTCCTTTCTTTGCTGATGATGCCGCCTCCTTTTCTCTGGTCACTTCCGATTTTGACATCACAGCCAGTTCTGTTTCCGGTTCCACAGCCAGCCAGTCCGGCATACGGATCGACAGCCTCAGCTCTGTCCCCGGCTCATCCATATCTTCTATGCAGATGCGCACAGGCTTCTCCCGCAGGAGATCCGCCTCCAGCCTGAATGTCATACCCTTTTGCGGATGACGGATATCCGCAGAGACAAAACGGTTTACGCAGAGGGAATCCGCATCCGTATAGCAGATATTCTCGCATTGCTTCGTAAAATTCTCCATCCCCGTCCCGGTGCAGCACCAGAAGTTGTCATAAGGTCTGGAATACACCTTGAAATATCCCGTTCCCATAGGCTGAAAATAGGTCGTCATGCCCGTCTCATGATTCTGGGAAGACAGGATCGAATTGATATAAGCTCTCTCGTCGTAATCCGCGTATTTCTTCTTGCCCGTGATCTGAAACAGCAGGGATGAGAGCTTCAGCATGTTGTAGGTATTACATGTCTCGCAGTTGCAGGCCGTGCGCTCACCGTCCAGAATGTCCGGCTTTCCGAAATGCTCCCATTCACTGTTTCCGCCCGTGACATAAGTATGATGCTCTGTGACCATATCCCAGAAATTTTCCGCCATTTTCAGATAAAAAGGCTCCTTGCCGCCCAGAACTTCATAACGCTTCAGACCGCCCAGTATTTTCGGTATCGTCGTATTGGCATGAAGTCCGTCGAGAATATCTTCTCCCCGCTCCATGGCTTTAAAAAGCGGAAGCTCGTCAAACTGATGGGCCGCCTGTGCATGGCGGGGATTCCCCGTGATGCGGTACACCTCGTAAAGACAGTCGTTCATACCGCCGTACTCCACCGCCAGCACAGTCTCTTTTGTCTCCTCCGACCATGAGAGCGCCCGCTCTGCCGCCCAGTCCGCCAGTCCTTCCATGATCCTGCGCGCGTCTTCATTCCCCGTGTGTATATACACTGCCGTGACGCCCGCGATGATCTTGTGCATCGTGTACCATGGCACCCACGCCGGCTCCTTGCGCTCCACACGGTCAAACACCTTCTCCGGGAACGCCGAGAGATACCCGTTCTCTCTCTGGCATTTCCCAAGCTCCTCTATCACATACGCAAGCCGCTCTCCCGCCTTCGGTTCCCGCTCGGCTGCCCAGAGCTGGGACATGGCCGTCAGGTAGTGTCCCATCGTATGTCCTCCGATCTCCATGCTCTCCCACCCCGGATAGCGCATCGCCACAGGTTTAAGTCCGGCCGTCTCACGGAAACCCGCAAGCAGACGGTCCGCGTCAAGAGAGAGCAGATAATCCCGTTCCAGACGCACACTGTCCCGAAGAAACGAATCCCTTATTTTCACCTGCCCGTAAGACAGGGGCGTCCATACCTTTTTCAACATAAAAAAGCCTCCTGATGGTAATTTTTCCTTACTATAACCCATCAGAAAGCATTTTTCAATAGCCTAAATTATTTTATATTTTATTAAATACAATCTTATTTTTCTTCTTGTAACCGCTGTGCTTCTCGCTCAAATACATGAGAGATATCGTACAATTCCGGAACATCAGAAATCGTACAGATACGGACACAATAGTTCAGCCACAGAAATTCCTTTGTCATCTGGTATATTACCGACATCGCTTTTGCTTCCGTCATAGCTTCAACCGAATGATAACCGGAGCCTTGGATATGTTCAAATCCGTTCTTCTCAAAATAGGCTCGTACATCATAATACGCATTGTGCCAATCTCCTTTTGGATAATGTTTCTTCAACTCTTCCGTATCCAGATCAAAGTTAATTCCTTTTCTTTGTGTACTGTCCATTGAGCTAATTCCTTATGAAGTCTGTAATTAAATTTTCTTTTTCATTCCCATTATACCAGAAACATTCCTGCAAATGATCTGTAATCCTTCTGGAGCTTTTCAGCGCAAACAACGCCGCCCAAAATCTGCCATAATCCTGCTTGCGTCCCCGGTCAAGATATACCCTCTTTCCCGGCTGTCTGTCCGCACAGTTTAAATCTTCTTTTTCAAAAATCAGGTCTGTTTCCCTGCATATCTGATCCATATCTCCCGGTGTCAGGCTGCTGGCATCAAATTTAATTTCTATCTTATACATAACATCCATCCTTTCAATGCTAATGTCCCAAATCTTTTTCGGCTTTATTCTATCATACCCGGCAAGAAATGTCATACCGTTTTAGGCAATGACAGATAGCGTTTAGTTTAGGCAGTGACAGTCTCACATCTTTGATGCTTTTATCATCTTTCTTCATTGACATTGCCTCTCTTCATGATCATCGGCCCGCCAATTTCCAATTATTCTTCTTTTACAAATCCGTAATATGTGCCTGTATTCATATTAGCGATATCGAGAACAGAGCCATTGGATAGTAAAAAGCCAAAATATGAGGTCACCACTTCATCTGAAAGCTGCTCGGTGCCGTTTAGCATAAAGGTTGTATTCGTAGTAGAAAAGCAAACAAAATTATCTAATGTGTATCCCTCCGCCGAACCGAATACACCTGTTATTTCTTCTTCTGAAACTCCATACGAAGAAAGATCCTCCGTCAGATAATTCACAGCGTCCTGTCCAATATGAAATTCATAAGTGCCGCCATAGTAATTATCGTCTGTTTCCCCTTTTGTTTGATACCAGAAAAAACTCTGATCTTCTCCGAATACCCACTGTGATCCATCATTCTCTGCGATCCATGATGTTCCGGCCAAGGCATCCTGATCCGCACTTTTATCCGGCTCTGTTTGATTTGAGCAGCCTGTCAAGCAAAATGCAATACAGCACAGAGCTGCCAAGTATTGTTGTATCTTCTTCACTTTTTCCCTCCTGTCTATCCGAAATATCTGTCCCTGCTTCAATTGC
>DWYT01000114.1 GCA_019118545.1 Candidatus Mediterraneibacter merdavium | reverse complement strand
CCTGTTTTCAGAAACCGCTCCCAGTATTTTTGTTCCACAAGCATCACCTCATCCTCTGTTTTTATCCTAAGGATAGGTTCTCCCCTGGACGCGCCATTTTATTCTTCTTCCCGATATCCAAAATTTTTCATCAGGAATTCACTGTCTCTCCAGTCCTTCTTTACTTTGACCCAAAGCTTCAGATTTACCTGGCAATCCAGCATTTTTTCAATCTCATACCGGGCCGTACTCCCGATCTTTTTCAACATATTTCCTTGTTTTCCAATAATTATCCCCTTGTGGGAATCACGTTCACAGATAATCGTGGCATCAATGTGCACTACTTTATTCTTTTTCTGCATACGTTCAATGGCAACCGCAATCCCATGGGGAATCTCCTCCTGCAGGCAGTGAAGTGCCTTTTCACGGATAAGCTCCGCCACAATCTGCCGTTCCGGCTGATCTGTCACCGTATCCTCGTCGTAAAACTGCGGACCGTATGGCAGATATTTCATAATTTCCTGTATCAGCACCTCCGTATTGTCTCCGTTCCTCGCAGATACCGGCACAATCTCCGCAAAATCGCAGACATCTTTGTAAGCGGCAATCACCGGGAGCAATTCTTCCTTCTTCACACTGTCGATCTTATTGATTACCAGAATTATCGGAGTACTTACTCTTTTCAGCTGCTGCGCTATATGCTGTTCACCAGCCCCGATGAATGTGGTCGGTTCCACCAGCCACAGGATCACGTCCACTTCCTTCAGCGTCCGCTCCGCCACGTTTACCATGTATTTTCCCAGCTTGTTTTTCGCTTTGTGGATCCCCGGTGTGTCAACAAACACAATCTGTCCTTCCTCGGTGGTCAGGACCGTCTGGATCC
Organism: Candidatus Mediterraneibacter merdavium; assembly: GCA_019118545.1. Classification (GTDB taxonomy): domain Bacteria; phylum Bacillota; class Clostridia; order Lachnospirales; family Lachnospiraceae; genus Mediterraneibacter; species Mediterraneibacter merdavium. The sequence goes on along the minus strand of DWYT01000114.1, from coordinate 7,773 downwards.
GGTTTCTGGTCGTCTGAGGCTTGTTGGATGTAATGGCGATCTTCTGACCGATGAGATAATTCATCAGCGTAGATTTCCCCACATTCGGCCGGCCGATCAGCGTTACAAAGCCAGATTTATAGTCTTGTCTCATTTTCTCCCTCCAGGGGGGACGTACACCTTTGCAAAAGGGGACAGGCACCAACGCCAAAAGTGTACGTCCCCCGTTAAAAACTTGTCAATACATCAAACATATCTTTGTCTGTCTCTATCTTCTCTTCGCTGCCTATCACGCATATCTGATCCGCTGCCAGCAAGGCTTTGACAACCGGCGCCAGTGCGCGGATATCCTCCTGGTCTGCTCCCAGGATCTCTGAACGTTCTCTCTGGATCATCTCCGGGCTTACATGGTTCATATAAAGGTTCATGGACCGGTCTCCTTTGGCTGACGGCGTCATAGGCTGATCGATGTTACTGATGGTCCCGATAATATACTTCGTCATATCCCGTTCGCTGACGGTAAAGTTTTTAAGATAGTCTGTAATACCCTCATAGATCTCCATGGTCCGCTTCAGGTTCGGATCCCGGTAGGAAACGAAATATCCTTCTCCAATCCTGTTAAAATTGCTCATACAGCCATAGGCACCGCCCTTGACACGGATATTCTGCCACAGATATTCATAGCTTAAAATCACTTTCAGTATCTGGAGTGCACCGCTGTATTGGGCGCCGCCATCAATAAAGTTTCCGGATCTGGCCACATACTGCACCTTCGAAGCAGTCTTGAAGCCTTCATTTTTCTTCTCACAGTGGAGGATACATACCGCCTCTTCCACTGAATCCGTAAACAACCGTTTTTTCATACTGTCCACAAGATCTTCCAGGCCGTCCAGACCTTCCCGTGATGCCGTGTAGCTGATCATCATCCCTTCCGCCCGGAACAGGCGCACAGCCAGGCTCTTTAGTTTCCGGATCAGATCTTCCTTTTCTTCTTCGAAATGCTCGGTAATCCGTGCTACTACCCTGTAAAACTCTATACCACTGGTCAGGTCTTTTAACCTTGCCGATGGAGATGTGTATGCCAAAGACCTCAGAACCGCCGTGGTATGCCCGGCCGACTGGAACCGCATAAGAAGCCTTGATTTCAGCATCTGGAGTATCTCCAGGAGCCGCTTTTCATCCTCAAGCTTTGACTCTGTCAGGATCTCTCCCATCATGTCAAAAGCCACAGATAGCTTTTCATACAATGCCTTGGCCTTGATCTCAAAGGTAGCCTTGAACTCCTTCTCCTTCACCTTTGTCACATCCGGATAAAGCTCCAGCGAGGTGCCGATCCCGCCAGTGTGCACATTGATTTCATTAAATAATTCACCATACTCATAATGAGTGGTATCAATCACACCCAGCACTGCCTGCAGGATTCCCACATACGGAAGCAGTTCCTCCGGTACGCCGGACATGTCAAACAGCAGATCCAGATACCCGATTCCGTTCGTCTCAATCTCATGGAATATCATCGGAATCCCTGCCACCGTCCGTTCTTCATTAAAAATCGGTGCGATCTTACGGGAAATATCTTCTCTTTTAAGTACCGGGATCTTTTCCAGATCCTCCGGACGGTCTTCTGCTGACTGATAGGCCTCAAGCGCCTCTGTCCGGTCTGCAAGCTCCTGCCTCTCCTTCTCGCTCAATCCATTTTTATATGCCTCAAGCTTTTCTGCAAGCTCCCGGTCCATCCGGGCCGTCCGTCCCTTCTCCGGCTTTACCACCACGATTGCCCCATGCGAATTTTCCAGAAGATAACGACGGATCAGATCTTCATAATATCCGGTTCCGATCTGCTTTTTCAGGAAGGAAAATGTGTCCAGCGCTTCTATATGGATAAACGGCTTTTCGTCATCATAAAGCCAGCTGTCCAGCATCTGAAGACCATACATCAGTCCCTTCGGATAACTGCCAAAATCAGCCTCCCGATAGCGGAATTCATGATAATTGATTCCTGCCTCCAGTGCTTTTTTATCCATTCCATTCTCTACAATCTCCTTCAGAACCTCCTCAATCTTCTCCACAAACGCTTCCTTCTGCTCTGCATTGGCGTTTTTAGAGATTACAGAGAAGATCGGCTGATAAACTCCATTGTCATAAGAGCCCATAATATCCTTTCCAATCCCCGCTTCCGTAAGCGCCTTCTTAAGAGGTGCTCCCGGCGCTGATAAAAGCGCATAGTCCAGGATCTGGAAAGCAAGGTAAAGCTCCCGATCCAGACTTGTGCCAATCACCTTATTGTAGGAAAGATAGGTATTATCTGCTTCAGATTCATCGCTTGCTATGGAATATGGCAGTTCCCTTTCCACCATTTTTCTGAATGGCTCCTGAAAACGGATTTCAGAACCCACCTCAATCTTATCGAAATGACATAAGTACTCCCGATCCAGCCACTCCAGTTTCTCATCCATATCCATATTTCCATACAGATAAATATAACTGTTGGACGGATGATAATATTTCCGGTGGAAATCCAGGAACTGTTCATAGGTCAGATCCGGGATATACTCCGGATCGCCTCCGGACTCGTTCGCATAGGACGTATCCGGAAACAGTGTATTCAGGATTACTCTGTCCAGAACGCTCTCAGGCGAGGAAAACGCCCCCTTCATTTCATTATAGACCACTCCATTGTACTGAAGCTCTCCCTCCGGAGAGTCCAGTTTATAGCTCCATCCTTCCTGCCGGAAAATCTCTTCATGCTGATAAATATTAGGATACAGCACCGCGTCCATGTATACATGCATCAGATTCTGAAAATCCTTGTCATTACAGCTGGCAACCGGATACACTGTCTTATCCGGATAGGTCATCGCATTAAGAAAGGTATTTAACGACCCTTTAACCAATTCTACAAAAGGATCCTTAGCGGGGAAATTTTTTGACCCGCAAAGCACCGAATGTTCCATGATATGCGGTACGCCGGTGCTGTCCTTTGGCGGTGTACGGAAGCCGATGCTAAACACCTTGTTGTCATCATCATTCTCTATCAAAAGCACCCGGGCGCCGCTCTTCTTATGTCTGAGCAGGCATCCGCGGGAGCGGATTCCTTTCAGTTCCTCCTGCTGAATCATCTCATAAGCTCTGCCATTTGTTTTGTTCATAACTTTTGTCCGACTCCTTTCCTGATACTGGCTCACCCATTTCCACATATTATAACGCTTTTCGATTTCGCCTGCAATAAAAAGAACGGCACGGCTTTATCCGTGTCGTCCTTTTTATTTCTGATTTTATTTTTCACAGCTTTTCCCGTCGTTATGCATTGATTTTTTTGATCACAGCCAACGTTCCAACCATCATGATGATGCCAATCGGAAGGCAAATAAACGGATTCTGTACAAATCCTGCAATGATATATGCTACAAATGACACCACCGCACAGGTCACCGCATAAGGAAGCTGTGTTGTCACATGATTAACATGGTTGCACTGGGCTCCCGCCGACGACATGATCGTTGTATCCGAGATCGGAGAACAATGGTCGCCGCACACCGCGCCTGCCATACATGCTGAAATAGAAATGATCATCATAGTTTCATTGGTTCCCTGGAACACTGCCACTACGATAGGAATCAGAATACCAAAGGTTCCCCAGGAGGTACCGGTTGCAAAAGCCAGAAGGCAGCCGACCACAAAGATGATCGCCGGGAGCAGGTGAAGGAATCCTCCGGCTGCTGTTTCCACGACTCCCGCCACATATTCTGCCGCACCCAGACTGTCTGTCATCGCTTTCAGCGTCCAGGCAAATGTAAGGATCAGGATTGCCGGGACCATCGCCTTGAATCCTTCCGGAACACAGGTCATAGTCTCATTAAAGGACAGCACTTTGCGGATCGCATAAAATACGGTCGTGATCACAAAAGCAAAGAAGCTTCCAAACATCAGGCCTACTGAGGCATCGCTGTTAGAAAACGCCTCAACAACCCCCGTACCGGAGAAAAATCCTCCCGTATAGATCATCCCGATCACGCAGCACACAATCAGCACCAGAATCGGAAATACAAGGTCAATCACACGCCCCTTAGACTCATCGACCTCTTCCTCCATCCCTGCATAGGGACGGTCCGGTGTTGTATAAATATCTCCTTTTATGGCATTGTCCTCATGGAGCTTCATCGGACCGTAATCCACTTTCAGAAGTACCAGCGCTATCATCATAGTAATAGTCAAAAGCGCATAATAATTATATGGAATCGCCCGGATGAAAATGGAAAATCCATCCTCTCCCTCTACAAACCCTGTTACAGCCGCCGCCCAGGAGGAAATCGGCGCAATGATACATACCGGCGCTGCCGTCGCATCGATCAGATAGGAAAGCTTTGCACGGGAAACATTGTGCTTATCTGTCACCGGCCGCATAACACTTCCCACTGTCAGACAGTTGAAATAGTCATCAATAAAGATCAGAACTCCCAAAAGGATTGTAGCAAGCTGTGCCCCGATACGGCTCTTGATATGTTCGCTGGCCCAGCGCCCGAACGCCGCAGAGCCTCCCGCTTTATTCATCATACATACCATGATCCCCAGAATCACCAGAAACACCAGTATTCCCACATTATAGCTGTCGGACAGCACACCTACGATCCCGTCCTGGAAGACATGTGTGATCGTCCGCTCAAACTGAAATCCGGAATAAAAAACACCACCTATCAGGATCCCGATAAACAGTGAACTGTATACCTCTTTTGTGATCAACGCCAGCACGATAGCCACCACCGGCGGAATCAAAGACCAGAAAGTCGCATACATATCAGGAACATACTCCTCTGCCCCGTCTGCCGCAAATACCGTCATGGTACTTAAGGCCAGGACCAGCAGCAGAGTCATTGTTCCCCACAGGATTTTCCTTTTCCCTCTCATAGTTACCTCTTCCTCTCTTTCTAAAACACAAATCTGTAAAAGTAAATAAAAAAGTGTCTTCGACACTTCAACTCCCCTACCCCTCAATCTTGAGGGGATTAGGGGTTTCTTTTTGAGCTGTTTTCCTTCATAATAGTCTTATGAATATCTTACAGAAAATTTTTGCAGACCATTTTGAAGAAATGCTTTATATCCAACATCCCCGTGACTCTGTCATTGAAAATGTAGAAAAAATGATCCATTGCGGCGACCCCTCTTTTGGCGGCGCCATGTATGCCTGCCCTTCCTGCCGAAATTTCAAATTTGTCCCCTTCCGCTGTCATTCCCGCTTCTGCCCTTCCTGCGGCAACATGTATGCCATTGACAGGACTACCTCTATGTCTTTTAAGATCATCAATGTCCAGCATCGCCATTGCGTTTTCACTATCGCCAGGGAACTCCGTCCTTTGTTCTTATCTGACCGTTCTCTTTTAAACTGCCTTTTCTCTTCCGTTAACAGTGTTGTCTCTCGTATGTTCCATAAAGATAACAAATCCGAACTCTTTACTCCTGGGTTTATCTGTGTCCTTCATACCTTTGGCAGGGACCTGAAATGGAATCCCCATATCCATTGTCTCGTTTCTGAAGGCGGGGTTGGGAATTCTCTTCGCTGGCGTCATAAAAAACACTTCAACTACAAACTCTTGCGTGACTCCTTTCAGACCGCCCTTTTGAACGAATTGCATTCCAAAATCGGCGATTCCTTTAAAAAGCTTAAGGCTTCTGTCTATGCCGACCACAAAAATGGGTTTTATGTCCGAGCCATGCCCAATAAATGTAATCCTTCCCAAGTGATCAAATACATTGGCCGTTACCTTGGCAGACCAGTTATCGCTACTTCACGTATTGACTCCTATGACGGCGAATTTGTTACGTTTCATTACAACCGCCATGAAGACGGGAAGCTGGTCACGGAAACCATCCCCGTTCTTGATTTCATGGCACGCCTCACCCAGCATATCCCGGAAAAACATTTCAAAATGATCCGTTATTATGGGATTTATGCCAGACATCGTAAATCTGACAGATATCTTCACAGGGCTATCTCAAGGGACAAGCATAAAATATTTCTTTCTTTTAACCGTTGGCGGGATTCCATCCTGCTTTCCTTCGGATATGACCCTTTAAAATGTCCTTCCTGCGGTACGCCCATGCTGTTTCTTGAATTATATTTCAACCACAAACCCGTTCCTTTGCACGAATTATATGAAAGGGCCATGCGAAAGCACCGGTGCCGGTCCCCTGCCGCTTTTTCTTCTCTTCCATAGTCTCCTGCTGCATGGTACAATCAAGATATCTGATACAGAAACGGAGACGGTCAATATGAAACGAGTCACTGAGGCAGAACTTGCAAAGGAACTTCGGGAACAGTATATGAAAAATCCTCCAGAAGGCATGACCTCTGATGAAGTCCGCGACATGAGTGATGACGACCTTTTGGACATGGATTATTTCTTACACGAATTTGATGATCTGGATGATGACGATTTCGGTGAGGAAGGTTTTTACATCTTCTGACCCTGAACCGTCTAATTGCCATGCCCGCTTTTCAGCGGGTTTTCTTTTTCTCAAATTTCCTCAATCATGCATTTTCCTATAAAGTAAAAAAGAGACAGAATCACTCCTGTCTCTTTTTTTCGCACTGCTTATTTCTGCACAATATTTATAATCTTCTTCGGCACATAGATTTCCTTAATAATATTTCCAGTCAGTTTGTCTGCCACAGCGGCCTTTCCGGCTGCGATAGCGTCTTCCTTGGAAATATCCGCGGAAATAGAGATCACGGCTCTGGTCTTGCCGTTGATCTGTACCGGCACCTCTACCTCGTCATCCTTCATAGCCTCTTCATCAAAGGTCGGCCATCCTGCACGGAACACACTTCCTTCATGTCCTAACTGCTCCCAGATTTCCTCTGCAATGTGCGGTGCAAAAGGTGACAGCAGGACTGCCATGGCGGACAGTGTCTCCTTGTCGATTCCGCCTTCTTTCTTGGCGATCTCGATCAGCTTATTATTATGCTCCATGAATCCGGAGATTGCAGTATTTAAACTGAAGCTCTCCAGACGGGTAGTAATGTCATATACCAGTCTGTGGCGCTCTTTGATCATCTCTTTTGTAGCCTTAATATCTGCATCCTTGCTATCCTGTACCAGGTTCCAGAGACGCTTCAGGAAGCGGTTCACGCCGTCGATTCCACGGTCGTCCCATTCCGCATCCAGCTCCGGCGGTCCTACAAACAGCTCATACATTCTAAGGGAATCGCATCCGTAATCTCTTACCAGATCATCCGGTGATACCACGTTTCCTTTAGACTTACTCATCTTGATACCGTTCTTTCCGGTGATCATTCCCTGATTGAACAGCTTGTGGAACGGCTCATCAAAATCAATCACTCCGATATCGCACAGGAACTTGGTGTAGAACCTTGCATACAGCAGGTGGAGTACTGCGTGCTCCACACCGCCGATATACATATCTACCGGCAGCATTTCATCCGCTTTCTCTCTGGATACCAGTTCCTTATCGTTGTGATTATCCACATACCGCAGGAAATACCAGGAAGATCCTGCCCACTGCGGCATGGTATTGGTCTCTCGTTTTGCATCCGCTCCGCAGACCGGACACTTGCAGTTTACCCACTCGTCGATAGCCGCCAGCGGAGATTCTCCGGTTCCGGTAGGCTCATAGGACTGTACATCCGGCAGACGAAGTGGCAGTTCTTCTTCCGGCACCGGCACATTGCCGCAATGCGGACAGTGAATGATCGGGATCGGCTCTCCCCAGTATCTCTGACGGGAGAATACCCAGTCACGCAGCTTGTAGTTTACGGTTGCGCGTCCGATTCCTTTT
>DWYT01000113.1 GCA_019118545.1 Candidatus Mediterraneibacter merdavium | reverse complement strand
AAATTAAAACTGAATATGCAGATGTATGATACAGAGATGCTTCTTGCGCCGCTGCAAAAGCTGAATCTGATGGACGACTTTTTGTTTGATGTTGCGACTGTTGACCTTGAGACGTGCAAGATCATTATTGAATTATCGCTGGGGATAACTATCCGCAGCATTGCATGGAAAGAGGGACAGAAGGTAGTCCACAACCTTCCCGGCAGACGCGGCATCCGCATGGATTTTTATGTAGAGGATGAAGAAGGGCATGTTTTTGATGTAGAGATGCAGAAACGCAATGAGGGCAATATTCCGAAGCGGACAAGGTTTTATCAGGCGCTGATTGACGCGCCCATGCTAAAAAGTGGTGAAAGAGGATTTGACGATATGAAGCCTGCCTACATTGTTGTTATCTGTGGATTCGATCTGTATGGATACGGCTTGTATCGATATACATTTGATAACCGCTGCAAAGAAATCCCCGAGCTGGTCATGGGTGATGAGTGTAAGAAGATCATCCTGAACACAAAGGGGAGGAATGATAATGAGGTAGAGAGATCACTAATTGATTTTCTGCATTATGTTGAGAAAAGCAGTGATGACAGTGTACCGGAAGACTGCGACGAACGCCTCAAGCATCTGCATAGAAAGATTCATAAGATCAAATCCAGTGAAGAGATGGGAGTGAGCTATATGAAGATGGAAGAGAGGGACAGACTGATACGGGATGAAGGCGAGAAGATCGGAAGAGCGGAAGGGAAAGCAGAAGGAAGAGCAGAAGGAAGAGCAGAAGGGAAAGCCTCTCTGGTTTCCATCATTCGGAAGAAAGCCTTGAAGGGATTGGATGCAGCCTCGATTTCTGAGCTTCTGGAAACCGGGCAGGAAGAGATCAGGGAAATTTTGGATTTGGCAGAAAGCCACCCCGACTGGTCGGATATGGAGATCGCTGCGGAACTTATCAGGCGGCAGTAATAGATGAAAAGGGGATGTTTGATATGCCTTTGACCAAACGAAAGCAGTTGATCAGATATTGTCTTACTTTCCCGGATGTATTTGAGGATTATCCTTTTGATGATCCGAACTGGACATGTATGCGCATCCGGGGAAACCGCAGGATATTCGCGTGGATATTTGAGAGGGAAGGCCGCATATGGATCAATGTAAAATGTGATCCTCAGTGGCGGGATTTCTGGCGGGAAGCGTATGCGTCGGTTGTTCCTGCGTATCATATGAACAAAATACACTGGAATTCCATCATCTTGGATGGTACAGTACCCGATAAAGATATAAAACGGATGGTCGCGGAGAGTTATGATCTGTGCGGCGGTTTTGGCAGTAAATGAAAAAGAAGGTGGCATCATGTACATAGCGGATTTGCATATACACTCGAAATATTCCCGAGCGACAAGTAAGGACTGTACGCCGGAATATCTGGATCTGTGGGCGAGAAGAAAAGGGATTCACATTGTGGGAACAGGGGATTTCACCCATCCTGCATGGAGGGAAGAACTGAGGGAAAAGCTTACGCCGTCTGAGGACGGACTGTATGTGCTCAGAGAGGAATACAGGATAGAAGACGACAGTGTACAGGGGGACATGATCCCCCGTTTTGTCATTACAGGAGAGATCAGCTCCATCTACAAAAAGAACGGAAAAGTCAGAAAGGTTCACAGTGTAATCATTCTTCCGGGACTGGAGGATGCGGAACGGATTGCAAATAAGCTGGAGCAGATCGGCAATATCCATTCTGACGGACGGCCCATCCTCGGATTGGACTGTCATGATCTGCTTGAGATCACTCTGGAATTATGTCCGGATGCAGTCTATGTGCCCGCGCATATATGGACGCCGCATTTTTCTATGTTCGGAGCATTCTCCGGGTTTGATACAGTAGAAGAATGCTTTGAGGATCTGACGCCGTATGTACATGCTGTGGAGACAGGACTTTCCTCAGATCCGCCTATGAACTGGCGTGTGTCCGCGCTGGACCGTTTTCAGCTTATATCCAACTCGGATGCCCATTCTCCGGCGAAACTGGGGAGAGAGGCCAATCTTTTCGACATTCCTATGTCTTACGCGGGACTTTCAAGGGCCATACAGACGGGAGATGGACTTTATGGTACAATCGAATTTTTCCCGGAGGAAGGGAAGTACCATATGGACGGCCACCGGAAATGTAATCTCTGTCTGACCCCGTCTGAGACGATGAAGCATAACGGGATCTGCCCGGTGTGCGGACGGAAGATCACGATCGGAGTGTCCCACCGTGTAGAGGCTTTGTCGGACAGGGGGGAAGGCTATGTAAGGGAAGGGGCAAAGGCATTCGAAAGTCTTGTGCCCCTTCCCGAGGTGATCGCCGCTTCTTTCGGATGCTCAGCGGCAAGCAAGAAGGCGGAGAGGGAGTACATGCGGCTGCTCTCGGAGCTGGGAGCGGAGTTTGAGATATTAAGGCGGCTTCCGCTGGAGGACATCCGGCGCGTGTCGGGGACAAGGATCGCGGAAGGGATCGGACGCCTCAGGGATGGGCAGGTGGAGCGCATACCGGGGTTTGACGGGGAGTACGGGGTCATCCGTCTGTTCAGTGCGGATGAGCTGAGTAATACGGAAGGACAGATGAGTTTCTTTGACATGATCGGCGCTGTGCCCGGAGAAGAAGCGGATACGGACGCGGGAAAGAACAGGGACACGGGAAAGAAAGGGGATACGGGTAAGAACAAGGAAGAGCCTGTCGGGGGAATTTTACAAAAGAAGCAAGAGAAAGGCAGGATGCCGCGTTTGAATCAGGAGCAGGAAAGAGCGGTCATATCAGGCTCTGCCCGTATCGCGGTAAAGGCCGGGCCGGGAACGGGAAAGACGAAGACTTTGGTATCCCGTTTAAAGTATCTTCTTGAAAACCGCAGAGTGCGTCCGTCTGAGGTGACGGCGGTTACATTTACCAATCAGGCGGCGGCAGAGCTTAAGGAGAGGATTGTCACAGAGACTGGGAAGAAATCTGCGGGGAGGCTGATGCAGATCGGTACGTTCCATGTGATCTGTCTGGACTTCCTGAAAAAGCAGGGGATCGAGTTTGCCCTTGCGGGAGACGCTGAGCTTCGTTCTCTGGCGGAGGAGATACAGTTCGGAAATGCGAAAGAATTCCTTGAAAGGGTGTCGCGATATAAATCAGGAATCATGATTGGAGAAGATGCGGGAATATACGAAGCGAACGAACCCAAGGACTGGCAGGAGGCGTATCAACTGTACGAGCAGAAGAAGGACGAACGCAAGCTGTTTGATTTTGACGATCTTCTTCTTAAAACGGCAGAACTGATCGGGAGCGGACAGGCATATGCAGGATGGGAGAAGCAGTTCCGCTATCTGCTTGTGGACGAGTTTCAGGATATCAATCCGATTCAGCACAGGCTCATCCGTCTGTGGCACAGCGGCGGACAGGAGTTGTTTGTCATAGGCGACCCGGATCAGTCCATCTATGGGTTCCGAGGGGCGGATGCAAACTGCTTTGAAAGGCTGGCAGGGGACTATCCTGATATAGAACGGATCGGACTGTCAGAGAACTACCGCTCGTCGCCGCAGATACTGTCCGCGGCGGCAGGTGTGATCGGGCACGGGGAAATTCTTCATCCGAACCTGCCGGACAATGCCCCGGTGCGTATCGTGGAGGCGGAAAGCTCACTGGCGGAAGGGATATTTATTGCAAAAGAGATCGGACGGATGGCAGGCGGCATGGGGATGCTGGAAGCTCACAGGGACGCTTGGGAAAATGACGGGAGAAAGGTCAGGGGGTTCGGGGAGATCGCTGTGCTGTACCGGACAAACCGTCAGGCCCGGCTTCTTGAAAAGTGCCTGAAAAAGGAAGGTATTCCCTATGTTGTGGCTGGCCGGGAACCCTTTCTTGAAGAAGACAGTGTACAGGGGAGCATCTGCTTCTTTAAATATCTAAGAGATGAAAAAGATACTTCTGCGGTAAAGGAGAGCGCGGCGTTAATATGGAAGCTTGAGTGGAATCCTCTGACAGAAGAGCTGGTCAGCAATGCCGCAGAAAAGTTTCGCGGACTTTACCAAAAGAATAAGCCGAAAAAGTTCATGGACACATGGATAAAAGAGATGGATCTTGCAGAAGATCCGGCGATGGAGAAGCTGGCAAAGACGGCAGTGTTCTATAAGAGCATGGATGAGTTTTTAAGCGCTCTGGAACTGGGCGTGGAGAGTGATCTGAAGCGGTGCGGGGAAAAGGAGTATACCTCAGAGGCCGTGACCTTAATGACACTTCATGGCTCTAAGGGACTGGAGTTTTCCGCAGTGTTTATCTTCGGCGCAGAGCAGGGATTGATTCCCCTTGAGAGGGAGAAGTATCCCGTGGACAAGGATGAAGAACGCAGACTGTTTTATGTGGGCCTTACCCGTGCTAAAGAGGAACTGATTGTTACATTCAGCGGGGAAGAGTCAGAATTTCTCGCGGAATTAAAAGAGGGGAAAGCTTCAAATAATAAAAGGGCAGTAGCGGCCCAAGAGAAAGGGACAGGGGACGGTATTGCGGAGAGAGGATATTTTACGTGGGAGAAAGCACGGCAAAAGCAGAAGGAAGAAGTGTGCCGCCAGCTTAGCCTGTTTGACTGACTTTGGATGCGGCATTGACATTTCCTGTGGGATACTTTAGATTAAAGTGAGACGAAGACGGATTCCGTGACAGCAGGGCGGGATCTGCAAAGGAGAGCAAAGCATATGAGATTAGGAGAAAAGCAGGTACTGACCGTTGTGAAGAAGGTAGAGTTCGGCGTGTACCTTGGAAGTGATGAAGAGCGGGTGCTTCTGCCGAAAAAGCAGGTTCCGGCGGGTGTCGAAGTGGGAGATCCGATAGAAGTGTTCTTATATAAGGATTCATCTGACCGCATGATTGCGACGACCAATGAACCGAAGCTGACTGTCGGGGGACTTGCGGTTCTCGATGTAGTTGATGTGGGGCGGGTCGGCGCGTTTCTTGACTGGGGACTTGAGAAGGATCTGCTTCTGCCGTTCAAGGAACAGACAACAAAAGTAGAAAAGGGCGACCGCTGTCTGGTGAGCCTTTATATTGACAAAAGCGGACGGCTGTGCGCGACCATGAAAGTGTATCCTCTTCTGAGGACGGATTCCCCATACAAAAAGGACGATATGGTGACAGGAACGGTGTATGAGACAAGCAGGGAGTTTGGCGTGTTCGTGGCAGTGGACAACAGATATTCCGCCCTTATACCGAGAAGAGAAGTGTACGGCAGGATGTATGTGGGACAGCAGGTCGAGGCCCGCGTGGCAGCGGTTAAGGCGGACGGTAAACTGGACTTAAGCGTGAGGGGGAAGATACCGGAGCAGATGGACAAGGACGCACAGTCCGTTATGGAACGGATCATGAATAACGGCGGAGCGCTTGCGTTTACAGATAAAGCGGACCCGGAACGTATCAAGGCAGAGCTTGGCATGAGCAAGGCGGCATTTAAAAGAGCGGTCGGGAGGCTGCTTAAACAGGGCAGGATCACTATTGATGAAAAACAGGGAAAAATCTTGCAATCCAACTGAAAAAGGGTATAATAGGACGTGTGTGGAGGAAACCATTTGAGAGGCAGAGGAAAGGAGAATGAACTATGAAGGTTCAGAACATTACTGATATAGAAGGATTTTTCAAGGTCGTAGACGAATGTTCAGGAAAGGTCGAGCTTGTGACAGGAGAGGGAGACAGACTGAACTTAAAGTCAAAGCTGTCACAGTACGTTTCCATGGCGAATATTTTTTCCAACGGTGAGATTCCGGAGCTGGAGATTATCGCGTATGAGAAAGAGGATACGGACAGACTGATCAAGTTCATGCTTGACGGCAGCAGAGTATAAAGCTGCGCTGTGTAAACGTATACGCTGGCATACAGGTATACGGTCAGGGAATATGACAGACAAGACCGATGAGGGCAGTTCCCGCAAGGGAGCCGCCCTTTTTTACAGTATAGCTTCTCTATACTGTGAAAAGCACTCCGCGCAAGGCGCAAAATGTCCGGGGGACATTTGTTCTGTGCCGACCGGAGTGGAACGGAGAGCGCATTCGCGCGAACATGAAATATGTCGCTGGGGCGACCGCGCTCGGCGCGAGGGTTCCGCAAGAGGAACTCCATATGATTTAGAGGTGAAAGATGAGTTTTGTACATTTACATGTCCATACAGAGTACAGTCTTTTGGATGGCTCTAACAAAATAAAAGAATATGTCTCCAGAGTGAAAGAGCTTGGGATGAACAGCGCGGCGATCACAGACCACGGCGTGATGTACGGCGTGATCGATTTTTACCGGGAGGCCCGCCGTCAGGGGATCAAACCGATCCTTGGCTGTGAGGTGTACGTGGCTCCGAATTCACGGTTTGACAGGGAAGTCACAGGCGGGGACGACAGGTATTATCATCTTGTACTGCTTGCCGAAAATGATGAAGGCTATGCCAATCTTATGAAAATCGTATCAAAAGGCTTTGTCGAGGGATACTATTACAGGCCGCGTGTAGATAAAGAGCTTCTGAGAAAATACCACAAGGGTATCATCGCATTGAGCGCGTGTCTTGCCGGGGAGGTGCAGCGTTATATCTCGAAGGGACTTTATGACGAGGCCAAAAAGACTGCCCTTGAGTATCAGGATATTTTCGGGGAAGACAATTACTTCCTTGAGCTTCAAGATCACGGCATCCCGGAGCAGGCTTTGGTGAACCAGCAGCTTCTTAAAATGTCTGGGGAGACCGGGATTGAACTGGTAGTTACCAATGACGTCCACTATACTTATGCGGAGGATGCCAAGCCTCATGATATCCTGCTCTGTATCCAGACGGGGAAAAAACTTTCCGATGAGAACAGGATGCGTTATGAAGGCGGACAGTACTATGTGAAATCTCCTGAGGAGATGGAGAAGCTCTTCCCGTATGCGCTTCAGGCGCTGGACAATACACAGAGGATCGCGGACCGCTGCCATGTGGAGATCGAGTTCGGCGTGACAAAGCTCCCAAAGTACGACGTGCCGGCGGGATTCACTTCATGGGAATATTTGCAGAAGCTTTGTTACGAAGGACTTGAGGAACGCTACGGCGAGCCGTCTCAGGAGCTGAAGGAGAGGCTGGCTTACGAGCTTGATACGATCCGGAATATGGGATATGTAGACTACTTTTTGATCGTATGGGATTTTATCAAATATGCGAGAGACCATGGGATCGCGGTAGGGCCGGGAAGAGGCTCGGCGGCAGGGAGCATTGTCTCCTACTGTCTGGGGATCACGACCATTGATCCCATCCGCTATCAACTCCTCTTTGAACGGTTCCTCAATCCGGAACGTATCTCCATGCCTGATATCGACGTGGACTTCTGTTTTGAGCGCAGACAGGAAGTGATCGATTACGTGGTGCGTAAATACGGAGAAGACCGGGTGGTGCAGATTATCACCTTTGGTACGCTTGCCGCGCGGGGTGTGATCCGCGATGTGGGGCGTGTCATGGATCTGCCCTATGCTTTCGTGGACAGCATTGCAAAGATGATCCCGCAGGAACTGAACATTACCATCGACCGCGCGCTTAAGGAGAATCCAGAGCTTAAGCGGACTTATGAAAACGATGAGCAGGTGAAGACGCTCATTGACATGGCAAAACGTTTGGAAGGCCTTCCCAGACACAGCTCCATGCACGCAGCGGGGGTGGTCATCAGCCAGAAATCCGTGGACGAATATGTTCCCCTCTCAAGGGCGGCGGACGGTTCAATTACCACCCAGTTTACAATGACTACACTGGAGGAGCTGGGTCTTCTCAAAATGGATTTCTTAGGACTGCGGACTCTGACTGTAATACAGAACGCAGTAAAGCTGGTGAGGAAGAAAAAACCTGACATCGATATTGACAAGATCGACTATAATGACCCGAAGGTGCTGGATTATATCGGGACAGGTAAGACAGATGGTATCTTCCAGCTTGAAAGCACCGGGATGAAAAGCTTTATGAAAGAACTCAAGCCTCACAGCCTTGAGGATATTATTGCAGGGATCTCGCTGTACCGCCCGGGGCCCATGGATTTTATTCCCCAGTATATCAGAGGCAAAAATGACGAATCCGCTATTGTCTATGACTGCCCGCAGCTTGAACCCATCCTTGAACCGACTTACGGCTGTATTGTATATCAGGAACAGGTCATGCAGATCGTGCGCGATCTTGCAGGGTATACGCTGGGAAGGAGTGATCTTCTGCGGCGCGCTATGTCCAAGAAAAAGGGGGACGTCATGCAGAAGGAACGCCAGATTTTCGTGTATGGCGATGAGGCTGCGGACGTTCCGGGATGTGTGAAAAATGGAATCGATGAGAAGACGGCGAATAAGATTTATGATGAAATGATTGATTTTGCAAAGTATGCGTTCAACAAGTCCCATGCCGCCGCATACGCAGTCGTGGCCTATCAGACCGCGTGGCTGAAATATTACTACCCAGTAGAATTTATGGCCGCGCTGATGACCTCTGTAATCGAGGCTCCCGCAAAGGTGGCGGAATACATTTACGCTTGCCGTCAGATGAATATCAAGATTCTCCCCCCGGACATCAATAAAGGGGAGGCGGACTTCTCGGTCGACGGCGGAAACATCCGCTACGGACTGGCCGCCATCAAGACCATTGGACGCCCGTTTGTACAGACGATGATTAAAGAGCGGGAAGAGTTGGGACTGTTTAAAAATCTGGAAGATTTTATTACGCGGCTCTTTCCCAAGGACGTGCTGAATAAAAGAGTCATAGAGCATCTGATCAAAGCCGGAGCTCTGGATACGCTGGGCGGTACGAGAAAGCAGTTTATGACTATTTATATCCAGATCGTGGAGCATGTCAATCAGGAGAAGAAATACTCCATGTCCGGTCAGATGAGCCTGTTTGATCTTGTGGGCGAGGAGCAGAAGGCGGAATTCCAGATCCGTATGCCCGATGTTGGCGAGTACACAAAGGAAAATATGCTTGCTTTCGAGAAAGAGGTGCTCGGTATCTATATCAGCGGGCATCCATTGGAAGAATACGAGGAAAAATGGAGAAAAGCAATCTCCGCCACTACGATGGACTTCCAGCCAGACGGAGAGGATGGACGGGCGAAGGTGCACGACGGTGAAAAGGTGATCATCGGCGGGATGATCACGGACAAGACAGTGAAGCATACAAAGACGAATCAGATGATGGCCTTTGTCACTGTGGAAGATCTGCTGGGAACAGTGGAGGTCGTCGTGTTTCCGAGGGATTTTGAGGGCAACCGCAGATTTCTCGATGTGGACAGTAAGGTGTTCATCCGGGGACGGGTGTCCGAGGAAGATGAGAAGGCCAGCAAGCTGATCTGCGAGAAGGTAATTCCTTTTGAGCAGACAAAGAAAGAGCTGTGGATTCAGTTTCCGGACAAAGAGACATTTGCGGAGGAGGAACAGATCGTCTACGGTTATCTGGCAGACGCGGAGGGAGAAGATGAGGTCGTTATCTACTGCGCGAAGGAACGGGCGATCAAGCGTCTTCCGAGAAACCGCAATATAAGTATCAACCCGCAGGTTTTGGGCAGGCTAATGAACCATTTCGGCGAAAACCGGGTAAAAGTGGTGGAAAAAGCTATTGAAAACCACTTCTAAATAGGGTAGAATAATTTCGAAAATTGTTAAGATATTTTCAAGGTATGGGTGGGGCAGTTATCTGCTTTTACAGAAAGGTGGAAAAGACATGGCAGAGAATAATGTTAACGAGAAGGAAAAGTATTTAGATGAGATCGAAGACAGCATCCGCACGATCGGCGTACTTACAAGCGGCGGCGACGCTCCGGGCATGAACGCCGCGATCCGCGCTGTTGTCAGAAGAGCTCTTTCAAAAGGGTTGAAAGTGCGCGGCATCCGCAGAGGTTATCACGGACTTCTCAAGGAGGAGATCATCGATCTGTCTGCGCGCGACGTATCCGATACGATCCAGCGGGGCGGTACGATCCTTCAGACTGCGCGCTGTAAGACAATGCGCACGGAAGAAGGACAGCAGAAGGCGGCGGCCATCTGTAAGAAATACGGCATTGACGGTCTGGTAGTCATCGGCGGAGACGGCTCTTTTGCCGGTGCCCAGAAGCTGGCGAATCTTGGCGTTAATACGGTTGGCGTTCCGGGAACGATCGATCTGGATATCGGATGTACAGATTATACGATCGGTTTTGACACAGCGGTGAACACTGCTATGGAAGCGATCGACAAGGTGCGTGATACGTCGACATCCCACGAGAGATGCAGTATTATCGAGGTTATGGGGCGCGACGCTGGTTATCTTGCGCTTTGGTGCGGTATTGCCAACGGAGCTGAGCGCATCCTGATGCCGGAGGAGCATGATTTCAACGAGCAGGATATCATTGACGATATCATGGAGAATAAGAAACGCGGAAAGAAGAACTATATTATCATCAATGCAGAGGGTATCGGTGATTCCATCAATATGGCGAAGAGGATCGAAGAGGCGACGGGCATTGAGACACGAGCTACGATTCTCGGGCACATGCAGCGCGGCGGCAGTCCGACATGTAAGGACAGGGTGTACGCTTCTATCATGGGCGCTATGGCTGTAGACCTTCTCTGTCAGGGGAAGACGAACCGCGTGGTCGGCTACAGGAACGGCGAATATGTTGATTTTGATATCGAGGAAGCACTGTCCATGAAGAAATCCATCTCCGATTATCAGTACAACGTGGCAAAGACGCTGGCCCTGTAAGGAGAGACATCTTGTTGTGTGAGCCGCGGCTGAAATGTCGAGAGATCAAGTCAGGAGAGAGCAGAACGTGAGTGTAGAAAACAGGAAGAAAACGCCTGTGGGCGTGTTTGATTCCGGCGTGGGAGGGTTGACGGTGGCGAGGGAGATCGCCCGTCAGCTCCCTAATGAAAATATTGTGTATTTTGGAGACACGGCACGTGTCCCTTACGGAAGTAAGTCACAGAATACGATCATCCGTTTTTCGGAACAGATCATCCGTTTCCTGAAGACCAAACAGGTGAAAGCGATTGTGATCGCCTGTAATACCGCCAGCGCTCTGGCGCTGGATGCGGTGAGAGATGAGTTTGGAATCCCGATCATCGGAGTGGTTATCCCCGGTGCGAGAGCGGCTGTAGAGGCGACAAAGAACCGCAAAATCGGCGTCGTGGGAACAGACGCCACAGTACAGAGCGGGATGTACACGAAGATCATTCAGGGGATGGCGCCGGATGTCACGGTCATTGAGAAAGCATGCCCGCTCTTTGTGCCCCTTGTTGAGGAAGGGTTTAAGGAGCATGTAGTGACGCAGGAAGTGATTGAGTATTATCTGGAATCTATGCGCAGCACGGATATTGACGCGATGATACTGGGGTGTACCCATTATCCGCTCCTGAGATCTAAGATCCGCGAGTATATGGGCGAAGAGATACAGATTGTAAACCCGGCATATGAGACGGCGATGGACCTGAAGCGGATTTTGCACGAACAGGATATGGAAAATGACGGGGCGACAGAGGAGCACAGCCGGTACTCATTCTATGTAAGCGACGCTGCGGAGAAGTTTCGAAGGTTTGCCAACACGGTCATGCCCTTTGATGTGCCCACGACAAATGTAGTAAACATCGAGGAATATTAATGTAATGACAAAAGACGTATTAGTCAGTATTTCGGGAAAACATATTGACATAATGAACGGTATCCCCCGGGATTACGACGAGGATGCCGGTATTGAAGTCGTTACGCCGGCATGCTATTATACGCGTAACGGCAAACATTATATTATCTATGATGAAGTGGTCGAGGGAATGACAGGGACAATACGCAACAAGATCAAGATCACCGGAACAGATGTGGTGGAGATCATGAGGAGCGGCCTGTCAAGCTCTCACATGGTATTTGAGAAAAATAAAAAGAACCTCACATATTACCGCACGCCTTTCGGACAGATGCTTGTAGGGGTAAATACAAGGAATATGAAGATCGATGTAGGCGAGGATAAGATTGACGTGCAGGTTGGATATGAGCTTGACGTGAATCATGAGCCTATGGCGGACTGTGAGATAAAAATGAATATTATGTCAAAAAATAATGCAGACTTCTCAGTCTTAAGCTGACAGAGAAGCTACGTATAAATGCCTGCAGATATCGGTTCCGCAGGCATTTATAAGATGCGCCGGAGCAAGAAAAAAGGGTGTTCCTATTTGCGGAACAACCCTTTCTTCTTCGGCGGAGCTTCGATTGAACCGCCTCTTACGCTCTTGATCCCTGTTATGTAGAGACCGCTTACAACCGCTTTGATCTCCTTCTTCACAGGGATAACTTCAAACACTTTGTTATCACACATTAATGTCATGATCCTAGGACCTACCTTTGCCTTTACAATCGGTACTTTCGTCCGGCGTAAATACTTCGGTGTGTTCTCGATGACAGCGGCGGGAAGTCCCGCTTCTTTTAGTTTCATTTTCTTTTTATCAATGACAAGCATGCTGAGCGTCTGTGCCACGGCATCCATCTGTTCCTGCTGTTCCGCCTGCTTTTTCTCAGCCTTTTTCCCAAAGATATAAAGGGCGATACATGCTATGACCAGCAGTACGAGGATGACGATCAGTACGATAGTTAATGTACTCACGGTATAATCCTCCTCAATATTTAATTTCCGTTTTCAGGCAAGTAGTATTGTATCATTGTTTTCGGATGAGTGCAAGCAGTTAAGCGTATTTGAAGGCCGCGCAAGTTACAGTTCGGTCATTTGATTTGATGGCATTTTCGTTTTGTGTTGTAGGAAGCGGCCGGTCAATTTGGAAGAAGCACTCAGCGGCGGGGAGGGGCGAGCTGTGACTTTGAAGGAATCTGAAAGAATATCTTACCGGGATGTGAAGGTGTTGTTAAGTAGTGTGAGGCGATTGTCTGAACGAAGTGAGTTGCCCCTCGCACTGCTTGGTTCTTAAACAGCTTCTCATCCCGTTAGATATTCCCAGATTCCGGAACGGAACAGCGAGACCTCTCCCTGACCGCTGACTGCCCTTTCAAAGACTCCTCCGCTTCCAGGCGTTATCACAAAGAAATGCCACCGAATCAAATGGCTGAACTGTCACCCGCGCAAGGCGTATTTGGGGTTTGCTTTTCAGAGGGGAAACGGGTATACTGTTAGAGTAGCGCCGAAAAGGTGTTTTACAAAAAAGGAGTTTTATCATGGCAGAAATGATTTGGAACACAGTGGTGACGGTCTATGATTTTATCATGGACAATATTGTCATCATCAATATCCTCTTTGCGCTGGTCATCGTCTTTTTCCAGAGGAGATCTCCGCAGACTGTGTGGACATGGCTGCTTCTGCTGTATTTTATACCGATACTCGGGTTCATCCTGTATCTGGTTATCGGACAGGATTTCCACAAGAGCAGGATGTTCAAGGCGAAGGAAATAGAGGGTGAGTTAAAATACGCCGTGCGCCGTCAGGAGGAGACGATCTATCACAAGAGGCTTCGTCTGGCGAATCCCGAGATGGCGAGATTCAAAGATCTTATTCTTTATAATCTGGAGGCCGGAGAGGCAGTGCTGACGGACAATAACGACATCAGAATCTACACAGACGGAAAGGCGAAGTTCCGCGCACTCATGGACGAAATGAGACAGGCGAAGCGCTATATCCATGTGGAGTATTACATCATCCGCAATGACGAGCTGTGGGGAGAGATAGAGAAGGTGCTGATCCAGAAAGCGAGAGAGGGCGTAGAGGTGCGCGTTCTTTTCGACAGTATGGGATGCCGCACAATGAAGAACAGAGACTGGGAACGACTGGAGAAGGAAGGGATCATGGTCGCTGAGTTCTTTCCCGCGCTTCTGGGACAGCTCCAGCTTCGCGTAAATTACCGCAACCACAGGAAGATCGTGGTTATTGATGGCCGGATCGGCTTTGTGGGCGGTTTTAATGTGGGAAGGGAATATATCGGAAGAGATAAGAAGTTCGGCTATTGGCGGGATACGCACCTGTGCATAGAGGGAGCGGCAGTGACATCTCTGGCGGTTCGTTTTGTGCTGGACTGGAACTATGCCGCCAAAGAAAATCTGTTTCTTGAAGATACGCTGTTTGAGATCCCCCAGTATGTGAGGAACGGGCGCGATCCCGTTCAGATCATATCCAGCGGGCCTGATTCGCAGATAAAGACGATTCACGACAACTACCTGCGGCTGATCCACAGCGCGAAGGATCACGTTTACATCCAGACACCGTACTTCATACCGGATGAGTCGATATTAGACGCATTGAAGATCGCTGCCAGATCAGGGATTGACGTGCGCATTATGGTGCCCTGCAAGCCGGATCATCCCTTTGTTTATTGGGCAACCTATTCTTACATAGGGGACATGGTGGCGGCCGGAGCAAAATGTTATGTATACAATAACGGCTTTCTTCATGCAAAGACATTAAGTGTAGACGGTCTTGTAGCGTGTGTCGGAACTGCGAACATGGATATCCGCAGCTTTGGCCTGAACTTTGAAGTTAACGCGGTGATTTACAGCGAGCGCACCGTGCAGCGCTTAGAGCGGGCGTTTGAGAACGATATGACCCAGTCCACGCAGGTGACGAGGAAGGTCTATGATGAAAGAAGCCTCATTATTAAAGGGAAAGAGCAGTTCTCCAGACTGCTGTCCCCACTCTTATAAAATATTTTCGATAAAGAGGAGAAAAGATCTATGAAAAAGAAAATCATTGCGGCGGCGCTTGCCGCGGCAGCAGCAGTATCACTTATGGGATGCGGCAATGAATTGTCTAACGAATATGTGATTGTAAAGCAGTATAAAGGACTGGAAGTGCCGCAGGCGCAGGCAGCGGCCGGGGTGACGGAGGAAGAGATCGAACAGGCTATACAGGTGAACCTCCAGAGGACGGCTCAGCAGAACCCGGTGACGGACCGGGCGGCTGAATCGGGTGACTGGGTAAATATAGATTATGCGGGAACCGTGGACGGGGTCGCGTTTGACGGCGGTACGGCACAGGCGCAGGATCTTTTGCTTGGAAGCGGCAGCTTTATCGGCGCAAGCGGGGAGTATGAAGGGTTTGAGGATCAGATTATAGGGCATAAGACGGGAGAAGAATTCGATATTACCGTGCAGTTCCCGGAAAATTATTCTCCCGATATGGCGGGAAAGGTAGCGGATTTTCACATTGTACTCAATGAAATCTATGTGGAAGACATCCCGGAGCTGACGGATGAGTGGGTCTTAGCCAACAGCGAGGGCGCTAAGACGGTGGACGAATACAGAGAAGAGATCCGCAGCCAGATTGAGGAAAATAATGATATGCAGGCTGAGTCGGAACTGACAGAAGCTCTCTGGGGCGCTCTGATGGAAAATGTCGAGATAAAGAAATATCCGGAAGCCGCAGTAGATGAGCACATCGAGCAGACGAAAGAGCAGTATGTCCAGATGGCGGAACTGTATGGTACAACGCTGGAGGATATGATCACAACACAGTTTATGATGACAGAGGAGGATTTTGACGAGATACTCAGAGAGTCCGCGCAGGAAGCGGCTGCATTTGACGAGGCGGTGAAGCTGATCGCGGATAAGGAAAAGCTGAATCTGTCGGATGCGGAGTACGAGGAAAAGATCGCCGGGTATGCCGAGGAATATGGTTTTGAAGTGGAAGAGTATAAAGAGCAGATGGGCGAAGAAAGGCTTAAGAATACCATCCTGCGGGAGACAGTGATGAGATATCTTATAGATGAGTGCGTTCAGGTAGAGCAGAGCAGCGCTGAATGAAAAGTCTAAAGGAGGGATACGGATGAAACTTGAAAATGAAAGGCTGTGCGTGGAGATTTCAGCGGAGGGCGCGGAACTGACGAGGATTTACGACAAAAAGAGGGGATATGAGCTTCTGTGGGAGGCAGATCCTGCTTATTGGGTCAGACATTCGCCGATCCTTTTCCCGAATGTAGGCAAAACCTATCGCAATACCGTGAGGATCAGCGGGACGCAGTATCCGACGTCACAGCACGGGTTTGCACGGGATAATGAGTTTAGATGCGTCAACGCAAAAGAGACGCAAGCTTCTTTTCTGTTTATTTCAAACGACGAGACAAAAGAGGTCTACCCCTATGATTTTGAGCTGGCAGTCACTTATATATTAGAAAAGAAGTCAATCCATGTAAAGTGGGAAGTGAAAAATGCGGGCGAAGAGACAATGTACTTTACCATCGGCGGGCATCCGGCGTTCCGCTTCGCGGCAGAGGGCGAAGGGAAAGGGGATTATGTGTTAAGATTCCCGGGTAAAGACGCCCTTAACTATATTCTGATCGATATGGAGGAGGCTTCGGCAGATCCTTCAAAGGTGTATAAATTACAACTTTCGGGGGAATGCTGTCCGTTGTCTGAGGAAATGTTTGAAAACGACGCCCTGATTTTCGACGGCGGGCAGATCGAAGAAGTGTGGCTGTGCCGTAAGGACGGCAGTCCCTATGTGGGCATGAAATGCGGAGGTTTCCCGAACTTTGGCATCTGGTCTGTGAAAAACGCACCTTTTGTATGTCTGGAGCCTTGGATGGGGCGCTGCGACGACGTGGGATTCGTGGGGGATATTTCTGAGAAGCCAAATATCAACAAAGTGGCTCCGGGAGAAGTATTTGAACAGAGCTATACGATCATAGCGGGAGAATAGCAGCCGGACAGAGCTGTATGACCGTGGCAAGAGCGTAAGAAAGCAGCATAAAGAGACGGAAAAGATAGAAAAAGATGAAGAAACTCAAGATAGGAAATGTAGAACTTAAAAACAGATATATACTCGGACCCATGGCAGGTGTGACGGACCTGCCATTTCGTCTGCTGTGCAAAGAGCAGGGCGCGGGACTTCTGTGCATGGAGATGGTCAGCGCGAAAGCCATCATGTACAATAACCGCAATACAGAAAGTCTTCTTACCATCCACCCAGAAGAGCAGCCTGTGTCCCTCCAGCTCTTTGGCTCGGATCCCGGGATCATGAGCGAGATGGCGAAACGCATCGAAGAGCGCCCATTTGCCATATTGGACGTCAATATGGGGTGCCCTGTCCCGAAAGTGGTGAAAAACGGAGAAGGTTCAGCGCTTATGAAAGAGCCAAAGCTGGTGTATGAGATCGTCAGAGCGCTTGTAAGAGCGATTAAAAAGCCGGTTACTGTTAAAATAAGAAAAGGATTTGACGACGAGCATGTAAACGCGGTGGAGATCGCCAAGATCATCGAGGAGGCGGGAGCGTCGGCGGTGGCAGTGCACGGCAGGACGAGAGAGCAGTATTACAGCGGCGAAGCAGACTGGGATATCATCCGCCGGGTGAAAGAGGCAGTGTCCATCCCGGTTATCGGAAACGGGGATGTGACCAGTCCTAAGAAGGCGGATGAGCTTATAGAAAAAACAGGCTGTGACGGGATCATGATCGCCAGAGGAGCACAGGGAAATCCGTGGATCTTCTCCCAGATGTGTGCATGGGAAGAAACAGGAGAGCTTCCGCCCCGTCCGGACAAAGATGAAGTGCGTGAGATGATCCTGAGGCATGCCGGACTGCAGCTTGAATTTAAGGGTGAATACCTTGGGATCAGGGAGATGAGAAAGCATGTGGCATGGTACACAAAAGGGATCAAAGGAGCGGTCAGAATAAGGGAAAAAGTGAATTCAGTAGAGAGTATTGAGGAGTTGGAAAATCTCTTGACATCATTATAGACTTTGGTTATAATATTGAAATTGCGAAATAGACTAGAGTAAAAGTGTACAAGGCATCCGGGCCGGTACATGAAATATACAGAAAAAAAGAAACAGAAAGGGAGCATTACCAATGGCAGAGGCGAAAAAACGATTACTTACTTATGCCGGATTGAAGGCGCTTGAGGATGAGCTTGAGAATCTCAAGGTCGTTAAGAGAAAGGAAGTCGCAGAGAAGATCAAAGAGGCTAGAGAGCAGGGGGATCTTTCCGAGAACGCGGAGTATGATGCGGCGAAGGATGAGCAAAGAGATATCGAGGCCCGCATCGAGGAGTTGGAAAATATCCTGAAAAATGCTGAGGTAGTCGTTGAGGACGAGGTTGATCTTGACAAGATCAATGTGGGATGTACAGTAAAAGTATCTGACATCACATATGACGAGGATATGGAGTTTAAGATTGTCGGCTCCACAGAGGCGAACAGCCTAGAGGGCAAGATCTCCAATGAATCTCCGGTCGGTCAGGCGCTGATGGGAAAGAAAGCAGGGGACATGGTCACAGTGGAGACACAGGCAGGAGATATCCAGTATAAGATCCTTGAGATCAGCCGTTCAAAGTAAACATAGCTCATGATGCAGACCTCTTTTTACAAGAGGTCTGAATTCGCTTGTAGGGCAGTTGAACGAAAGACAGTAAAACAGAAAGACAGTAAAATATGTATGAGCCGGGGCGGACGGGGAAAGAACCGCCGCATGAGAGGAAGGAGAAAGAAAAGTGGCACAGGAGCAGAAAAACGTACAGGAACCAGATCTGAATCAGCTTAGAAAGGTGCGCCGTGAGAAGCTCGCAGAGCTTCAGGAGAGCGGCAGAGACCCGTTTGTCATCACAAAATATGACCAGACACATCACAGTCAGGAGATCAAAGATCATTTTGAAGAACTGGAAGGAAAGAAAGTATCCATCGCGGGACGCATGATGTCCAAGCGCGTCATGGGAAAGGCCTCCTTCTGCAATGTTCAGGATCTTAAGGGAAATATCCAGTCATACGTGGCGAGAGACAGCGTGGGCGAGGAGAACTATAAAGAGTTTAAAAAGCTGGACGTGGGCGACGTAGTGGGCGTCGAGGGCGAGGTGTTCCGTACAAAGACAGGTGAGATGTCCATTCACGCATCCCATGTAGAACTGCTCTCAAAGAGCCTTCAGATCCTTCCTGAGAAGTTCCACGGACTGACGAACACAGATATCCGTTACCGCCAGAGATATGTGGATCTTATCATGAATCCTGAGGTAAAGGATACTTTTATTAAGCGTTCAAAAATATTAAGCGCCATCAGAAGATATCTGGACGGCGAGGGATTCATGGAAGTGGAGACGCCCATGCTGGTGAGCAACGCAGGCGGCGCGGCGGCAAGACCGTTCGAGACACATTTCAACGCGTTGGACGAGGACTTTAAGCTGCGCATCTCACTTGAGCTGTACTTAAAGAGATTGATCGTGGGCGGCATGGAGAGAGTGTACGAGATCGGCCGCGTGTTCAGAAACGAAGGACTGGATACAAGACACAATCCTGAGTTCACGCTCATGGAGCTTTATCAGGCATACACAGACTACAACGGCATGATGGACCTGACGGAGAACCTGTACCGCCATGTGGCGCAGGAGGTTCTCGGTACGACGAAGATCAGCTACAACGGCGTGGAGATGGATCTCGGCAAACCGTTCGAGCGTATCACCATGGTGGATGCCGTCAAGAAATACGCTGGTGTTGACTGGAACGAGGTGGAGACACTGGAGCAGGCAAGAGAGCTTGCGAAGGAACACCATGTAGAGTTCGAAGAACGCCACAAAAAGGGCGATATCCTCTCGCTCTTCTTCGAAGAGTTTGCAGAGGAACACCTGATCCAGCCGACATTTGTCATGGATCATCCAATCGAGATATCACCGCTTACAAAGAAGAAACCGGAGAACCCGGATTATGTGGAGCGCTTTGAGTTCTTCATGAACGGTTGGGAGATGGCGAACGCCTACTCCGAGCTCAACGATC
This sequence comes from Candidatus Mediterraneibacter merdavium, assembly GCA_019118545.1. Lineage (GTDB taxonomy): Bacteria > Bacillota > Clostridia > Lachnospirales > Lachnospiraceae > Mediterraneibacter > Mediterraneibacter merdavium. Next base: position 1,415 of record DWYT01000113.1, on the reverse strand, counting down.
CGATCGACCAGAGGGCGCGCTTCAAGGCGCAGGAGGAGCTTCTGGCGCAGGGGGATGAGGAAGCAAACACCACGGACGAGGACTTCTTAAATGCCCTTGAGATCGGGATGCCGCCCACAGGCGGTATCGGCTTCGGCATCGACAGAATGTGTATGCTCATGACTGACAGCGCGGCTATACGTGATGTGCTTCTGTTCCCGACAATGAAGAGCATTGGCGGTGTAAAGAGTGAAAATGGTGTAAAAAATCAGCCTTTTGAAGCACCGAAAATCGAGCCGGAAAAGATTGATTTCTCTAATGTGAAGATTGAGCCGATTTTTGAGGAAATGGTTGATTTCGACACATTTGCAAAGTCGGATTTCCGTGCAGTTAAGATTTTAGCCTGCGAAGCCGTACCGAAGTCAAAGAAACTTCTCAAGTTTACCTTAGATGACGGAGAACGCAAGGATCGCGTGATTTTAAGCGGTATTCACGAGTATTACGAGCCGGAAGAACTGGTTGGCAAGACGGCAATCGCTATCGTAAATCTGCCGCCGAGAAAGATGATGGGCATTGATTCCGAGGGGATGCTGATTTCAGCAGTACATGAGGAAAAAGGTCAGGAAGGACTCAACCTTTTAATGGTTGATCATCACATTCCGGCAGGGGCGAAGCTGTACTAAAACGAGATGTACTTCATTTTCTGAAAATCTCGGATTTTACACAAATACACCAATTTTACACCAAATTTTTTAAAAGTTTGAAATCCTCGGAAGAAAATGTATCTTCCGGGGATTTTTTTAAGTTCAAAGATTTATTTAGGAAAGGTGGGAAAAGTATGGATTACATAGCAGAAACGGTACAAAGCATGACAGGATAAGGACAGGGCGGCAGGAGGGTTCCTGCCGTCTACGAGGGAAGAGAAAATGAAGATGAGAGAACGGCTGTTGTATTGGCTGATGAAAAAGCTGTGGGATGCGTAATAGCATATGATTCTTGAAAGTCCGGTTTGCTTTTGTTACAATGAAATAGGAAATCAGAGGGAGGTGTCTGGAATGCTGCCGGAGAGGATGAAAGACGAACTGATACATGGACTAAGGATATGGATTTAAAGTATGACAGAGTATTTTCGATTATAGACATCCCAGAGGAGCGTATGGAAAAATGGGGAAAGATACTTCCATTCTATAAAAATGTGCAGGAGGAGGGAATCATACTTTGGAAGGTAGCTTAAAAGAATTAGCAAGATACCGGATGGAGACGGCAGGGGAACGCATGGAAAAGGGGTGATAGTATGCCGGAATCTTTAGAAGGATTATTGCAGGAGTACCGAGCTAAATTGCAGAATGTGTCAGAAGAACATATTAAAAAGGTCATTCTTTATGGTTCATATGCCAGAGGAGATTTTCAAAAAGATTCAGATATAGATATTATGG
>DWYT01000112.1 GCA_019118545.1 Candidatus Mediterraneibacter merdavium | reverse complement strand
TAACTCACCTGCATAGCAGGTGGTTTATTTGTTTTCAAAGTTCCGTTTTTCGGAACACGAAAAACTCCACAATGAAAACAGGGCCCTGCCCTACAATAAAAGAGATGGGCATTTTCACTTGCACCCATCTCTTATTGCAGAAAAAGTCAATATGACATCCCTCTAAAATATATGATAATTCACCACCAGCGCCGCAAACACGATGGACACCATCGAAAGCAGCTTAATCAGAATATTGATGGACGGTCCCGATGTATCTTTAAACGGATCGCCGACCGTATCTCCCACGACAGCAGCCTTATGGCAGTCACTTCCCTTACCGCCGTGAGCGCCGCCCTCAATGTATTTTTTCGCGTTGTCCCACGCGCCGCCCGCGTTTGCCATGAAGATCGCCAGCAGGAATCCTGTTGCCGTTGAACCTGCCAGCATTCCGATTACACCATTATATCCAAGAATCAGACCGGTAACGATGGGAGTCACAATCGCGAGCAGGGTCGGCAGAATCATTTCATGCAGACTTGCCTTTGTGCAGATGTCAACGCAGGTCTCATAGTCCGCGTCCGCCTTTCCTTCCATCAGTCCTTTGATCTCCCTGAACTGGCGGCGTACCTCAACGACAATGCTCTGCGCCGCACGTCCCACAGACTCCATGGTAAGAGCCGCGAATACGAAGGGCAGACACGCACCGATGAAGATGCCGACAAGCACAGTTGGATTCATAACACTCATATCAAGCGCAATATCCGCTCCCCCGACTTCCTGTACCTTCTCCACATAGGACGCGATCAGCGCAAGAGCTGTCAGAGCCGCAGAACCGATGGCAAAGCCTTTTCCGGTCGCGGCTGTCGTATTTCCAAGAGAATCAAGGGCATCCGTGCGTTTCCTCACATCAGCCTCCAGACCTGCCATCTCCGCGATGCCGCCCGCATTGTCGGCAATCGGCCCGTAAGCGTCCGTGGCCAGAGTGATGCCGAGCGTCGAGAGCATTCCCACTGCCGCCAAAGCAATTCCATACAGTCCTCTTGTAGACTCGACAAAACCGCCGGAAAGTGCATATGCCGCCATAACGCAGATGGCGATGATAATGATCGGCACAGCCGTTGAAAGCATCCCAAGGCTTAACCCCCCGATAATGATGGTCGCGGAGCCGGTCTCGGATTTGTCAGCCAGCTTCTGCGTCGGTTTGTACGTGTCAGACGTAAAATACTCTGTAAAAAATCCGATGAGTACGCCTGCAAGAAGACCGCCCAGAATCGCAAAATAGAATCCGATAAAATCCAAGCCAAGAATGAACAGCACAACAGGAAATGCAACTACTGCAATGATAATCGCGCTTGTGTTCGTACCTCTTCTCAATGCTTTGAGGAGCGTACTCTGGTCTGTGCTCTCCCCCGTTTTAACAAGGAGGGAACCTATGATAGAAGCCAGCACTCCCACAGCCGCGAGGATCATAGGGATCACCACCGCGTTCACACGATCCACTGACTCGATCTTATTAAACGCGATCACACCCAGCGCACACGCAGAGAGGATGGAACCCACATAGGACTCATACAGATCCGCGCCCATTCCCGCAACGTCGCCTACATTGTCTCCCACATTATCCGCGATCACAGCCGGGTTTCTCGGATCATCCTCCGGGATGCCCGCCTCAACCTTACCTACAAGATCAGCGCCCACATCTGCGGCCTTCGTGTAAATACCGCCGCCCACGCGCGCGAACAGCGCCATGGATGAAGCGCCCATACCGAAGGTAAGCATGGTGCTTGTGATATCCTCAATGGGGAGCTTAAACACAAGTCTCAGCAGCAGATACCAGATGGAAATATCCAGAAGTCCCAGTCCGACTACAGTAAATCCCATGACAGACCCTGCTGAAAATGCAACTCCAAGTCCTCTGTTCAGGCCCTTCTGGCAGGCCGCCGCCGTCCGGGCGTTTGCCCTTGTAGCGATCTGCATCCCCACAAATCCTGACAGTCCTGAGAAAAATCCGCCTGTCACGAACGCGAACGGAACGAACCATGTCAGGAATCCAAATGCAGCCATGATAAACAGAATCACAAACATGCCTGCAAAAAATATAAGAAGGATCTTATACTGTCTTCTCAAGTAAGCCATCGCTCCCTGATGAATGGACGCTGATATCTTTTTCATCCTGTCACTGCCACCCGGAAATCGAAGGACCTTTTGTGCCCTGCTCCCGGCAAACAAAAGCGCGATCACAGAGCCGCATAGTGTCAATAGTGCAAGTAAATTGTCCATTTCAATCTCTCCTCCATTCCTCTTAACCTAAAAAATACATCCTTCTGTCCTGTTTTATGTTTTTAATATTCAAATACCGCAACTCCATATGCAGGAAGCGGATAAGCGATAGAATACGGACGCCCGTCGCACTCCTGCTTCACCGGCTTATACACCAGCGGCCTCGCCTCGCCTTTTCCGCCGTACTTCGGATCATCGCTGTTGAGTATCAGCTTTAACTGCTTTCTTCTCGGTACGCCCACACGGTAATCCGGGCGTTCCATCGGTGTGAAATTGCACACGAAGAGCAGGTTCTTCTTCTGATCCTTCGAATGTCTTATGAAACTGTATATACTGCGGAAGCAGTCGTCAGCATTTATCCACTCAAATCCTGCCGGGTCTGAATCCATCTCGTACATCGCCTTGTTCTTCTTATAAAGATGAAGGAGATCACGATACCAGTTCTGGATCTGCTGGTGCTCCGGCTCTGCAAGAAGGAACCAGTCAAGCTCTCTCTCCTCGCTCCACTCACGAAGCTGCGCAAACTCCTGTCCCATGAAGAGAAGCTTTTTGCCCGGATGCCCTGTCATAAAGGCATATCCGGCCTTTAAGTTGGCGAACTTATCAAATCCAAGGCCCGGCATTTTGTTGAGCATGGAGCATTTCAGATGCACCACCTCGTCGTGCGAGAGCACAAGGATGTAGTTCTCACTGTAGGCGTATGACATGGCAAATGTCATCATATTATGTGCGTTCTTTCTGAAATAAGGATCCAGCTTCATGTACTCTGTGAAATCATGCATCCAACCCATGTTCCATTTTAAGCTGAATCCAAGTCCGTCGTCCTCCGGCGCTCCCGTCACCTTCGGCCACGCGGTAGACTCCTCTGCGATCATAACCGCGCCTTTATTTCTTCCGAGAATTACCGAATTCAAATGCTTAAAGAACTCGATCGCCTCCAGATTCTCGTTTCCGCCGTATTTATTCGCCACCCACTGGCCGTCCTGCTTTCCATAATCCAGATACAGCATGGACGCCACCGCGTCTACGCGAAGTCCGTCCACATGGAAATGCTCAATCCAGAAGAGCGCATTCGCGATAAGGAAATTCTTCACTTCCGCCTTGCCGTAGTCGAAAATCTTCGTACCCCAGTCCGGGTGTTCACCCTTTCTCGGATCTGCGTACTCAAACGTAGCCGTCCCGTCAAAATCAGCCAGTCCGTGCGCGTCCCTCGGGAAATGCGCGGGTACCCAGTCAAGGATAACGCCGATATTATTTTTATGCAGATGGTCGATAAGATAAGCAAAATCTTCAGGACTTCCGTACCTTGACGTGGGCGCGTAGTATCCCGTTACCTGATATCCCCATGATCCGTCAAAGGGATGCTCTGCAATCCCCATGAGCTCCACATGAGTATATCCCATATCTTTCACATATTTCACAATAGCGTCCGCGAACTCCCGGTATGTATAATACCCTTCATCCTCTCTGCCCGGATGCCTCATCCATGAACCCGGATGCACTTCGTAAATAGACATCGGATTTTCCTTATGATCCCATGTCTCCCGCCTCTTCATCCAAGCGTCGTCTGTCCATTCCAAATGTGAGATGTCCGTCACCCGGGATGCTGTCCCCGGCCTTAACTCAGCATAATTGGCAAACGGGTCTGCCTTGAATATCCGCTTGCCCTGCTGTGTCTCGATACAGAACTTGTAGAAGTCGCCCTCTTTTACTCCCGGCACAAAACAGGTATAGATTCCCACCGGCTCCTGACGCTCCATGTAGTTCGCCTCAAAATCCCATCCGTTAAAATCGCCTACTACCGCGACTCTGCGCGCATTGGGCGCCCACACTGCAAAGTAAACGCCCTCTTTCCCCTTGTGGGTTACTTTATGGGCTCCCATCTTCTGGTATATCTCATAATGATTGCCCTGACCGAAGAGATACTGATCAAGCTCACCGATCTCATACGGCTGTAATTTGTTCTTTGTGTTTTTTGTGCTCTTAGAACTTTTTGTGCTCTTTGTGCTTTTACTCTTTACCATAAAGCCACCTCGCCGTTTGATTTAATATAACATATATTATACTTTATCCTCGTCCAAAAAGAAAGAGAAAAGCGCCTCTTAAGCAAAAAGAAACAGACAGTTTTTTCCACTGTCCGCTTCTCTTCTGTAAAATATTCCTATACACTGACGCATCAGATGTTAAAATCATTTTCTGAGAGGATAATCCTGTCCGCTTCATCCGTATTTTTGCCGAACACCCGCTTCATCAGTTTCTTTGCCGACGCCTTCTGTGAATGGCCGATCGCTTCATCCATGATCTCCTTCACCTCCGCGACTGTCACCGCGTGATCCTCTCTCTGCAGTGAATCAATCTTACTGTACAGCGCCAGAATACCCATCTCATCTATGCGGTATCCATTTTCCTGCGCATAGGTCTGTCCGAATGTCACCAGCTCGTCATTGATAAAAATCGGAATCTCCAATCGGGATGTGAACTTTCTCCTAAACTCACGGTTCGAAGTAAGCAGTCTGTCCAACGGCTTTCTCTGTTCCTCAAGAACAATCAAAAGCTCTCCGGTATCCCCTTCCATCGCTTTATTCAGGCGGGCAACCGTCTTTTCGTTCATCCTGCCCGCTTTTTCGATAATGAGCGCTCCGCCGTGCAGCTTGTCGAAAATGTCGCTGATTTTCTTCTTATTCAAAGAATCTCCGGTAACAATCGCAACCTTGCCCTGCTTAATATTTCTCTGCTTCTGAATAGCTTTCACCACATCCACAGCAAGCACAGTCTTACCATTTCCTTTATTTCCGATAATCAACAGATTCCCTGCTCTTGACGTGCCATTTCTATTGGTACAGTTCTTATCCTGCTCAAGAACATCCACGAGCTGCTCACTCATGCCGCGCACCGGGACGAAATAGGAGAACAGCTTCTTCTGTTCCTCTGTAAGTCCCGCCCTTGTGCCGATTCCGCTCTGAGTCTCCAAATCATAACGCCCATGTACAATAAAGCCTGTATCCATGGACAAGGCATCCGATATCTCATCCAGCGGCAGCGGCGCCGTCTTGCCTGTGGCAATCATCTTCGCTGTCTCCTTGCGGCTCAGAGGTGTGGTAGCCGAAAGAATGTCCATGTTGTCATCGTCATCATCCGGTATCTCCCTGTCATCCCCCAGTTCCGCATGCTCAGGATTCACGCTGAATTCTTCATCAATATCCGTAAGTTCGTCGTCGAAGTCTCCATCCTCATCGAAGTCCTCGCCGTCGTCAAAATCCTCTTCAAACTCTTCGTCGCCGTCGAAATACTCTCCTTCGTCAAAGTCCTCCTCAAGTTCCTCATCCTCCAACTCTTCGTCGAACTCTTCTTCGAATTCCTCTGCCTCCGCTTCTTCCTCAGCGAAGTACTCTTCCTCTTCCGGCTCTTCGTCGAATTCCTCTTCGAGTTCCTCCGTCTCCGCTTCTTCCTCAGCTAAGTACTCTTCCTCTTCCGGCTCCTCGCCGAACTCTTCTTCGAGTTCCTCCGCCTCTGCTTCTTCCTCAGCGAAGTATTCCTCCTCTTCCGGCTCCTCGCCGAACTCCTCTTCGAGTTCCTCCGCCTCTAGCTCTTCTTCATCTGCGAAGTATTCTTCTTCACTCAGCTCTTCGGCTGTCTCCTCCTCTTCCAAGGAGTACTCGTCGTCAAACAGATCCTCCGCGAAATCCTCATCGTCATCTATGCGGAGAGATTCTGTCACCTCACCCATATTCTCTGTGGGTTCTGACGCCTTTTTCACCGGCTCTTGGACGGTCTGCGCCGGCTTCTCTTCCTCCGCCGGAATGACTCCCTCGATCTCGTCGATCATCCTCTGAATCTCCGGCGACAGTATGGGAGCTGTCGTACTTTTATCAACCGCAGTTTCCCCTTTTTCCTCACCGTCCGTCATATCATCGTCCGACATGTCACCCGCTGTTTCAGGCGCATCCTCTGCAACATCTTCTGCGCCTTCTTCAAGCAAATC
>DWYT01000111.1 GCA_019118545.1 Candidatus Mediterraneibacter merdavium | reverse complement strand
CGATTTTTTCAGCTTTCTCTGTCACTGCTTTCATAGCTGTCCTCCACTGTAGTGGTGAAATTTGCTTCATATCATCATTCAATCCCTCATCTTTACTGATTTCTTTAATCAGAAACCGATACCGACAGTCTGCCTGTTTGTCTAAATCTGTTAAATATTCCCATAGCTGCCCACTCTTTATCATCTCCGATAATTGAAAAGGGTACTTCTGCTTTAAATATTCTCTATGAAACATTCCCCATTTTCCTATATGTGTACTATTTTCTACTTCTTCAGAATAAATATAATTTTTTACCATTTCTGTTCGACTCCCTTCCATTTGATTTAAGAACAAAATTACCTCGCTCCTCTGTTCATCGTTCGCCTCTGCGCCCGTTTCTGCTCCTTAATCTCCTGTTCTCTCAACCTCTCCGCTTGTACTATTGTCTCAATAGTATCATGCCCCAAAGCTCCCTTTACACGTTCAAAATCCCCGAGATTTTCTCTCAACATCCTATTTTCATTCCAAAGTTCCTCTACACGAGCCGTAAGAGAATTTACCTTGCTCCATGCCCTCTCATATGATCTTTGCATATCGTTAAGTCTTCTGGAAAGATCAAGGTAAGCCCGATAGACTGACCGCAGTACCGTTACAATCTTCTTAATCAGTGGCTTTGCCTTTTTCTCCCGGTAGGATTTCCCTGTTTCCAGCGTTCCCGCCTCCGGCAATACCTCATCTGGATCAGCAGAATATTTTTCTGCAAATCGTTCCATATCTTTTACCATAGGCGCAATTTCTGTCAGCTTTTTTTCGTATTGAGCCGCTTTTTTCTTCGCCTGATCTGCCTGTTTATCAGCCTCTTCCCGATTTTCATGTGCAGAGGATATTTCCCGTTCAATATTTTCCAACTGATCGAGCCATTTTTCATTGATCTCCTGCATATTGGCATTATGCTCCTCCAACTCCGCTTTCTGTTTTTCAAGCGCAGCTACTTCTTTTGCCCGTTCCTGCTTTTCAAAATCCAGCAGAGACAGGTGCTTTTCATGTGTGCCTTTCTGCTCCCATTCAATCCCATGCTCCAGCATAATTGAGGCAAGCTGCTGCTTTTCAGCCGTTACCCACTGATTTAATTCTGTCTCCATTCTCGTACCGCCTTTAAAACCGAGTGCCGACAATGCCTGTTTCAAAGATACCCTTGTATCCAATCCACGCTTACTTCCAGTTATATATGGCACAAAATCTATATGCAGGTGCGGTGTTGCCTCATCCATATGGAGATGAGCGGAGAACACACGGAGAGTAGGATTTCGCTCCTGAAAACCTTTCATATATTCATCCAGTATCTTTGCCGCCATTTGCCCTTCTGTTGTTTTCGCCCCCATATCATCCTTATTCCCAATCTGCAAGATAATCTCATGGAATGGCTTTTCCTGCTTTCCAGAGCGAATCTTTTCGTAATAATCTTCAATCTTCCGATCTTTCCTTGTCTGCTTTGCATTATACCGTTCAAGCGCTCCGTCAAACAATTCATGGTACACTTCCCGAATATCCTGATTGCAGTATTCTACGTTCCAGTGGCTCCGTTGCGGATCAGTATTCTTTGCATGGAATTTTCTGCTATTATGGTTGACAGAACCTTTCCCTGTCATAAAGCTAATTGTCCTCTTCAATAACTCTCCTTTCTCCCTGTCCGGGTAGTATTCAGCGCCGGATACGGCGCATAGGCTTTGTTACTTTCGCCGAAAGTAACGCAAATGCACTTTTGACAGCCGTTCCGTCCATCAAAAGCTGCCTTTGCGCCCTGCCGGGAGCTTTTCCCGCCCTACGGACGGGGCGGCTGTTCCTGCCGCTTTGTATCCGCTGTTATTGTCTTTCGGATAGCAGAAACTACATTCTCCACTGTATTTTCCGCCCATCCTGCAAGCCATATCAGCGTCTGCATTTCTGCCTCGCTCAACTCCACTTCCCCAAAAATCTTGTTGAGCATAGCAATTCTCCGAGCTTCATTTTCATAGAATAATTCCGTTTCGTTCCGGTTTTTCCTGTCCGGCTGAACGATCATCCAACATCACCCTTTCTCTTGTCTGTGAGCAACAGGGGCGTGCCACGTCCCTGTCTTATATCATCAAAGGAAACTTTACCAGCGAAAGCTTTCAGGTATCCCACGCCTGTCCAGATATTCCTGCCGGGCTTTTTCCCGTTCCATCTCGGTCGGTGCGGTCTTAGCCTTTCCGTATAACTCACGCAATACCATTGCATCCAGTTTTTTCTCCAATCCTATCCTTATCTCATCCACACGGCTGTCGTCCTCCATCAGATGATAGTGAATCAACAGCACAAACAATTCCTGTGGTATCTGTACCTGTTTCATCCAAATCTCCTTTCAAGGTGGCAACATTACCTATTCTTAAAGAAATGGTAATCTTGCCATGTTGATTTATTGTTCCGGTAATATCCATGACCAGTGATCCCCTGTCTTTTTAGACTGAACTCCAAGCGCCTTCTTCGCATTCCAGAGCGTTTTTCCTTTAATTCCCCGGCTTTCTGCCCCTTTAAAAATCACATTCTGTTCAACTGCTCCATTTGCCAATATTTCCGCCAGAAACTCTTTCGCCTCTTTTATTTTCTTTCCCCGACAGTTGCCGCTCAGCAGATCATCCGCACTGATGTCATATTCCCCGATCCATTCAAATCCGTTCTCTTTATCCAAGCGAAAAGCGATTGATTTTCCCTCTGGTGCAAGGGAGCTTTTTACATGGCAAACTACTCTTGTTTCCGGCTCGTTCTTCACACGCCCTACGATCAAAACGCTCCTTGCCGCCGCCTGAAAGTCAATAGAGCCAAGTCCTCTGTATGAAGATTTTCCGGTGCTGTTCTTGTTCATATGACCGATCAAGACAATCGCACAGTGATATTTTTCCGCTAGTACAGATACCCGTTTCATCAATGGACGGATTTCATTTGCCCGGTGCATATCTACTTCCGCTCCAAGAAAACTCTGGATCGGATCTAAGACTACAAGACGAGCGTTTGTCTGCTGGATTGCCTGTTCCAGACGTTCATCTAACATAGTCAATGGCTGTTCACTGTCATCAATGACAAGCACTTTAGAACAGTCAGCGTCTGCCGCCAGAAGACGGGGCTTTATGGTATCCCCCAGCCCGTCTTCTGCAGTCTGGTAGATCACATTGACTGGCCCGCATGTCTGTTCTGCGGGTTCTTCCTCTCCGTCCATTACTGGCAGCACAGGCTCACCTTTTGTCAGTTTTGCTATGATCTGTAACACCATGGTTGTTTTCCCCTCCCCGGGATCTCCCTGTATGATTGTCACTTTCCCATACGGGATGAATGGATAGAGCAGCCATTCCACCTGCTCTACCGCAACATCCTCCATATTGATCAGCCGGAGTCCCGGCTCTGCTTTTCTGTTTTTCAAATTTACCTCCATTTCCGGTTGAAAGCATTGCGGGACTCTGGTAGAATACAGATAGATTGATTTTGGTATTTTACCAAGTCCCAGCCTTTAGGTGTTTGCCGACACTTAAAGGCTTTTTTCATCTTTCATACCCTGCATTGTATTTGTGATTAGTTCAATCGTATCTAATAAGTCTCTGGAAACTCCGGTGCCTGCCTCTATGCGTTCCAACTGCTCCAATACCTTTGCCAGTTCATTTTTCAAAGCCTTGTACACTCTGGGATTTCCCACCACTACAATCTCTTTTTCCTGCAGGCGACGGATAATATAATCCTGTTTTGTCAATCCTGACAGCCGCACAGCCGCCTCAAGTTGCTCGTCTTCTTCCGGAGATACCCGGAACGCTACAATCTTATTTCTCCAACGCCCCTGCCGATCCAAAACTTTTACTGACATTCTTTGTTTTTTCCTTTCTCTGTTCCATTCCCTGTTCTCTCAACATTAAGCCTGTCTGCCATTTCTGTCTGTTTTGAAGGGAACAAGTGTGCATATCGGTAAGTGATTTTTTCACTTTCGTGTCCTACCCGGTCTCCAATCGCCAGTGCCGTAAACCCCATATCTATCAACAGGGAAACATGGCTGTGTCGAAGGTCATGGATCCTGATCCGTTTTACCCCGGCAGCCTTACATCCTCTGTCCATTTCATGTGATAAATAATGTTTCGTTACCGGAAACAGGCGGTCTGTTGGTTTCAGGCTATAATACAGTTTCATGCAATCTTCCATTTCTTCAGACAAAAATTGAGGCATTTTAACCACCCGGTTACTTTTCTTCGTCTTCGGGCTAGTAATCACATCTCTGCCCTTTAACCGCTGATAGGATTTATTGATCGTTACCGTCTGGTTATGAAAGTCAAAGTCCGCTGGCGTCAGTGCCAACAGTTCACCCTCCCTGATGCCACACCAATAGAGCATTTCAAAAGCGTAGTAGGAAAGCGGCTTGTCCATCATTGCCTCCGCAAATTTCAGATATTCTTCTTTTGTCCAGAACAACATTTCTTTGCTTTCCTCTGTTCCCATTGTGCCCGCCTTTCTCGCCGGATTGATATTCAGATCATAGTAGCGGATTGCATGGTTGAAAATGGAACTCAACTGTCCGTGGATTGTTTTCAGATAGGTGGGAGATACGGGCTTACCTGTCTTCCCTTTCTGGCTCCGCATTTCATTCTGCCAGTCGATCACATCTTTTGCCGTAATCTCAGACATTTTTCTCTGCCCCAGATAAGGAAGAATTTTGCTTTGAATAATGCTTTCCTTAGTAAGCCATGTGTTTTCTTTCAATCGTGGACGCACATCTGCCTCATACAACTTGCAGAAACTCTCTAACGTCATATCCATATTTGCTTGTTTCTGCAACTGAAACTGCCGTTCCCACTCCTGCGCCTCCCGCTTAGTAGCAAACCCACGCTGGCATTTCTGCTTACGCTCCCCTTTCCAGTCTTTATAGCGCACCATTGCATACCAAGTTCCATTTTTCTCAGTTTTGTATACCGGCACTTCTAATTCCTCCCTTCGTATGACTGTGTACCGTAAAACTGTTCATAAAAGAACTTGCGGTCAATCCTGCCGGGAATTGTAACACACCCTGTCTTTTCCAGTTCTTTGTTGAGTTTTCGGATCAATTTGTAAGCATAAGACTCGGAAACATCCAGTGCCTCCATGACTTCGCTTACTCGCATAAACATTTTCTCCATAAGTTACCTCTCTTTCTCATTTATTCTATACATTTTTGTATAGTCTTATATTACTATACTTTTCTGTATTGGTCAAGCGGTTTTACAGAAATTTCTATACTTTTTTGTATTGGTTTTTCTTGATTGTACCTATACTTTTATGTTATACTCAATCTATCAAAAGACTTCAGATAGGAGAATGGTTATGGCTATTGGCGAAAGAATCCATTATTTCCGGCTGCTCCGTGGCTTTACACAGAAATATCTGGGCAAACTTCTGGGTTTTAGCGACTCTCAGGCAGACGTTCGTATCGCCCAGTATGAAAAAGGCGCACGCAGCCCAAAAGAGAAATATTTAAACGCACTGGCACAGATTTTTGAGGTATCGCCTCACGCATTGAATGTTCCCGATATTGACACGGATATTGGACTTATGCACACTCTCTTTACACTGGAAGATACCCGTGGTCTGAAAATCGGAAAACTGGACGGCGAACTCTGCCTCCGACTGGACACAGACACCGGAATGACCTACCACAGTATGTGGGATATGTTTAACGCATGGTATCAGCAGGCAGAGAAACTGGAGTCCGGCGAGATCACCAAAGAAGAATACGATCAGTGGCGTTATACCTATCCTAAAATGGAGGTTGAACAAACCCGCCGGGAATTGGACGCTCTGCGCGAAAAGCGGAAAGCTGAAAACAATACAGATTAAAAAAAGCCAACAAAAAAGGTCTTGCCAAATTGATTTCACTCAATTCAGTAAGACCTTTTCTATCGGTTTCAGTTGGATTTACCTGATAACCTCTGACGAAAAGTGAATAAATGCTTTTCATCCAGTGTTATCATTTTGTTATCAAATAGACCCCTAATGCGTCGCAAACGCCCTGTTTATGCGGGTTCTCAGATTTCTTTACTTACTCAAACTCTATCGTCCCCGGCGGCTTACTGGTCAGGTCATACATTACCCTATTAACCCCTCTTACCTCATTGATGATCCTGCTCATCACTTTATTGAGCACCTCATACGGGATCTCCGCCGCCTCTGCGGTCATGAAGTCCACGGTATTCACGGCTCTAAGTGCCACTGCATAGTCGTAGGTTCTTTCATCGCCCATAACTCCGACGCTTCGCATATTGGTAAGTCCTGCGAAGTACTGGCCGATGCTGCGATCCAGTCCTGCGTTGGCGATCTCTTCTCTGTAGATGGCGTCCGCGTCCTGCACGATCTTAACCTTCTCTGCGGTCACTTCTCCGATGATACGGATACCCAGTCCCGGGCCGGGGAACGGCTGACGGAACACGAGGTATTCCGGGATGCCCATCTCAAGTCCCGCTTTACGGACTTCGTCTTTGAAGAGGTCGCGCAGTGGCTCGATGATCTCTTTGAAATCAACATAGTCCGGCAGGCCTCCTACGTTGTGGTGGGACTTAATAACTGCGGATTCTCCGCCGAGGCCGCTTTCTACCACATCGGGGTAGATGGTTCCCTGTACGAGGAAATCCACCGCGCCGATCTTCTTTGCTTCTTCTTCGAATACGCGGATAAATTCTTCACCGATGATCTTTCTCTTGCGCTCCGGCTCGTCCACGCCTGCCAGCTTACTGTAGAAACGCTCTTGGGCGTTCACGCGGATGAAGTTCAGGTCATAGGGACCGTCCGGGCCGAATACCGCCTCTACCTCGTCGCCTTCGTTCTTTCTGAGAAGGCCGTGGTCTACGAACACACATGTGAGCTGCTTGCCGATCGCTTTGGAGAGCATAACCGCAGCCACGGAAGAGTCAACGCCGCCAGACAGGGCGCAGAGCACCTTGCCGTCGCCGACTTTCTCGCGGATCTCTTTGATGGAGTTTTCTACGAAGGAATCCATCTTCCAGTCACCGGCGCATCCGCAGACATTTTTCACGAAGTTATTGATCATCTTCGTGCCTTCCGCCGTGTGGAGCACCTCCGGGTGGAACTGGATGGCGTACAGCTTTTCCGCTGCATTCTCAGCCGCCGCTACCGGGCAGTCCGCTGTGTGGGCGGAGATTTCGAAGCCCGGCGCGATCTGCGCGATATAGTCAAAATGACTCATCCAACAGATCGTCGGACTTGACACATCCTGAAAAACTGCAGAAGACAGCTTATCAATGAGCACTTCTGTCTTTCCGTACTCTCTGACATCCGCTTTCTTCACCTCGCCGCCCAGCACGTGCATCATGAGCTGCGCGCCGTAGCACAATCCGAGCACGGGGATGCCAAGTTTAAACAATTCATCTGTGTAAGTCGGGGAATCCGGCAGATAGCAGCTGTTCGGGCCGCCGGTCAGGATGATCCCCTTCGGATTCATCTCCTTGATCTTCTCAATATCCGTCCTGTAAGAATAGATCTCACAGTACACATTACATTCTCTCACGCGTCTTGCGACAAGCTGGTTATACTGCCCGCCGAAGTCGAGTACGATCACTAATTCGTTCTTCACGTTTTCCTCCTGTAAAATACGGTCCTTCCGCTGTGTCGCACGAGCAGTCAGACCGCTTTTTCTTATGTATTCATTATAGTGGAGCGCCGGATGTTTTACAATAACAAGATGCAAAACTTATCCGCGCGGTGCCGCTCTCCTGTCATTGGTTCTGCGGGCATAGTATCTTTTCTTTTCCGCATACATCTTTTTCTCTGCCGCTTCTACCATCCCGTCAATTGAAGTGACGTCCTTCTCATACTGCACACCCACAGAGATATAATAGTCTTTTTCCTGAAGAACCTCCTCCAATTCCTTTGTTTTGCTTTCCACATCAGCTTTATCCGCCTCAGGAACAAATACGATAAACTCATCGCCCCCAATACGGTATATATTATCGCCGGAAAATCTTTTCTCTATCTCCTGAGCTACCGTCTGGAGCATACTGTCGCCCGCATAATGCCCCTTGGTATTATTCATCTCATGCAGGCCATTTATATCTATATAAATACAGACAAGCGGCCCGGTATGGGCCTCGCTCATTTTTGCAGCGTCTCTTTCATATCTGTTTCTGTTATAAAGCCCGGTAAGTACATCCCGGTCTCCCTGCTCACGGATATCATTTAGGCTTTTCAGATTGCGGAAAAACATCCCGAAACTAAATTCCATGTTTTTCAGCAGAACCACTGGCACGTGCCCGTTCAGCATATTACAGCCTGCCAATATTCCGCAGACATTTCCTTCTACATCGCCCACGGGAACCGCTATCATATTGTAGATTCCCTCAAATGTCTGCTCCGGGAATACAGCCCTGACGCTTTGTACATCATAGGCCGCAAATTCACTATGCCCCTGTTCAAAATATTGTAAAAGCCGGAGAAAATACTTCTCATCACAGCTTCTCCTCACACCGGTACTGTTTTCCCATAAAAACGAGAGTTTTCCTTGACTCGTGCCAACGGTCCAGAACGCGACCCTTTCCGCTCCTATAAACGCTCCTGTCTTTTCCAGCGCCGCCCATATGTTTTCTTGCTTCACGTGTGCGTTAAACAACAGTTTCTCTACATCATATATATAATTAAGTGTCTCAATCTGACGCTGTTTTTCTCCTATCGTCCGCCTTACATAATGCAGCATCCACAGGAAATAGGCTATAAAACAGAGAATTTCAAGCATCAGAAAGGTATTCAGCAGTCTTTTTATAGCGTTTGCATTCTCAAAAACAACATTCTCGGGCACAGATACAGCGATACGCCACTCATTGATCTGCATCGGTTCATAATAAAAATAAAGGTATTCCCCAATCGTTTTAGATACGAAGATCACATAAGAGCTGTCGCCCTCTGAAACGCCCTGCTTTAGCTGCGCAGAATCGTATCCGGGTGCCATCTCCCGTTCTCCCAATCCCCATATATTACCCACTTCACCGGGATGCCATGTGTCGATCAGAAAATCTCCGGTATTGCCGTCTATAATATACAGAGCCGCCTTTCCGCCGTATGGATCAAGTTCTACCCCTTCCGGCATCTTTCCAAGATCGATAATCCCGCTCAAAATGGCGGCTGTCCGGCCGTTTCGGATAATCGGTACGCAGTGGCGCACAATATATTTTTCAGGATCTTCAATATCCGTCTCCCGGTCACTGATATGGGGACCCATCGCAGCCTCTTCTTCAAAGGATAATACCCCTTCTGCATCCACGATTCTTCCATCCTGCCTAAGCACAGTATTATCCGGGAGCAGCAGTTCAATACCGGACATAAGGCCGACGCTTGAATAAGAATCCAACAGACTCCATAGCTCTTCTGAGTAGAGGTCGTCATACTCCTCGATCACTGCTGCCAGCACTTCCAGCGTCTCCCTGTCACTTTGCGCGTACATCTCGATCATATCAGCAACATTATCCGCCTCTTTATAGAGCCGCTCGATACTTTTCATCTCTTCCAGTTGATTGATGTGATTTGTCGCGACAACAGAAAGCGTCACAATCACGATGACCATTACACTCGTCACCAGCATAGAACTGTCCCAGCGTATTCTTATCTGTTTTTTATTTCTTTTTCTCATATCTATATTATTCTCTCATATCCGATAAACCTGTTCTAATACCCACAAATCTTTCAAGGCGACGCCACTTTGACGGCCTTTCATTACAAAGAACTTTCCTGAAATATAAAAAAGTTCCGATGTAGTCATTATACGTCGGAACTTCCGGATCTGCAATTATTCTTTTATGCCGTGTACTTTGATATTTTTTCGCAAAGCTCTTGGCAGTCGTCTGAGTACATCTGCAGTTCGATCTCATTATTAAGTCCAAGATGAATGATCCCAAGCAGCGATTTTGCATCGACCACAACTCTGCCTCTTCTCATGTCCATATCAAAGTCATACTTAGAGACTGTATTCACAAATTCAAGGATCTCATCAGGATGCTTAAAAGTCACCTTCATATCATTCATTGTTCATTTCACCTCTTCTTTCGAATATCTCCAGTCATCGTTTTCATACTACCATACTTTTCCAACATGAAAAGGGGGAAATATTTAAAAAAGGTGAATTATTTTAATGAGATAGCTTTCGAAATTCCGTCGGGAGCATCCCAACCTCCTCCTTGAATACCCTGCTCATATATTTGGGATCCGTATATCCTGTCAGCTCAGCGATCTGGTTCAGCTTCAGGCGGGTACTTAACAGCAGGCCTTTGATTCTTTCGATTCTCAGCGAACGTACCGTCTCCGTAAATCCTTTGCCTGTCTCTTTCTTAAACTGTACGCTCAGGTATTCTTCTGATACGAAAAGCCTCTCTGCCATCTCTTCCAGTGTAATGCCCTGATCATAATATTTCCTTACCATCTGAACCGCTTTTTTTATCAGCGGACTTAAGCTACTGTCGTTCTCATCCTCAAATGCCTGAAACTCCAACACGCCAGTAAATTTTTCCATAGCCTCGCGTATACCGCTCCAGCTTACAGCGTCCGCAATACTCTGCATACTGTACTGTATTTCCAACTCTGACTTTATCTCGTGTCCCATCTTATAAGCACTCAGCACGGACATATTGAAGCGGATAAGACATTCCTTCATGTCCCGGGGACTATGAGTTTCTCTCCTGAAAATGTCATAGAGCCGGTAATAACATTTCTTCATTTCCTCCCCGTTGGCCGAAAGCACTGCCTGACGCATCTGCCCTTCCAATTCCACAGGATATTTCAGCGGAATAACCTCTAGCTTGTCCACATCTTCCCGGCGAATCAACTCTCCCCTCTCGAACAGCAGATTCCATTCGCGAATCCGGCGCATCCTGCGCAGTGCCTCAGGAAGATCAGACAAACATTCCGTCTCTTCCCACAGGCAGATCATTTCCCCGCTGACACTCCCGCTCAGAGAAGGAACGACATGATCTTTGAAAACGGAATATTCATATTCAAAAAAACCTCCTGTTGTCTGCCTCTCCTGAGAACGGCTGCCCCCGGTGCGGTAGATCACCGCCGCCATAAGATGCCATGTATCAATGGCAACAGGACATATGCAAAAGTCCCCGCCGGTTCCGGCATTTTCTAAAACCTCCCGCACCAGATCCCTCTGCTTTGTATATCCATTTCCGAGCCACACAGAAAAAAGTGCTCCCGGCTGTTCCAGTGTAAAGCCAAATTTTTCCTTTGCCATCTGGTTGAAATGTCCATCAGGGTACAATTGCCCGTTAAGACATCCTGTAAAAATATTCTCTAATGTAAACGTTTTCTCCAATATCTTCTGCTCATCTGACTTGTCCCTCGCCTGAAGAACAGCATGCTTAAGCTGTGAAGTTTTGACAGGCTTAAGTATATAATTATCAACGCTCAGCTCAATGGCCTGTCTGGCATGATTAAAATCCGTATCCGAAGTAATGATAATCACCCGCGCGCCGATCTTCTCTGCCCTCATCTTTTTAAGCAGAGACAAACCAGTCATTCCCGTAAGCAGCAGATCCATGATAACAAGCTCCGGCTGTCCCTCACAGATCAGTTCCCACCCTGCCTTTCCATTTTCTGATGTACCCACCAAAACCGCTCCCGGACAGGCATCCTTCACAATCCTTTCAATTTTCTCCCTTGTCCGCCTCTCCTTCTCAATGATCACAAACCTCATCTGCCGCGCTGCCTTTCCGCATATCTGATTACAAACTGTTTCATTAAAAATACCTTTTTAAATTATAGTATAAATACATAAATGCTTCAATACAGCCGTATGATTTCCCCCGCATCATGATATGCCGCAGATGCAAAGAGCAGAAGCGATAGGTGTAAGAAACGCCTGTGCCTTTCTTACACCCATCGCTTCTGCTTTTTAGCCATCTGTTTCTATCCATGCTGATGAAGATACTTCTCTCTCGTAGCCATCCCGCCCCGGATGTGCCGCTCCGACTTGTTCATGTCCAGCACCTTGCGCGCCTCCCCGGCAAGGGTGGGATTGATCTGGAGGAGCCGCTCGGTTACGTCTTTATGTATGGTCGTCATTAATTAGAATGCTTTCATCCAGTCCTAAATCTCCGAACAATCTGAGGTAAATATCCACGTTTCCGTCCTTGTCCACTTCAATTTTCTGGATGATCTGCTTTAACTGCTGATTTGTCATCTGATGTACATCTGTAATATCTTCAATCTGTTTAAATGTACTGTTTAAAATATTTCCCAGCTGTTCTCCCTTGGTCAAATGATACGATACTAATTTCATTTCATTTTCCAAACGCTCGATTTCTTCACGGGTACCACCAATCTTCTCGTTCAGTTCTTCGCGGGAGATTAGATCATCCGTATACATATCCATGTATTTCTGTCTGGTTTTCTGTAGCTTAGCAAGCTGCGCATTCAACTCTTTTTCGTATTCTACGTTTTCATCTTTTGCCTTATACACACGCTGGAATTCTTTTACCACATAGGCAATCACTTTTTTCTTCTGCTTCAGTACATTTGAAAAATATTCCTGCAGAACTTCTATCAGCTCTTCTTCATCTACAACCATTTTATTCGGGCAGCTATCCGCTCCTTTTCCATTTCTTCCGGAACATACCCAGCGAACATAAGTATTCTTATAAGTACGGACTGTCCTGCGGAAAGACCAGCCGCATTCCTTGCACTTAATCAAAGTAGAAAACAAATATTTATTG
>DWYT01000110.1 GCA_019118545.1 Candidatus Mediterraneibacter merdavium | reverse complement strand
TCCTTTCGTACATCTTCCCTTGTACGTATCATGGGGAAATACTTTTGTAATACATTTGCCATACACAGTTTCCTCCTTTGTGCGGCGTCCGCTAAAATAATCGGACATAGATGAATCTAAGGTTAGTGGGTTGCGTTCATCATCGGGTAAGCGTTCCGAAAGGGAACTTCCGAAAATGAGAAGCCTAACGGCATGAATACAGGGCGGCAAGAGCGCCGTCCGTATCAGTGAAGAAAGAATAGCATAAAAAGCGCCGGAAAACAATCCGGCAAAATAAACAAAAAATTTCAGCCTGTCGAGAAACCAGTATAACCTCAGGGGCATATATCCTTCTCAGACACGTTTTCACTCGGGACGCGGCGCAGCGGTACATAGGCTCGCAAAAAACGCGAGCCAAGTGCCGGCGCCGCTCTACGGTCTGCTCAGGATATATGCTCCCTGCGATTTTCCTGTTCCCCGACGATTTGCAAATGGTTAGGTTCTAAAACGCTCCTCTCTGAAAACAATCAAAGAGGCATGTGGCCCGAATGAAAATGTGTCCGCGAGGGATACATGCCTCTGTCAGCACTTTCTCTGCATGCGGATACTATTTTCTCCGGCAAACCCAAATTTTACAGATTCGCCAGTATAAGCATCGCAATCAGTCCGCCGAGCAGTACCGCACCGGTCAGGCTGACAATATTGATAATCTGCACCCGGTGTTCCTTTGACAGCTTTGCGATGACAATAGCGATTCCTATCCCCACAATACCTCCCGCCGAGTTCATGATAACATCAGTTATATCGCTCGCCCCGACAGAAAAGACATACTGTATCACTTCAAATATCAGGCTTGTGCAGATGATGGGAAGGAGCTGCTTAAACAAAGACTTATCTTCCCACAGTGTATGCAGCAGAACCCCATATGGAACGAAGGCAAGCAGATTCTGGATAAGCTCCCCAAAATGCAGCTTTCCGTTTATGATAACAGATTCTCCGAACGGAATGAGATTGACGCTCCTTAAGTGCGGTAACTGCTCTGCGGAAAATGCCATCTTAAAAATGATGATCCACGACAGAGCCGCCAGATAAAATACGAGAAGTCCTGTTGTTATATTTTTCGATTTCATTCTCTCACTCCTTTTCCATAAATAGAAATGTCCATATAGCTGTCCCGTTCCTCCGCCGCCCGAGTCAAAACGATCATGTGAGACATGGGCAAAGCAAACGCGAGCAAAAGAAGTACAAGTAAAACCGGCAGGAACGAGACAAACAGCGCCGGTATACAGGAAGCGGTGTCACATATGCGATCCGTCTGCATCCGACGCTGTTATCATATCAAGATATTTTTATTTCAGATGTAATTTTTCCTTAAGATTGTATGAAATATTCCATCAGCCTGTGGCCTTCCTCTATGTATCTTCCGCTCTCTCGCGCGGCTTTCTCGCTGTAAACATCCGTTCCTTTTACTTTTTTCGTGCTGTCATACAAAAGATGGGGAACAGGATCGGATGTATGTGTGCGCACACGGATGGGTGTCGGATGGTCCGGCAGGATGAGCATACGGAAATCCACTCCCGCAGCGTGAAGCGCATCCGCCACAGGGCCGATCACCTTCTCGTCGATATACTCGATTGCCTTGATCTTATCCTCCGCATTTCCCTGATGGCCCATCTCGTCGGGCGCCTCGATATGCACATAGACGAAATCATACCCGTCCTCTGTCAATGCCTTCACCGCGGCGTCCGCCTTGCCGGAATAATTCGTGTGAAGTCCGCCGTTCGCACCCTCCACGGTGATATTGTACATTCCCGCGCCAACGGCGATGCCTTTTAAGAGATCGACCGCAGAGATCATAGCTCCTTTTACACCGTTCTTCTCCTCAAACGAGGTGAGCGCGGGGCGTGTACCGGCTCCCCAGAACCATGCGGAATTAGCGGGATTTTTGCCCTCTGCGCGGCGCTTTTTATTGATGGGATGGTCTTTTAAGATATCATAGCTTCTGACCATCATCTCACGGAGCACCTCATCCTCTGGCAGATACTCCCCGACACGCTTCGTCAGGATATCGTGAGGCGCGGTCAGCTCCACCGTCTTCCCGCCCTTCCAGATGAGCAGATGGCGGTAGCTTGTTCCCGCATAGAAGGTATAACCTTCTCTCTTAAGTACTGTTTTCAATGCGTTCAGTAGCTCCGCCGCTTCTTCGGTAGAAATTTCCCCTGAACTGTGGTCTAAGATCACCCGGTCCTCATAATTTTCTTCGTCTTCTGAGAGAGTGACAAGATTACATCGGAAGGACACGTCTTCGTCCCCCATCTTGGCCCCGATGCTCAGCGCCTCAAGCGGCGATCTTCCGGAGTAATATTTTTCCGGATCATATCCGATCACAGACAGATTCGCCGTATCACTTCCGGGCGCCATCCCTTCCGGGACTGTACGCACCATTCCAATTTCAGCGTCCTTCGCGAGACGGTCCATATTCTCTGTGCGCGCCGCCTCTACCGGCGTTTTCCCACCTAACATATCAAGGGGTTCGTCTGCCATCCCGTCACATAAAATCACAATATATTTCATGCTGTCCTCCTCCAGATCACTTTACCCGACAGTCTATTCTTCCAGACGGATCACATGGAGCACACCGGAAAGCTTTTCAACCTTCTTCATGCACTCTCCTTCTGTCATCACATCTGTTATAACGCCGAACTCCTTATCAAGACCGTCCACATTTAAGAACTCCGCCGCGCCAAACGCCGTCTCAATTTCTGCTTTTCTCTCCCCGGCATTTCCTTCCAGACGCACAAAGAAACGTTTACACGTATCCTCAATGGGGAGAAGTGTCAGTTTTTCGTTTTTCCACATTGTCATGATATTCCTGTGGAGATGCTTGGCCGCGTCCACAACATCTGCCACTACCGCGCTTGCTGTCGGCAGCTTTCCTGCCCCGCTTCCGTAGAACATGGCATCTCCGAGCATATTTCCGGTCACAAACACCGCATTGAACACACCGTTTACATTATAAAGCGGATGGTCTTTGCCAAGGAGAGCCGGAGCGACGATCGCATGAAGATGATCCCCGTGGCGCTTGCTGGACGCAAGAAGTTTGATGGTCATGTCCATCTTCTTGGCGTACATCATATCTTCCTTGGTGATCTTCGAGATGCCCTCTGTATAAATATCTTCAAAATCCACCTGCTGTCCAGAGATAAGAGAGGAAAGGATCGCGATCTTGCGGCAGGCGTCATAGCCTTCCACATCAGCCGTTGGATCTGCCTCCGCAAACCCGTTGTCCTGCGCCTCTTTGAGCACCTCTGCGTAATCCGCCCCCTCGTAGAACATCTTCGTGAGCATATAGTTGGTCGTACCGTTTAAGATACCGGTGATCTCCTCGATCTTATCTGCGGTGAGGGAAGAATTCAGCGCACGGATAATCGGGATACCGCCCCCTACGCTGGCCTCGAACAAGAAATTTAATTCTCTGTCACGCGCGACAGATAAAAGCTCCGCGCCGTGCTTTGCCACCAGCGCCTTGTTGGAAGTGACTACACTTTTCCCCGCCTCAAGGCAGCGCTTTACAAATGTGTAAGCAGGCTCAACGCCTCCCATCACTTCCACAACAATCTTGATCTCGGGATCATTGATGATAACGTCCACATCATGGACGATCTTCTCCTGTATGGGATCGCCCGGGAAATCCCTTAAATCAAGCACGTATTTCACATTAATCTCATTTGCCGCGCGCTGGTTGATGATGTCTCCGTTTGTGTTGATCACCTCCACCACGCCTGACCCCACTGTACCGTATCCCATTACCGCTATATTTACCATTGTTTTCTCCCTTCCTGTACTTTCTTTTATATTAGCCGAAACAGGCTCCCGGCTTATTCTCCGGGCGCCTGCTGTGTCTCTGCGCTCAAATATGCGTTGATAAACGGATCAATGCTGCCGTCCATGACAGCTCCTACATTGCTGATCTCCGCGTTTGTCCTGTGATCCTTCACCAGTGTATATGGCTGCATGACATAAGAACGGATCTGGTTTCCAAAATTAATGTCCCGCACCTCTCCCCTGATGTCTGACATCTTCTCCGCCTGTTCCTGCTGCTTCATCAGGTACAGCTTGGACTTTAACATCTGCATCGCCTTATCTTTGTTCATGTGCTGGGAACGCTCATTCTGGCACTGCACCACGATCCCCGTGGGAAGGTGGGTGATGCGCACTGCCGAAGAAGTCTTATTGATGTGCTGGCCGCCCGCGCCGCTGGAGCGGTACGTGTCGATCTTCAGCTCGTCGTCGCTGATCTCAATATCGATATCCTCCTCGATATCCGGTATCACATCACAGGACGCGAAAGAAGTCTGGCGCTTTCCCGCCGCGTTAAACGGAGAGATGCGCACAAGACGGTGGACGCCTCTCTCGGAACGGAGATACCCGTAGGCATTCTCTCCTCTCACCTCAAAGGTCACGCCTTTGATGCCCGCCACGTCTCCTTCCAGAAAATCAAGCACTTCCACATCATAGCCTTTCTTCTCCGCCCATCTTGTATACATGCGGTACAGCATCCCCGCCCAGTCGCAGGACTCTGTCCCCCCTGCGCCCGCGTGGAGCGTTACAATGGCATTGTCCCTGTCATAGGGGCCGGTCAGAAGCGTACCGATGCGCAGTTCTTCGAATTTCTCCTCAAACTGTGCCAGTTCCTCCTCGATCTCCGCTGTCGTGTCCTCGTCAGGCTCCTCCTCACTCATCTCGATGAGAAGAAGCATATCCTCATAGTCAGAATACAGCTTCTCGATCTCCTTGACAGAATCCTCAAGTCCTTTTAACTCTTTCATAACCTGCTGGGATACTTCCGGGTCGTCCCAGAATCCCGGCTCCTCCAGACGCTTCTGGAGTTCTTCGACTCTAAGCTTCTTTGAAGCTAAGTCAAAGTGAATCCCTCAGATCTTTCAGCGGTTCTTCATACGCAGTCAGTCTTGACTTTAATTCATCTAATAAAACCACCTTATTCACCTCTTTCATAAAAATTTACGCCTTGTTCGCGCCAAGCTGCTCTAAACAAGGAAGTTCCTATCAGCCACGTTGCTTTCGGCCGCAGCACTGTTTGTATTTCTTGCCGCTTCCGCACGGGCACGGATCGTTCGGGTAGATCTTCTTCTCTTCCCGTTTCTTCGGCGCGCGCACGGCACTCTCGTCTTTGTTCGTGCCTGTGACCTTCGCCACTTCTTCTCTCTCTACCTTCTGCTCGACACGGATATTGAACAGTGTGCGGATGGTTGTCTCCGCGATCATGTTCGTCATCTCTCCGAACATATTATACCCTGTCATCTTGTATTCAACAAGGGGATCTCTCTGTCCGTAAGCCTGAAGACCGATGCCCTGACGGAGCTGATCCATATCGTCGATGTGATCCATCCATCTAGCGTCGATGACTTTTAAGAGCACCACGCGCTCGATCTCACGGAGCTGCTCTGTCTCCGGGAACTCCGCTTCCTTTGCCTCATAAGCCTTCACCGCGCGTTCCTTAAGCATATGCTTTAATTCCTTCTGGTGCATCCCCTTACACTCAGCAGAATCCGGAAGCTCCATCTGCGGGATCACTGCATGGAGATTCACATCCAGTCCCTTGATGTCCCAGTTCTCTGCGTCCATCTCAGGTGATGCAAAGCGGTCGGTGATATTTTCCACATATTCCGTGATCATATTGTAAACGGTGTCGCGCATACTCTCTCCGTCCAGCACACGGCGTCTCTCCGCGTAAATGATCTCCCTCTGCTCGTTCATGACCTGATCGTACTCGAGCAGGTTCTTACGGATACCAAAGTTGTTGATCTCCAGCTTCTTCTGCGCTGTCTCGATGGCATTGGAAAGCATCTTGTGCTCGATCTGCTCGCCGTCAGCCACACCCAGAGCATTGAACACGCCCATGAGACGATCTGACCCGAACAGCCGGAGCAGGTCGTCCTCAAGGGAAATGTAGAAGCGGGATTCTCCCGGGTCTCCCTGACGGCCGGAACGTCCCCTGAGCTGGTTGTCGATACGTCTGGACTCATGTCTCTCCGTACCGATGATCTTTAGACCGCCCGCTGCCCTCGCGTCGTCGTCCAGCTTAATATCCGTACCGCGCCCCGCCATATTCGTGGCGATTGTCACCGCGCCGTGAAGTCCGGCGTCCGCGACGATAGCCGCCTCCTGCTCATGGTACTTGGCGTTGAGGACATTGTGCTTAATTCCTTCTTTTTTCAGCATGCCGCTTAACAGCTCCGACACCTCGATGGTGATCGTTCCTACAAGAACCGGCTGCCCGGTGGCGTGAGCTTTCTTCACCTCTTCAACGACTGCCTTGTATTTTTCCCTCTTTGTCTTATATACGGCGTCTTCACAGTCCACTCTCTGTACCGGCACATTGGTCGGGATCTCGATCACGTCCATGCCGTAAATATCGCGGAACTCTTTTTCCTCTGTCAGAGCCGTACCTGTCATACCGCTCTTCTTCTCAAACTTATTGAACAGGTTCTGGAAGGTGATTGTGGCCAGTGTCTTGCTCTCCCTGCGCACCTTCACGTGTTCCTTCGCCTCGATCGCCTGATGAAGTCCGTCAGAATAACGGCGCCCCGGCATGATACGTCCGGTGAATTCATCCACGATCATAACCTCGCCCTCCGGCGTTACCACGTAGTCCTGATCCTTGAACATCAGGTTGTGGGCGCGCAGCGCAAGGATGATATTATGCTGGATCTCTAAGTTCTCCGGATCGGCAAGATTGTCGATGTGGAAGAATTTCTCCACCTTCTTCACGCCGTCCTCAGTCAGGTTGATGGCCTTCTCCTTCTCATTTACAATGAAATCTCCGGTCTCCTCGATGTCCTCGCCCATGATGGCGTTCATCTTGGAGAACTCCCCGCTCGCTTCGCCCCGCTCAAGCTGTCGGGCAAGGATGTCGCATGCCTCGTAGAGCTTCGTGGACTTCCCGCTCTGCCCGGAGATGATAAGCGGCGTCCTCGCCTCGTCGATCAGGACAGAGTCCACCTCGTCGATGATGGCAAAGTGAAGTCCCCTCTGCACGAGCTGTTCCTTGTAAATGACCATGTTGTCGCGCAGATAGTCAAATCCCAGTTCATTGTTCGTCACATACGTGATGTCGCAGTCATAAGCAGCGCGGCGTTCCTTGTTGTCCATGCTGTTTAAGACCACGCCCACTGTCAGGCCGAGGAATTCATGCACCTTTCCCATCCACTCCGCGTCACGCTTCGCCAGATAATCGTTGACTGTGACAATGTGCACACCCTGCCCTGCAAGTGCGTTCAAGTAAGCCGGGAGCGTGGACACAAGGGTCTTACCTTCTCCTGTCCTCATCTCCGCGATACGCCCCTGATGCAGGATGATACCTCCGATGATCTGCACTCTGTAGTGGCGCATGCCGATGCTTCTGAACGCGGCCTCACGCACAACGGCGTATGCCTCGGGAAGGATGTCGTCCAGCGTCTCGCCTTCGCTTAAGCGGTCCTTGAACTCTCTCGTTTTTCCTCTGAGTTCTTCGTCAGACAGCGCTTTTATCTCCGGCTCCAGCGCTTCGATCCTGTCAACAATCGGATAGATACGCTTTAACTCGTTCTCGCTGTGCGTACCGAAGATCTTCTCTATAATACCCATACTTCGTAATTAACTCCTTATACAAATTTGGCGCCGGCGCTAAGACCGACGCCACCACGCTATCCATTGTAACACTAAGTGGTGGGTAATTCAACCAATTCATAGGATGTTAACATTTAGAGTACCCTGATAGAACTCCCGATATGGATCTCAGGGGGAATCACAAGGGAATAATCCTGATTATTGCCTTTTCCCTGATGGATCATTTTAATCAAATGCTTTGTAACCTGCCGGGTAATTTTGTATCCCTGATAGACGGAACATGTGACGTCCTCTGCTTCCAGATTTTCTCCCGAATAATCGAAGCACACAAGGGAATAATCCTCCGGCACACGTTTATTTTTGTCAGCCAGCACCTGTCTTACAAGGCGGTATACCCGGTAATTGCAGCATACGACGGCAGTGCATCTGGGAACGCTTTTGAGAAATTTCCATACCGCCCCGGCAAAGTGGTCGTCATGCGCTTCGTTGGAGATGCACCATTTGATATAATCATCCTGAAACTCTATCCCGTGTTTTTGCAGTGTCGCAAATAATCCCTGAAATTTCTCTATACTCTGGTGATTGTCATAAAGAAAAATTCCCGCGATATGCCGGTGCCCCGCTTTCAGCAAAAGGTCGATCAGGCACTCCGCACTGGCGGCGTTATCCACTCCCGCCTTTGGGCAATGGAGATTCTGATAATAATTATTAAAGAAGATCATCGGGATTCCTTTTCGCTGTATCGCTTTGTAGCAGTCTAAATTCGGACTCGCCATGCTCGCTTTGACGCCGTCTATGATAAATCCCTGAAAATGCTGGTGTACCACGGTTTGGAGACAGCGGCGCTCATTGGAAAACTTGTTGTCCGTCAAAAAAATGCGCAGATCCATCTGCTCCTCTGTCAAAACACTCCTCACGCCCTTTATGAGCTGGGACTCAGCATCTCCGTCCTGCCCCTGAAGAATCATCCCGATCTTGACCTTCGTTGTTCCGGTATACAATTCTCTGGACAGCGCAGTCTCCCTGTCAAAAAATGTACCGCTGCCCCTTACCCTGTAGATGAGTCCTTCCCTCTCCAACTGTTCTAAAGCAAGGCGCACTGTGTCGCGGCTTACCTTCAAGTCGCGGCACAATGCATTTTCAGATGGGAGCTTATGATTGCCCGAGAATTTATTTTTATCAATATAGGAGAGCAGCCAGCGGTAAACCATCTCCCACCTTTTATTTAAAACTTCCATAAAAGCCTGTTTCTCCTAATCCACGATTTCCGGGCGGCAGCCTTCGGCATGTTCGATCCATTCCAGCAGGCGGGCGCGCATATCCTCCTTAGCCTGCGCGTATGCGGGATCGGACACAACGTTATTGAGCTGCCAAGGATCTTTTTTCAGATCGTAGAGATAATCATCGGCATATCTGTCCGCTGCCCCTTTCTCGCCGCCGTTTATTCCCGGCGCGTAAACCGCGTAGAGATAATCCTCTGTACGCGCCACTCTTCCCACGCGGCTCTCCGATATCTGGGCGAACACCTGATTCGGGCGGCCGGGGTTTTTCTTCTCAACGACGTCCAACAGGTTCTCACCGATCATGGCGTCGCCCACGTCGACGCCCGCTATCGCAAGAATCGTCTTGGGCAGACTCTCCGTGCTCACAAGCTCTTTTATATTTTTCCCGCCGCTGAAAGGCCCGCCGGAGATCACCAGCGGAACATGCAGCGCACTGTCGTGCCCGGTCCGCTTGTAATCATCATAGCCGTTGAGATGGTCGTCTCTGTTGCGGGTCTTAAAGTGGGAGCCGTGATCCGAAGCATAGATGATGACCGTATTCTCATATAGTCCTTTCTCCTTCAGCTTATCGACCAGCCTGCCCAGATTCTCATCCAGACTCGCGCACTGCCCGAGGTAGTCAGGATATTCCTCCGCTGCATTCCCCTTTAGCACCTCAAGGTCATGAGGCAGGACAAAGTCGGCGAAGCGCTCTTTTGACCCTTCCGGCCCCTCATAACAGTCGTGGTCATTCTGGTGGTGGGGTTCTATCTGCGATACAGTCATGAAAAACGGCTTCTCCCCGGTGTACTGATCCAGATACTCCAGAGCAAAATCATTGATGCAGTCCGCACGGTATCCTTTGAAATCGATCCTGTTGTCATCCTCGTCAAACACATAGCCATCATAGCCGTGAGAAGTGAATTCCAGAACATCCGCCGCTCTCCAGAAACCGGTGTATCCGCCCCTGTACTTTCGCGGAACCGCTGTCACCGTGTGATCGATAAGCGGTTTCTTTTCCAGTTCACCGGTGCTTGCCAGATGCCACTTTCCGATATACGCTGTCTCATACCCCGCCTCCTCGATATATTCAGCCAGAGTCTTTACTCCCGGCGGGAGCATGATATTGTTGCGGAAACACCCTGTTTCCGTCGGGTATTTCCCTGTCTGGAACAACGCGCGGCACGGTCCGCACACAGGCTGGGGCGAGAAGGCATTTTCAAATTTTACCCCCTGACCGGCCAGAAAATCAAGAGTTGGTGTAATATTAAGCGGCTGACCATAGCATCCGCATGTATCCCAGCGCTGCTGGTCAGAAAAATAAAAGATAATATTATATCTCATTTCGTCGGCCTCCTTAAACCGTCACTATAACTGCGTATTTTTCTTTTTCTCCTTGATCTTTCCGCGCACGATCGTTCCCACCGCGAAGATGATCAGCACTACAAATATCCAACAGAAAACACTGCTGAAGAATACGTTCGGATTTCCGTTCGAGATCAGGAGCGCTCTTCTAAAGTTCGTCTCTGTCATCTCTCCGAGCACCATTCCAAGAAGGATCGGCACTGCCGGGAGCTCCAGCTTTCGCAAGATCCACGCCAATGCGGCAAATACAATGGCAATACCCACATCAAAATAGTTCTCGTTTACCGAGTAGGCCCCTGCCATGCAGAAAATAACGATGATCGGCGTCAGGATCTCCTGCGGCACTGATACAACCTTGGCAAATAGTGTGGTCAAAAACTTACCTTGCAAAAACATGAACAAATTAACAAGGATCAGTCCCAGCATAATTGCATACATAATAGCGCCGTCTGTTGTGAAAAGGCTGATGCCCGGATTCAATCCGTTGATCATCAGCGCCGAAAGCATGATAGCTACCGTGCCGTCCCCGGGGATGCCCAGCGTCAGAAGCGGGATCAGCGTCGCGCCCGTCACCGCATTGTTGGCGGACTCGGCGGCCGCGATTCCCTCCACGGAGCCGTGACCGAACTCCTCGGGGTGCTTTGACATGTTTTTCGCCTGCGAATAACTGAACCATGACGCCTCGGAAGCTCCCGTTCCCGGGATGATGCCCACCAGCACGCCGATCAGCGATGACAGAAGAACCGGGCGCGCCATGCGCTTATACTCTTCCTTCGTGATCTTGCCGTCATCCTGCATCTTGCGCGTGTCCATGTGCATGGCATGGCGGCTTTTCTCCGCCTTGGACAATATCTCCACAAGCGCGAAAAGTCCGATCAGGCAGACCGCAAGATCCATCCCCAGATACAGGCGGTTGACGCCGAAAGTAAAGCGGTCATAGCTGGTCATGGGATCAGCGCCCACACAGGAGATCAAAAGACCGATACAAGCCGAGATCAGACCCCGGATAATACTTTTCCCGGAGACGCCCGCGATGATCGTCAGACCGAACACGCACACCATAAAGTATTCGGGAGTGCCGAGCTGTGCAGCCACCTTCGCAACCTGCGGCCCGAGGAATAAAAGGGTAAGCGCAGAGAACACGCCGCCGAAAGTCGACGCATAAAGCGCGATCTTAAGAGCCGCCTTCGTGCGCCCTTTCTGGGACAGGGGATGTCCGTCCAGCATTGTGGCAGCCGCGTGGGGCGTACCCGGCGTATTAATCAGGATCGCTGACACACTTCCCCCGTATCCGCCCGCACAGTAGATACCCAGCAGGAACATCATGCCCGGGATCGCATCCATAGTATAAGTGACCGGGAGAAACAGGATCACACACAAAATAACGCTCAGTCCCGGGATCGCCGCGAACACGGCGCCGATGAAAACGCCGATATTGATCCAGAGGATATTCTGCAGCGTGAAAAGAAGGCCTGATGCCGGGATAATATATTCCATCATATCTCATTCCTCCTTTGTCAGAAATCTACATTCAGGACAAATCTGAATACCGCCCATATCGCCACCGCGACTACGAGCGTGATCACATAGTAACTTTTTTTCCTGCATTTAAAATAGAGCAGGAAGCTGACGCAGCAGAACACCGCGCCGATGGCAAACAGATCCGTCAGTTTTGCCAACAGATATGTAACAAAAAGGATGCCGAAGAGCACTAGCGCCTTTAATTCCGTATGCACATTGATCGTTTTCCACTCCAACGGCTCTTTTCTCAATATTTTATACAGATCCTTGACGATCAGCGCGGCGCCGCACAGCAGCATCACCGCCATCAACAGAGTGGGAAAAGCCCTTCCGTCTACAACATCTTTCTCCGAGACGATGACCTGCACCGGCATGACGATGAAAATAAACGCTGAAAACAGAACCGCCGCAATACCCGCTGTCAGATTGATCGGAATACGGATCATACGCTCCTCTCTCGGCTCCTGATCATCCGGAGAAACCATTTCAGGATCGAATTTATTCGTGTTGTTCAAAGTATTTCCCTCCTACAATCAGCATAGGGAATGGGAACCAGTCCCATTCCCCGCAATACCGCATATCAACCGGTAACAATGTCTTTGTATTCATTAACAATATTCTGCACATTTTCGATATGGTCTTTCACATCGTCTTCTGACATTGTGTCAACCTCAAGAAGCATCGTTTCCTGAAGCCATGTCACAACCTCTTCGTCAGCCAGAATATCGTCATACAGCTTTTTAAGCTCCTCTACCTTATCTGCATCTGTTCCCGCACACGCCATCACAAAGCACCGGTTGCGGAAGTACGGATATCCCTTCTCCCCTACTCCTTCAACTCCTGCAAAGGGGCCGTTCTCAAGCGGCTTTTCATCGAACGCGCAGACGATTGTCACGCCGCCCTGCTGCTGGGTCTCTAATATCTGCGACTGATGCGATACAGCAAAGCTGGTCTCACCCTTTGCAACTGCCTGAGCCGCCTCTGCCGCCGAAGTATAAGCGACCAGTTTCAGGCGGTCTCCCGCTCCCATTGCTCCGAACAGAGACGCCGCGAGGAAAGCCTCAGATCCCGTCGCTCCGTTCACCGCCACGCTGATCTCATCAGCGTCTGCCGCGTAAGCCTCCAGTTCTGCGATATCATTGATATTCAGTGTCGCATCTGCTGAAAGAACAAAAATCGACGAATACAGATTCTCTACATAAGCAAAATTGTCATAGTCAAACTGCATCTTTGCCGGATCTAAAATCGATGTGATCGAAAGAAGGCCTTCACCGACAAATACCAGTTCCTCATCATCCGCTTTTGTATCCTGTACCCACGTATTGACTGTCGCCGCATCACCCGCGACCGCTTCTGCCACCAGAGTGATGTTCTCTGAATAAGCCGTAGACTTTTCAGCGGCTTTCTGGCTTACAACCGCCGCCACCCCTGACGGTGCCCACGGACATGTGACTTTCCAGCTCTCCTGCTCTGAGCCGCAGCCTGACAGAAGACCTGCCGTCATCAACACTGACAATACAATACCTAATACACGCTTTTTCATCTCGTTTCCTCCTTCTTTTTCTTAATCAGATTATCTTGATAAGTAGATGTTAGCGTATACAAAATTCGAAGTCAAACAAATTTAACCATTTTTTGAATAAAGTTGTATGTTTAATTCTCTTTTGCACAAAATTTGTATGTCTTCGCGGTATTTTTATGTCATTTTATACTTATTTCAGATATATTCATTTGTTAAAATATGCACAATCTTTATATTTTTTCTTTTCATTTTGTCTAAACTATACAAATCACTTTCCAATTCCTGTAAGTACTGTATACGGTATATTCCCCCCGAACAGATCCAGCGCGCTCCCGACCGTAAAGTCCAACCTCCCCCCGCTGATCCGTCGGAACCTGTCCAGATCCTCTAATGAGCCGATGCCCCCCGCGTATGTCACGGGAATGTCCTGCCGTTTCTCCCGCCATTCTCCAAGCATATGTACAAGCTCCTCCTCCATACCGGAGCGCTTTCCCTCCACATCCACACCGTGAATGAGGAATTCATCGCAGTACTCCGCCAGCTCGGTCAGCGTCTTTTCACTCAGGCGCATATCCGTAAACCTCTGCCATCGGTCTGTCACCACATAGTAAGACCCGTCTTTCTTCCGGCAGCTCAAGTCGAGGACAATGTGCTCTTTCCCCGCCGCTGCTGCCAGCTTCTTAAGATTCTCACGGCAGAAGCTGCCGTCACGGAACACATAGGACGTGACGATCACATGGCTTGCCCCGGCCTCAAGATATGCTCCCGCATTGTCTGCGGTGATTCCTCCGCCGATCTGGAGGCCGCCCGGATATGCCCGCAGAGCCATAAGAGCCTGCCGCCTTGTGGCCTCATAGTATTCGGATCCCGCGTGGTTTAATAGGATGATATGCCCGCCTGTCAGAGCGTCCTTTTGATATAACTGCGCGTAATACTCTGCGCCAAGCTCAGACGCAAAGTTGGTTCTTGCGCTGTCCCCCTCGTCCCGCAGGCTCCCGCCCACAATCTGCTTCACCTTGCCGTTATGTATGTCGATACACGGTCGAAATCTCATCTTTCTTCTGTCCTTTCTATAAATAGAATCGCCGGGTAAAATGCCTGTTTTCGAGACACTTCCCCGGCGCCGCATTTTCTGTCAGAGCGTGGTTAACGGTTGTTATTATCCGTATCCTTCTGCGCTCCGTTATTCTCTGTCATGTCGTCGGCCGCTTTGTCCACGCCGTCTGTCACATCATCCGTAACACGATCCACTCCGTCTGTTACGTCGTCCACGGCATTATCGAGGACACCGTTATTATCGCCCTCCGTGGCGTCATTCATCGTGCGGTCATTGGTATCTGTCGTATTATTCCCCGTATTATTGTCATTTGCCGTGTTGTCTGTGCCTGCCGCATTGTCGTCGGTCGTGGTCTGATTCGCCCCATTGTAGGCGTCGTCCTTGCTGCTGCATGCAGTCGCTCCCATGAGCACAAAAGCGCATGTGATGAGTAAAAGAAGCTGTTTCATTTTCTTCATAATAGATGATCTCCCTTTCCATAAATATTGTTGTACCTCTACTATCTGCACATTTTCCAATATTTATACACGGGACAGTCTCTATTTTGCATTTTTTCTTAATTTTTCCATATCCGTCTCACTTTTATACTTCTATAACTTCTCCGTAATCTCACCGCTTCTGTACGCCTCCAGAAGCCACTCCAGATCCGAGATCTGCTCTCTGATCTCCCGCCCGGTATCCGTATCCCCCACCAGACAGCGGTCCTTTACAGTCGTCACGATCGTTGTCTCCGAGTGGATGTCAATCTCTTTTTGGATCGCCGCCTCAGTGGATTCAAAGGGTTCAAGCGCCACCAGACGCATCCCGTAGGAGTTATAGATAAGAGTGTATCCTGCGATCCCGGTCTGCTTCTGATACGCTTTCGAAAAACCGCCGTCGATAACCAGTACTTTTCCGCCGCATTTGACAGGATTCTCCCCGTCTTTTCTCTTCACAGGGACATGGCCGTTTACAATGTGGGCATGCTCCGGGTCAAGTCCGAACTCGCGCATGATGCGGTCGATCACCCTCTCGTCCTCGATCAGATTATAATACGCATTTTTCTTCTCAATATGCGTCTCCTTCTCCGCCAGAAAATACCGCTCGAAGGTAGCCATTTTATTTTTGCCGAAGAGAGGCGAGTCGCGGTGGAGCCAGATATACCACATAATATCCTTTCCCTCCTGCCGCTCCTTCTCATCAAGGGCGAAAAATCCTTTTCTCACATAGGATTCCAGCTCGTCATAGAGCGCTTTCCCCTTATAGCTTCGCCCGTACACCTCTACTTCTTTGAGTTCTCCCTCCGGGGTCAGCGGGACACTGCCGTGATACAGAAGATTGTTATTGTACACTTTATAAAGGCCGCCCTTTGTCAGTAAGAAACGCATGTGTCTTCGGAGCTTTTCGCAGTTTACGAACGCTTTTTCGAGCCGCTCCATGATCTCCTGCTCCTCCGCGTTAAACGCATACGGGTCAGCCGGGTCAATGGTCGGGAAGTTCGTGTCAAGCAGTTCGTATTCCCTGCCGTCCAGAGTGATTGTTCCCTTTTCATAATCGATCCTGTGGAGCAGGGCGCGGTCCTCCATCTGAAAAGAAGCCTGCCTTCTGATGATCTGTCCCTCCACTTTAAACTGGATGATGGAGATTGCTTTATGTATGCGCAGGTTCATCTGCATCTCCTCAGAATCCGCGCGTTCAGAAACCTTCAGCTTAAAACAGGTGCAGGGATCATCCTTATACACTCTCATGGCGAACGCCGCCAGAGGAAGCAGATTGATACCATATCCGTCCTCTAAGATATCCAGATTGCCGTACCGCGCACAGATGCGGATTACATTTGCAATACATCCCATCTGGCCTGCTGCGGCTCCCATCCAGAGTACGTCATGGTTTCCCCACTGGATGTCCACGGAATGATAGGTCATCAGCTCGTCCATGATGATGTGGGGGCCCGGGCCTCTGTCGTAAATATCCCCCACAATATGGAGGTGATCCACAACCAGCCTCTGGATCAGCTCTGAGATCGCGCAGATGAACTCCTCGGCGCGTCCGATGCGTATGATGGTGGAGATAATCTCATTGTAATAAGACTCTTTATCGCTGACCTCTGCCTTCTCCGTGATCAGCTCCTCGATCACGTAGGCAAAATCCTTTGGAAGCGACTTCCTCACCTTGGAGCGGGTATATTTGCTCGCCGCGCGCTTACTCACCTCGATAAGGAGATACAGGTGCACCTTGTACCAGTCCTCCATATTCGGCTCCGTCTGCCGCACGATATCCATCTTTTCCCTCGGATAATAGATCAGTGTCGCAAGGGAGCGCTTGTCCCTGTCGCTCATCCGGTTGCCGTACACATCCTCGATCTTGCGCCTCACAGAGCCGGAGCCATTTTTCAGCACATGCGAAAAGGCTTCATATTCCCCGTGCACATCCGTGAGAAAATTCTCCGTCCCCTTCGGCAGGTTCAATATTGACTGCAGATTGATAATCTCAGTAGACGCGTCCGCGATCGTCGGGTACAGATCTGACAGGCGCTCCATATATCTGTTTTCTAACTCTTTCATATCCTTTCCTCTATGTGCGGTGCGCGGCATATGCCGTCTGCCGCACCTCAATACATATATACGCGCAGGCTGCGCAAATACACGATTTACAGTCCGACTACATCTCCCATATCATACATTCCCGGAGCCTTGCCCGCAAGGAACTTCCCGGCCTCCACAGCTCCTTTGGCAAAAACGCTTCTTGAATACGCTGTGTGTTTGAACTCGACCACCTCGTCCGTACCCGCGAAAATGACCTCGTGCTCTCCCACGATCGTACCGCCCCTCACCGCGCTGATGCCGATCTCTTTTTTCTCTCTTTTCTGTCTCACCTGACTTCTGTCGTACACATAATGGTATTCCTTGTTCAGAGCTTCATTCACAGAATCCGCCAGCGCAAGGGCCGTCCCGCTGGGAGCGTCCACCTTCTGGTTGTGGTGGCGCTCCACCACCTCCACATCATACCCCGCGGGGGCAAGCACCTTTGCCGCGTCCTGTAAAAGCTTTAAGAGCAGGTTGATCCCCAGAGACATGTTCGCGGACTTAAGGACAGCGATCTCCTTTGACGCCTCAGCAACCTTATTGAGCTGCTCCTCAGACAACCCGGTCGTGCAGAGCACCACGGGCAGCTTCTTCTCCACACAGTAGTCTAAAAACGCGTCCACTGCCCCTGCATTGGAAAAATCAACAACCACGTCAGCTTCCACATCGCATTTTTCTATAGAATCAAATACCGGATAATCATTGGGAATCCCTGTATACGTATCCACTCCCGCCACGATCTCCACATTCTCGTCCGATCTCGCAATTTCCGTGATCATCCTTCCCATCTTCCCGTTACATCCATTCATCAGTATCCTTACCATACCCATTTCCTCCTGTGTCGTATTTCATGTCATGTACTACTGTCTTATGACGATTAAGGTGCTGAAAGACGCTTTTGTGTATTCCGCTGAATATAAAGCATAAGAGAAACTTTCCGCACGTTAATGCTATGATATAAAAAAGGATATCACATTTGAGTTGTTATCTCAACATATGATACCCTAAATCATCCATTCTACTCGTCTATACACTCAAGCTTACTCACAGAAACCTCATATGCTGTCCTAGTCTCTGTCTCTGTCTCGGACAGCTTTTTCACATATTCCCTGCTCTGGATTCTTCCCAGTATGCGCACATGCTCACCCACTTCAAATCCCGAGGCATATCTGGCATTTCTCCCCCAGCAGATGCAGGGGATGTAATCCGATTTCCCGTAGGGACGGTTCACCGCCAGCAGAAGATCCGCGATCTCCCTGCCAAGAGGCGTCTTACGGTACACAGGCCGTTTGCACATATACCCTTCCAAAAGGATGTAGTTCGTCCTCGCGCCGTCCGGCTCTTCTTCGATAAACTCGATCTCTCTGGCAAACACGGAAAGAACCAGCCTGTTCTTCTGTTCCTCATGCCGGTTGTACGAGCGGAACTGCCCGGATACCATAATACATTTTCCTCTGTAATCCTCTGTCACGTCGATGAGACGCTCCGACACCATCACCGGGATTCTGTCATTTGAACTGCTCAGCCGTTTCACGAGGATATCCACCATGTAGAATCCCTCTCCAAACACCTCATGGCTGTATGTAAACTCTGACACCACCATCCCTATGACTGTTACCTGATTGTTCTCAATGATCTTATCTGACATAATCTGTAGCTCTCCCTTCCTCTTCTCGGTATTTTTGAGTCACTACTAAATTTATGCGATACGACATAAAATTAGAACATTTTTTGTTCGGAATCGTTCGACACTGATTCGACGGATTTCGCTGGAAAGCTCCTCTGCCCTGCCAGATAACCCATGCTGCACCCGAATAATATCCAGAATACAGGCGCTGTTGTAACTACGCTGTTATTGACAATCCCCGCAATCTGAAATGCGATCAGTCCGAAGAATAAGGCGCATCCCTCATCCATGCCGCCCTCCATGCCACCGCAGTAGGCTTGGGCGCTGTCCTTCGCCCTGCCGCGGGCCGGTTTCCCGCCTTTATAAACCGCGTACAGGCGCACACCCCGGTACAGATGGAGCAGGAAGAGTCCAAGCAGACAGAGAAGGGCGATTACCCCGCCGTTCACCGCTGTCTGCACATACCAGCTATGGGCGATCTCGATACAGTAATTTGCGCTCCCGTGGACGTTCAGCATACCGGCCACTTCGGACTGGGGAAAATAGAATGGAAAGGCGCCGATGCCCTTGCCGAGGAACAGGCACTCCTTCAAGAGCGGCAGACTGGACGCCCAGATGTATCCCCTGCCTGTAAAGAGATGGTAAAAGGACTCCAGCGACTTCATCTGCGGCTGAGGGATGGACGAAAGCAGGCTCCCGTTAAAGTCAACATAATACAGTTCCCCGTCATAGCAGTAAAATTCAAGCGGATCCTGATATCCCAGATCAAGGACAAGCGTCTCCTCATCAAAGGAGACCTTCACCTCCTCATATCCGCCGCCCAACTGAGAGAAGCTTCCCTTATCCGTAGAACCAATCTCCTTTCCGTCAGCGTCCGTAAAGAGGATATCCTCAAGTCCCTGTCCAAAAGCGCCTTCCTTCACGCATACGTTCAGCGTTCTCTCCCCGGATTCGATGCACAGTTCCCCGTCTGTCAGCGTGATCGCATCCACGGTAAACACGCTCTCCCCTTTTGTATACTGGCTGTTCACGACCGAACCGCCAAGGCGCGCCGCTGCGGACTCGCCATCCATGATCTGTGTATTCCCCATGACAAGAAAGAACACCGCCGCTGCCCCCGCTGCCGCCAATACGGCCCAGTACTTGGCCAGATGCCGTTTCACCCACACGATGTATGCGGTCTCCGCAGCCAGAGCTGCCACAGCCGCGTACATCGCTCCTGACGAGCCGGACATGACAATGCAGAAGAAGAGTCCGCCCGCAAGAACCGAATCAAAGGCGCACAGCAGACGCCTCTTTCCCATGAGGGAGACGCCGTATAGAACAGGGCACAAAAGTGCGCACACTCCGCCAAAATACCCCGGATTGGAGAAAGTCAGGGCAAGACTGCCATGGTAGTCCACCCAGATATTGTCCAGCAGATGCACGTACCGCTCCGGCGTCAGTGCCAGAGCAACCTCTCTGATATTAAAGGCCGGCCCTGCCACACACTCCGCACATGCCCCTATGAGGATCAGTACAGTCAGTCCCCTGATCCCGGCGAGAGCGGCACTCATGCCCCTTCCGCTGCCAAGCAGAATATACCCCGCAAGGAAGAGAACCGCATACCCGGTGAGGGCGGCAAGTCCTTCGTAATCGAGGAAAAGTCCCATGAGGGCATACTCATTGTATCCCCCCCCCCCTGTATACTGGAGACTATATTCAGAAGGAGAAACACACCTGTAAGGCCAAGCACCTTCCCGTCAATCCGGTATCTGCCGGGGAGCTTTTCCTCCATAACCGATGCAAGCGCGGCCCCAACACAGAGAAGAACCGCAAGTACGACGGAAAAGACGATCAGCGCGACCTCTTTGTAATACTGGAAGATATCGACCGAGTACCCTGTTTTCTTTGCAAAATATGTCTCTGCAATCCCTGAGAGTTCCTCTACGCGGAACCCCATGATGAAAGGATATACGATCATAAAAATAAGGAGCAGCCACATCAGCGCCCCCTCGTATCTTCTTATGGCTTTCATAGTCTTCTCCTCCCGCTGTGATATAAACGACAGAAAACCCCTTAGCCTGTCTGAGGCAAAAGGGGTTTCCGCATCACACAAATCAACAGCCGCTATTAATCTGTCTTACTTTGTAAGCCGCTTAATATTGCGGCGCAATGTCTTACTCTCCTGTCTTCGGAGATGTCTTAACTGTAGTTCCTGTGCTTGTATTAGCACTTGATACAACGTTCTCATTCTTATCCAGAACAACAACATCGCCGTTTGACATTACTTTGATGAAGCCGATCGGTGAGAAGCCTGTCATTGTAGCTTTAACCATGTACTCGCCATATGCTGTTACATAAACTGATCCTTCAATGACTTCCCATGTTCCGTCTGCCTTCTGGTGAAGCAGGTAAACGATATCTCCATCATTGAGATCCTTTAAATTGTCTGCGTTTGATGTATACTCAGATCCAAGCATGAATGTCATGTCAACACCTGCAGAAACATCCTGAGTCGGGTCAGCCAGCTTGAAGTCGCCCATTCCAAGAAGGACAACAGAGCTGTTCTCCGGTACTGCATATCCAGCGTCTGTGAGCATATCCTTAACAGCCGCTTCATCCTTTAATACCTTCTCAACCTCTGCTGAAACCTGAGTGCTGTTTACTGTCACTGTGTTTCCGTTAGCGTCTTTTCCAGTTCCCCATGCCCAGTAAGGCTCAGTCTGTGGCTGATCCTCTACAGGAGTGTTGATATCCGGATCTGACGGACTCTCTGCTGCGAATACAGACATGCTCATGCTCAGGCAGAGCACTGCTGCAGCGACAATAGCTGCCGCTTTTTTGATTTTCTTGTTCATTTCTTATCTTTCTCCTTCCCTCTGTTACTTTGTGTGATATATATTAAAGCCGTCTCCAATGAGGATGGGCCTTAATACCATTGTTTTCTTACTTCCTGTCCTCTCGTCTTAAGTCTATTCTCCCTGAGTTTCCTCTGTCTGGGCATCGTCAGCCTGTGTGCCCTCCGCCTGAGCTGCCTCCGGCTGATAGAAGTCTACCACTGCGCCGTTTACAAGCCATCTCTGGTCAGGGTACGCGCTGATACACGTGGATAACGTCAGGATTGTTGTCTCCTGAGCCACATACACATCACGGTTTACATTGCCGTTGATGGAGTTCAGCAATTCATCCAGATATTTCTGAAAATCATTCGTATCCATGAAGTTATAGCTGCCGAGGATATATCTGTCGTCAAAAGACACTGCCGCAAATATCTGGTACTTGAGCGCAAGTCCCGGCTGGTAAATATAGATATACGGATATTGGTCAAAAAATGCCTTGTCTTCGTATTTGTGAAGCTCCGAGAACATTGTCCCGTCTTTTAG
Source organism: Candidatus Mediterraneibacter merdavium (assembly GCA_019118545.1). GTDB lineage: Bacteria > Bacillota > Clostridia > Lachnospirales > Lachnospiraceae > Mediterraneibacter > Mediterraneibacter merdavium. Next base: position 1,922 of record DWYT01000110.1, on the reverse strand, counting down.
TTCGTGACCATACACAACAGTCACCGGGTCAGTAAAATACTGGGAATTATACTTTTCCGTATAGATCGAACCCGGAAGTCCGTACTGACCGTCAATGGTTGTATTCAGATAATAATCATCCGCCTCCACTGTGCTCTGCAGAATCGGATAATCGATATTGGTGCCCGGAATCCAGATCCAAGCATACACGTCTGGGTTCCTCTCCTTCAGCGCGTCAAAATCAATCTCACGATACATAGGATCGTCGTTGTCTGTGACAACCTCCTCCTGCATCGTCTCATAGGCTGCCTGAGCCTCTATGGGATCTGCCTGCTGCGGCTCCTCTTCCTTTGTCCCGCCCAGATACATCCAAGCTCCGACGCCCGCTCCAATGAGCACAATACACGCCACAACGACAATCAAGATAATCTTGATCTTTTTATTCTCTCCCTGTCTTTGATTCTCCATATTCTTCTCCTGCTATCGTCTTATTATATTTGCGGATCTGCCGTCTGTCCCTGCGCGTCTCCGCTCTGCGCTTCCCCACTGTTCTCTGCTGCTGCGCCGCTCTGTCCGCTCTCAGTGTTTTCTGACTCTGCGCCGTTCTGCGTGTCCCCGGCATTTTCTGTCTCCGGGGCAACCTCTTCATAGAACATATTGACCACAAGTTGTTTTAACTCTTCCTCATACACATAGTATTCTTCATACTCACCCGGTTGATATACTTCCCCGGGAATCATGGCGATGTTCTCCATGTCCAGCGAGATATCCAGAAGCTCTGGCACAAGGTATGAGATATCCTCCACAGTCACATTCGTACACATATTCCCGCTCAGTTCCCCGAACACTCTTACCGGAAGCGTGAGATCACTCTTTACCGCCTCCTTGGCCTGCGCGAAATAATTGCTCATATACTGCTTCTGACGCTCTAACCGGGTCATGCTGCTCCCGGCCTCCCACTCGGCGCGCCATCTGATATAATCAAGCGCCTCATATCCGTCGAGGTGCGCCACCGTACCCTGATACAAGGTGCAGTGTTCGCCCCATATATCCTCCAGAACCTCCACATCCACGCCGCCAATTGCGTCGTTCAGCGTAGGCACTGCCTGAAAGTTGATGGAACAATACCGCTGGATCGGCACCTTGTACAACAGGTTCGACACTGCGTCCAACATCAGCTCGCAACTGTCCTCCGCAGTCTTTCCATACGCATACTGGAGAGTGATCTGCCCGTTCTCCGTACGCACAAAATTTCCCTGTGCGTCCTGCACCTTCACCGGAACGATCGTATCCCTTGGTATAGCAAGCAGGCTGATAAGATTATCCTCCACGTCCACACTGACCAGCAGCACCGCGTCCGCAAGTCCTTCGCTCCCTGTATCGCGCTTCTGCTCAATGGGGATATCCTTGTCTATGCCAAGGCAGAGAAAATTAATAATATTCTCATTGTACTGATATTCTTTTCCATTATATGTAATAAAAATGCCTTCTCTCGCGCTCTCATCATCCTGAGCCTCCGACACCTGCACTTTCAGGTTCTTCTCACCTTTGGCTCTCAGATACATGAAGCTGCCTGCCAGACCGCCGATCAGCACTATCAAGACGGCTGCCACGCCGATACATACTTTCTGCCATCTCTTCAAACGCGATTTCTTCTTTATCTTCTTATCCGGGGAAACCCCTTCCTCTTCTTTTTCTTCTTCAAAGGAGTCTTCCTCTATGATCTCAAGAGTATATCCTTCTTCCCGGCCGCTGTTCCCGCCCGGGCGTCTCTTCTTCTTCATACCTCACTCCATTGTCTGTCCTTTGGTATTACTATACACACTATACTCATCCCTAGATTTTCTGTCAATACTTTTTAAAAAAAATATATTTTTCGTTCAGATCATTCAGATCAGCAGTGATTTTTTCTTCATTTTGTTGCTCTTTTTCATATCCAAATT